>JAJFJC010000492.1 GCA_021774385.1 Alphaproteobacteria bacterium
CATCCCGCGCGGTTTCAAATGGCGTATCTTCGAGATAGCCCGCGCCGCGCATAACGAACCGCTGATTCTGGCGGCGGCGCGGCCGTTGGCTGGCGATCCGATGCGGGTCGCCTTGGTCACCGGCGCTTGGGTACCTGATCAAATGCCGGTCGGCGAAAGCGACGGTCCCTACGGCACCGTTATCCTTGCGCAGGCGCTGGCACGGATTGGACACCGCGTTACAATTTATTCCGATCCGGAAACCAACCCGCCGATTGATTTTCTTGCGCGACATCTCAACCTTGATATCACCGTTGATGCCGTCAAACGTGGCGACCCCACCGTCAACGAAACTATCGCGCGCGACTTCGACGCTATGGTCGCCATCGAGCGATTGGGCCAGAACGGCAACGGCAAGATCTACAGTATGAATGGGGTTCCATTGACCGAACATCATCATGCCTTTGATGAATGCTTTCGGCTTATGCAGGCGGCGGGCAAACCGACCATCTCTGTCACCGACGGCGGTAACGAGATCGGTAATGGCAAAATTCGCGAGGCGCTGATCCGTGAATTGCCCGATCTCGATTTGGCCGATCGCACGCCTTGCGGCGGTGGCATTATCAGCACAACCGATTGCGACGCGCTGGTTGTCGCGAACAGTTCTAACTTGGGCTGCTATGGTGTTGTCGCGGGGCTGGCGTTACTGCGCGAAGACGCGTCGTTGTGCCACGATCCTGACGTGGAGGTTGCTTTGCATCACGTCGGTGTTGGGCTCGGTCTGATCGATGGCGGCGGCGGCGGCGCAATAGCGGTGTGCGACGGAATCCCCGCGGAATCGAGCGCCGCGCTTGTCCATTTGGTCCGTAACACCGTTGAACGGGCGCTAGAAACGCCACGAGAGAGGGCTTTTTAAATGTCAGTTAGCGAAATTCACAATATACCGGTTAAAGGTACCAGCGCTTGGACGCGTGATGAAATAGCTGCCAGTGACGACTGGACTCATGTCCTGAGCGACGCGGAGATTGAAGATCTCGACCTGGCGTTGCGCGCCGTGCGCCGGCGGGACGTCAATATGACAGACATCGCCCAAGCCGATTTTCCGCTACCGGTGCTGGGGCCCGCGCTTGCCGAGCTGGAACGCGAAGTGCGCACGGGACGTGGGTTCTTCTTGTTGCGCGGCATTCCGGTGGAACGTTACAGCGACGACGATTTATTCGTGATGAAGTGGGGTATCGGGACGCATCTGGGCCGGGCGATCTCACAGAACACCTATGGCGACATGCTGGGTCATGTCTACGATCATGCGAAGGATGACCCCACGGCAACACGGACGCGAGGCTATCAGACCAGTGCGGCACTGGATTTCCATGTCGACCGTGCTGATATGACGTCGCTGCTGTGCCTGCGTCAGGGTCGTTCAGGTGGCCTAAGCCGCATCGTCAGTTCGATGTCGGTGCACAACGCATTGCTGGACGGGCATCCGGACTGCCTGCCGCCACTCTACGAGGGGCTTCCCTATATCTATACCGAAGCCGCCGGCGAGATGAGGACCTGGAATGGCCCCGTCTTTGACGTGACCGACGGCGTGCTGAGCTGCTCTTTCCGGCGCGGCACTATTCAGAAAGCCATCGATTCACCCGGCGTGACGCTTTCGCCTCAAAAGGCGGATGCGCTTGCCGCCATCGATGCGGCAATGAACGATCCGGCGCTTGTCTTTGAAATGGAACTTCAGCCCGGCGATATTCAGTTCGTGAACAACTATACGGTTCTGCATGGCCGCAGCGCGTTTACCGACGACCCTGACCCAAGCCGAAAGCGCCATGTAGTGCGTCTGTGGTTGAAGTTTTTCACGCCGCGCCCGGCCAGCGCCTATATCCAAGACCAATATAAAGGTATTGAAAAACAATTGACGCGCACCGGCGCGGACCACAGGACGGAATAGGGAAAACCATGGCTCTAGGCCTGTTCAGCTTCAATACCGAATACAGCATCAGGCCGGACATCCTGGCAAAGGCTGCCGAGGATCGCGGCTATGAGTCGATCTGGTTTCCCGAACACACCCATATTCCCGCGGCGCGCTCGACACCGTTTCCCGGCCTCGACAAAATGCCCCGAGAGTATGCCCATATGGCGGACCCCTTCGCTTCCAGTGCGGCGGCGGCGGCGGTGACCGAGCGGATCAAGATTGGCACGGCGATCAGCCTGATCAATCAACACGACCCGATTACGCTGGCCAAGGAGGTCGCCACTATCGACTGGATTTCCAATGGCCGGTTTCTATTCGGTGTCGGCGCGGGCTGGAATGTCGAGGAAATGAACGATCACGGCGTCGCGTATGAGGACCGCTGGCCCCGGCTCTGGGAAAACCTGGAAGCCATGCAAGCGCTGTGGACGCAGGAGGAAGCGAGCTATCAAGGCAAGTATGTCAGTTTCGAGCGCGCCTGGTCCTATCCCAAACCAATCCAGCAGCCGCATCCGCCAATCCTGCTCGGCGTGTTCGATACGCCATTGGGCCGCAAGCGGGTGGCGCGCCGCGCGCAAGGCTGGATTCCGATTTCCTTCAGCTTGGAACGTACCGAACGCAGCATGGCCGATGTCCGCGAACAGATGGAAGCCAATGGCCGCGACCCCTCGCAACTCACGACGTCGATTCTTTTCCTCGCGCCAGGTACGGACGAGGCGATGGTGCGCGAGGCGCTCGATTGCGGCGCCGACCGGGTTATATTGCGCTTGCCCACGGAGGATGAGGCCGCCGTGCTCGAATTCATGGACCGGTTTCAGCCACTGACCGTGTAATCGCGCCAATAAGGGAGGGTTCAAATAGCGCGCCCAATTCCGTCATCCCCGGCCTGACCGGGGATCCATAGTGATACAACGCTATCGGATAGCAGGGTGCCGGCACGGTCGTCGATCATTGCTCGGCTTTGGCGATAGGCTTCGACATAGCCCCCCGGCCAAGCCGGGGGTGACGGTTAAAGAGTGTTGGCATGACGTCGGACAGGAGAATGCACTGCATGCGGTGATGGTACTTGCCGGGTTGCCACGTTAGAATTGCGGCATGCAGACAGAAAATAACGAAGGTGCGGTAGCGCTCAAACGGAATACCAAGCGGGTGTCGCCGACGATTACCCACTATACCTATCTTGAAAGCCCGGTCGGACGGCTTCTGCTTGCCGGCGATGCCGATGCGCTGATGCTGATCAATTTCCCGACCGGCAGTCAGGCACTGCAACCAAAAGCCGGCTGGGTTCGTGACGACACGATGTTTGCAGATGCCGCGCGGCAATTGAGCGAATATTTTGCCGGTGAGCGGGTCGCGTTCACGATGACGCTTGAAATGGACGGCACGGATTTTCAAAAAGATGTGTGGACCGCGCTGCGCAAGGTGCCATTTGGTGCGACCGTATCCTATGGCGCGTTGGCTCGTCTTGTCGGGCGCCCCAAAGCGAGTCGCGCCGTCGGCGGCGCCAATCATGCCAATCCACTGCCGATCGTCGTTCCGTGCCATCGGGTCATCGGGTCCGACCGGTCTCTCACGGGATTTGGCGGTGGGCTGGAAACGAAGCAAAAACTGTTGGCGTTTGAAAACCCTGCTGAATACGGACGAGATCGGCAACAAGACCTTTTTCAGGGCGCCTAGAGCGCCAGCGCTCAATATTCGAGATCAAGGAGTTCACCATGGACGGATCATTCACTGATATCGACCTCTACGCCCTGCCGCCGGAAGAAGCCGAGCACGGCCTGCGTGTCCAACTGGCGGCGGCCTACCGTATGGTCGATTATTACGGCTGGACCGAACAAATCTATGGCCACCTGACGGCACGCGTGCCGGGCCCGGAAGCGCATTTCCTGATCAACCCGTTTGGCTTGAACTATGACGAGGTCACGGCCTCCAATCTGGTAAAAATCGATTGCGACGGAAACATTGTCGATCAAAGCGCGTATCCCATAAACCGGGCCGGGTTTGTCATTCATTCTGCCGTTCATCTGGCGAATTCGGATGAACATAAATGCGTCATGCACACCCACACCCGCGCCGGAATGGCGATCGCGGCGGTGAAGGAAGGGCTGCAGCCAATCTCCATGGCCTCGACGGGATTCTACAAACGGCTGTCCTATCACGACTATGAGGGTGTCAGTCTAGATACCGACGAACGCGAGCGG
>JAJFJC010000493.1 GCA_021774385.1 Alphaproteobacteria bacterium
GAGTTTCGGTAAACAAAGTTTTTGCACACGGGAAGGTTCGCAAACGAGGGTCCCCGGTTCCCAACGTGGACACTAATTGAAGCATAGAATAATTCAAGACGATTGCGATCACACATTCGAGATAGGCAAAAAGCCCGAACTACCAGAGAACGCCCCACCGGTTGCACAGAAAATTCTTCTTCTAGATCTAGCTGCTAGAAACAAAATCGAACAGTGAAATCAACCTGTCTGTTACGATATCATCGTGAAACCCCGGAAAAAGCAGCCTAAAATTCACGACACATATCGTTTCCAAAATGCCGGTAGGCAAGGAGCTAAATCTAGCGCTCTTCTTGTGCGGCGGATTTGGTTTCGCCCAACACCTTAACTTCACGCTGCGGGAACGGAATCTCTATGTCATTGGCACTTAGAGCGGTCCAAATCATAAGCAAGAGGTCGGCACCAACGCGGTTTTCGCCATCGTCGATCCCCTCCATCCAAAATTCGACCAGGATGTTAATGCCGGAATCGCCGAAGTTCTCGATCTCAGCGTCCGGGCGTTCCGCGACCGGCAAATCGTCGCCACTCAGGACTTTCGGATGACTGGCAACGACGCCGCGAACGATCTCGAACATCGCTTCGAGCTCGGTCTTATAGGCGACCTGGAACCGTAAGGAATACCGTTGCTTCTTGTTGTGATGCGTCCAGTTCGTGAATGCCGTTGTAATGAAACGCTCATTCGGCACCATGATGTCCTTGCCGTCAAACGTTTCCAGCGTCGCGGAACGCATCGTGAGTTCGCGCAGCTTGCCGGACCGGCCATCCTCCAACTCGATGTAATCACCAATGGTGATGGTCCGGTCGATCAGAATAATAATCCCCGATATGAAATTCGACGCGATTTGCTGCAGCCCAAACCCAAGACCAACACCCAGCGCACCGCCAAATACCGCCAACGCGGTCAAATCGATGCCCATGATATTGAGCAGCAAAAGGAAGATCACCGCGAACAGGCCGATCTCGAACAGCTTCGCGATTACCTCCCGGGTACCGACATCTAGCGCCGGCTGATTCCGGATTACCCGCTGCCCGGTCGCATTCGAAAGACGCCCGAGCCAGAACAAAATGATACCAAAGAAGAATGTACGCACGATGGCGTAAAGCGTGATGCTGATATTGCCCACCTCGAAGGATATGTCTTCGAGATGCGTGATCACGCCTTCCAACCAGCCGACCATATAAAGAAGTGCAAGCGGGATGCCGACCCACTTCAAAGCAAGGACAATGGTCGCGTTCTTGATAAAATGACGCGCGAAGGAATAGACAACAAAGATAAGCGCCGAACCTTGCGCCACGCGGACGAGCCATGCCGCATCAAAGGCATCCACGCTAACCGGCGTCGCGATACCAAGGAATAAGAACGCCAGCAATGGCAAAAGCAACGTTTTGGCACCATGCAACGTGGTGCGAAGCTCAAAAAGCAGCCCAGGTTGGGGCGTCTCGCGAAACATGCCGACACGGGTGGAAACTAGGCCCGCAACGCCCCAAGCGAGCAAGAGGGCGATGGCGACAATGGCAATCTGCGCATAAAATTCGAGACTCACCAAATGGACAAGCGTTTCCCGCCAAACGAATTCGGCACGTTGGATCAGGGCTTCCATAGTTTAGCCTCCTCAAGCCGGGTATCCGTGGGGTCGGCGCGAAACCTGCATCAAACCATGCTTCGCGACGGCGGGATATCGCCCCATGCTTTTAGATAAAGAGGAACGCCGATCCAACAAAATACGGACAACACTCGGCAAGCCGCATGGTGTGTGCGACGATATCGGCCGACCGAGCAAAGCTGAGAGCGGCAATGCCCGGAACGGACTGAGGAACAAAAGACAGGCGGGGAAAGAGGAGAGCATGCGGATTAAGGCCCTAAGCGACGTTGTGGGTGCCGCGGTAACCGGCGTTGACTTGAGCACACCTCTCGATGCCAAGGAATTGTCGGTGTTGAAACGCGCGCTAACCGATCATCTTGTGCTCTGCATCCGTGGCCAGTCTCTGGATGCGCGCGCCTTTGCCGACGCCTCGCGCCTTTTCGGGCGACCGAAATCCTTCCTTCTTCGCCGCGACCGTATCGATGGCGCACCAGAAGTTTCAATCGTTTCAAACCGTCCGCCATCGCTTGAAGGCAAACTGCTTGTCCAGGCGAAGTATTGGCACACCGACGATTCTTACCTCGCCGCACCGGCGACCTTAACGTTGTTGTTGGCCAAGACCCTGCCGAACGACGGTGGTGATACGGAATTCATCAACTGCCATGCCGTCTTAAACGCCCTACAGGACACCCTACGGCAACGCTTAGAAGGTCTGCGCGCCGTACATAAGTATCGCAGCCGCCGCAACAAATCCTGGGTTGCCATACGGTCCGCCGAGGAAGAAGCCGAAACGCCGCCCGTCGTTCATCCGCTGATCCGCACCCATCCCGAAAGCGGGCAAAAAGCGCTTTATATCAATCCCAATCGGATCGATCACATCGATGGCTGGGGCGAACCGGAGAGCGATGCATTGCTCGATGAGCTCTATGAATTCGCTTTTCAGCCACAATTTCAATACCGCCATCGCTGGCAGGCGGGCGATTTAATCGTCTGGGACAATCGCTGCACGATGCACCGCGCGAACGCGGATTACGATCTGAATCAGCTTCGCGTCATGCACCGCATCATGCTGGAGGGCGAAGTGCCAGTTTAAACATCATCGCAACAATCAGGAGACCCGGCCATGAGCGACAATGATATCCTTTACGAGGTCGAGGACGGCATCGCGACCATTACGCTGAACCGTCCGGAAGTGATGAATGCGCTGTCACCGACCATGGAAGCGGAACTTCACGCCGCCTTCGACGCTGCCGACGCGGACCGCGCCGTCCGAGTAATCATCCTGACCGGTGCGGGCGTCGCGTTCAGCGCCGGTTACGACCAAGGCGGCGGCGACAGCGGCCGCAAGAAAACCGACCCAACAGGCCTAAGTATCGCCGATTTCATCGAAACCTGGCAGCGCGGTGACGCCAAGAATGCAGAAAAATGGGGCCATATGTGGAAGCTCGGCAAGCCGATCATCGCCGCCGTCAACGGTTGGGCGATGGGCGGTGGCTTCTGGTATCAACTCGCTGCCGACATCACCATCGCCTCGGACAAGGCGGTGTTCTCGCAACCCGAGGTCCGGCATATCTCAAACACGACCTACCTTTTCACCGCGCTGTGCGGCTGGAAGGCGGCCAATCGCTGGGCCTTGACCGGCGATCACTTCGATGCCGAGGAAGCCTACCGCATCGGCATGGTCAATGAAGTCGTGCCGCATGACGAACTGATAGCGCGGGCACGCGCGCTGGCAGCCCGCATCGCGCTGGTGCCGGAACCGGCGGTGCGGATCAACAAGGCCATCGCCATGCAGGGAATGCAGGCCTCAGGCGTGAATGCGGCACTGGCGCTGGAAGGTGCGCTTGGCGCGATGGCGCATTCATCGCACAACGATTATCGCGAAAAACTGTTCGAGGTTCAACGTACCGAGGGTGTACGCGCCTATCTGCAAATGCGCGACGGCCCCTTCCAGCCCGAACCGATGGGGCCGCGCTCGGAAGCCGGACGGTCAGCCCGGAAAACGAAGGAATAATTGCACCAGACTCCGCGCCGCCCTACCATGATCCATTATCCGCATGGCAAGAGAAGGAGACCTTCGGCGATGGAACCAATCCGCTATGTCGATGCCCTGAACGAGAAATACGGCTCCATGGGCTTTCCGGCCTACAAATGGAGCGAGAACCCAACCGCGCCCTGGACGTCCCTGACCAAACCGCTATCCGAGTGCACGGTGGCGATGCTGGTCAGTGGTGGTATTTCGCATTGCGCGACGATGCCCTTCGATCCGGACGCGCGCAACGATCACCGCGTCGACGCCATCGATCCCTCGGTGCCGTCGGACGAGTATCAGATCCATGACAGCTATTACGACCATACCGACGCGGACCTCGATCTGAATTGCCTGTTGCCGGTCGACCGGCTGCGGGAATTGGCCGACGCCGGCGAGATTGGCGCCGTCGCCCCGCGCCACTGGAGCGGCTTCATGGGCCGGACCTATAACCGCAGCAAGATCCTCGGCGAGTCGGCGCCCGCGTTCGCCGATGAACTTGTCGCGGATGGCGTGGACCTGCTCATCGCCATCCCGGCTTGACCGCTCGATCACCAGACCGTGGGTCTGGTTGCACGAGTTGTAGAAGAAACCGGCATTCCGACCGTCACCGTTTCGACCGGGCGGGATATCACCGCATTGGTAAAACCGCCGCGTAGCCTGTTCGTCAATTTCCCGATGGGCAATACTTTCGGGCACGCGAAAGATACCGCCATGCAGACCAAGATCCTGCGGGAAGCATTGGCCTTCGCCGCCACGGCAACGGAACCGGGCGTTTTGGTCGACTTGCCCTTGGAATGGGACGAAGCGTTCGTCTATTTCGCGGGAGAGGCCACCCCCGAAGCCATTGCGAGGCAATTGAAGAAATAGAGGGAATCCGAGGAGCCGCCGAAATGACAATCGAAGCTCGTCCGCTCTGTGAATCGCTCGGCGCCGAAACTCGCGGTGTCGACCTGGCGGGCCCTCTCGGTGAAAAAACGATCGCGGAAATTCGGCGGTTCTGGCTACAACATTGCATCCTGCTATTCAGGGATGTGAGTTGGACAACGGCACGGCATGTCGCTTTTACCCAGCGGTTCGGTGATCTCCACATCATGCCCGGCATCGGCCATGATGTGCCGACGAACCATCCTGAGCATCCCGAGATCATGGTGGTGTCGAACGTCAAACGGAACGGCACGCCGATTGGTTTGCGCCGCGCCGGTTGGGGATGGCACAGCGATGGCGAGGACAAGAAACTACCCAACATGGGCTCGCTGCTGCACGCGCTGAAAATCCCGCCCGACCGGGGCGATACATCCTTCGCCAACACCTATGCGGCCTATGAAGCTTTGCCCCAAACAACCCGCGACAGGATCGAGGGCCGCCTCGGCCGATTCAGCCGTGCCGAGCGGCACGAAGCCAACTACCCCAACCTGCCGCCGCTGACGGAACAGGAAAAGCGCTCCCGTCCCGACATCTGGCACCCGATAACCCGGACGCATCCGGAGACAGGACGCACCGCGCTCTTTATCGGCCGCTGGGCGGTGGAAATCGAAGGCATCCCGAAGGACGAAGGCGACGCGCTTATCGCTGAATTAACCGCGCATGTGGTGAAGCCCGAATTCACTTACACCCATCGCTGGAAGAAAGGCGACGCCATATTGTGGGACAACCGTTGCACTCAGCACCGCGCCTTGCCCTTCGACGATGAAAAGTATGAACGGCATATGCAACGCACGACGTTAGAAGGCGACACACCCTACTTTGTCACCGCGTCGGGCAAAAGAATCGAAAGCTTCGGCGGCTGAACCGAACCTAAAGCCAATGTCCACGCTTGCTTACGCGGCGTTGTCCTCTCGGATCATCGCCGCCCCCTTCTCCGCGATCATGATCGTCGGCGCGTTGGTGTTCCCGGTGGTAACCACCGGCATGACCGACGCGTCGATCACCCGCAAACCTGAAATCCCATGTACGCGGAGCCTGGAATCGACCACCGCCATCGGGTCCTCACCCATCTTGCAGGTACCAACTGGATGATAGATCGTGGTGCCATTTTCCCGAGCGAACGTACGTATGTCGTCGATGGTCTCGATCGGTGTGCCGGGCCGGGTCTCGCCGGCGGAGAAGGCCTTGATGGCGGGCGCCGCAAATATCTCACGCGCCTGCTT
>JAJFJC010000494.1 GCA_021774385.1 Alphaproteobacteria bacterium
GAAGCCAAGGTTTGGGAAGGCACGGAGCATTTCAAATCTTACAAGGGTATCCATAAGGATAAGCGGGCGAAGAAGATCGTAAAGGCGATTGGCGACAAGCGCATGAAAAAGTCGGCGACCTGCGCGCTTTGCCACTATACCGGGGCGCAAAAAGATGCCGGCGCCAAGGTGAAGCTGGTATCGGGTCCGTCTTGCGAAAGTTGCCACGGCCCCGCTTCCGATTGGATGGCGGTTCATAATGATTATGGCAAAGGCGTGAAGCGCGATGGCGAGCCAGCCGCGCATAAGGCCGAACGTATCAAGAATTCCGAAGCCGCCGGCATGGTTCGGCCCGATCGTCTTTTCGACGTCGCCGCCAATTGCATGTCCTGTCACGGCCTAGCGAACGAGAAGCTAGACGCCAAGGCAGCCGCGGCCATGCTCGACAACGAACATCCGCTCAATCCTGACTTTGAACTCGTCATGTATAGTCAGGGTACTGTGCGGCATCGTTTTTATCCTCCGGATGTAACGGTCAACAAGGAAATGAACGCGGCCGAGAAATCGCAAATGTATGTCGTCGGGCAAGCGGCGGCATTGGTCAGCGCGACCGCGGCGATTTCGAAATCGGATCATCCGAAATATAAGGCTGCTCAGGAAAAACGAATCGCTAATGCAAAAGCAGTGCTCGATCTCGTGAAAGGTCAAGTTCCCGAAGCCGCGAAATTGTTGTCTGAACCGACGGCGGCAAATGGGCGCGCGTTGGCGGAAGCCGTTAAAGGCAAGGATTTGTCTGGCGCTGTCGGCGGAAAACTACCGAGCAAATTTAAGTAAGTAAGCGGTCGAGTATCCAGGCGCTCTGGCGCCTGGTATCGATTCGGTGTTGGGGGGTGACGCTTGGTTGATGTCGGTGGATTAGCGACGATGGCGCGACCGCAGCGGTGGTCGACGCCGTTCGGTGAGGAAATGACGGACGGTGATGTCGAATCACTTTTGAAGCGTCCGGACATCGCCGCCATCGAAGCTGATAATTTTCCAAAACATACGCCGCTTTCCGGCGTTTTGCGAAACGATACGCGCATTGTTCGGTATCGCTCCGGTGATATTGTCGTTCGCGAAGGCGACTACGGCAATTCAGCGTTCCTAGTGATGAATGGTAGTCTGCGGGTCGTGCTCGCGCCGGAACTGCCACAGAACCTACTTGGTCGGCAGGTCGCCCGGGAAAAGGGTTTTTTCGAAGCCTTGGCGCAACTTTGGACGAATTCCAGGGTGCCGGAAGTTCGGGATATTTCGCGGTATGAATCTCAGGGCTTGCGTGGCGGCGTGGATAGCGCGAACGCGCGGGTGTTCTTGCAGGATGTGCCTGCGGTTCTTGATGAACATCGTACCGCCAAATTGGAGGACGGCGCGCTGTTTGGCGAGCTTGCCGCGCTCGGACGTGTTCCCCGTACCGCGACGATCTTCGCGGAAGAAGATGCGACCTTGCTGGAAATTCGCTGGCAAGGATTGCGTGAACTGCGCAAATACGACGAAGGCTGGCGCCGGATGATCGATCAGCGCTATCGGGAGAACGCGCTGAAAGCTCATTTGCAGGAAAGCGTTATGTTTTCGCGGCTGGACGAGGAATCACTGCAGGCCGTCGCGGATAAGGTCCTGTTCGAGACATATGGATCATTCGATTGGAACGTCGCCTTCCAACGCCAGCGGCAGAGCGGTAGCGGCAAGGAACCTATCATCGCGCGCCAAGGCGAATATCCCGACGGCGTTTTGATGATCCGCGCCGGGTTCGCCAGAGTCAGCGTAAAGCATGGCAATGGCGAACGGACGCTGACCTATCTCGGCGCTGGCAATTCCTTTGGACTAGGCGAGCTGTACTCGGCTTGGAAAAATCCGGATATTCAGGAGATGGCACTCCACACGTCGCTTTCGGCGCTGGGGTATGTGGATATTTTAAGGGTTCCCGCGCCGGTTCTCGAAGAGCACGTGTTTCCGTTCATGGAGCCGCCAACTTCGACGACGATGGATATCGCCGGGACGCCGGTTGCCGATGACGCGCTGATGGAATGGGCCGTCGAGGAACGATTCGTAAATGCGACCCGCGCGATGGTGATCGATCTGGAGCGTTGCGTGCGTTGTGATGATTGTGTGCGGGCCTGTGCGTCAACGCATGGCGGCAATCCACGTTTCCGTCGGCATGGACGCACATTCGACAATATGATGGTGGCGAATGCGTGTATGCATTGCGCCGATCCCGTTTGCATGATTGGCTGTCCGACGGGTGCGATCCACCGTTCCGTCGAACATGGGACGGTGATAATCAACGATATCACCTGTATCGGTTGCGCGACATGCGCCAATTCCTGTCCGTATAGCAATATCGCCATGGTCGCGATTCGTAATCAAGACGGGGAAACAATCACCGACCCAGATAGCGGCAAGCCAATTTTCAAGGCCACGAAGTGCGACTTTTGTGAAGGACAACCCGGTGGTCCCGCTTGTGTGCGCGCCTGTCCGCATGACGCGCTTAAGCGCGTCCATTTTCAGGAGCTCAATCCATCGGAGACGGCGCAATGATTAGGCCCATGACTTTGCCGTTTATTGTCCTTGGCCTAGCGACTTTCGCCCTTGTGGCGTGGTATTCGCGCGTTGTTGGAATGCAGCTTGGCAACCCCGCCATCGTGACGGGGTACACGTTGTTCGTGCTGATGATCTTGCTGGGCTTGTTTAATATGCGCAAGCGCCTATCCATGGTGCCCGTTGGCCGATCGAGTCTTTGGCTCGCCTTTCATGTTGTCGCCGGCGTTTTAGCGATTGCCATGTTTTGGCTGCATACGGGGGCATTGTGGCCGACAGGTTTATATGAACAGGTTCTTGCGGCGTTATTCTATTTGGTCAGCATAACCGGAATTTTTGGATATCTCATTTTACGCGCGTTGCCGCGCCGACTGACTCAAACCGGTATCGAAGTGATTTATGAAAGAATTCCAGCGGAGTTGGGCGAAATTCGAGACAAGGTTGAAGCCTTGACGCTTGAATGTACCGAAAAAACAGGAAGCGATACGGTCGCGCAACACTATATAGGCACGCTCAATTGGTTTTTCCGCCGCCCGCGGTTTGGGTTTAGTCATATCGTTGGAGGCGATGCCGCAGGACACTGGCTGCGCGGGCCTGGAAGCGCCGCGCGACGTTATTTGAACGATGTCGAAAAGGGTTATTTCGACCAAATTCTAGAATTGGGCACGCTTAAAACGCAAATCGATCGGCACTATGCCTGCCAGGATCTAATGAAGAAGTGGCTTTTGCTGCACGTACCCTTGTCGATTTCCGTGATACTCCTATCGGTTTGGCATCTCTTACTTGTAAATGTGTACGCGCTATGATTACAGATCCGGATCGTTTCAAGCAGGATAAGAGCCCCTATGAGCGGCCCAACTTCCCCTATCGGTGCGGTCGAATTGGATTGTGGAGCAAACCGTGCGGTCGGGGCCCTTCCAGCGAAGGTGCTTGTGGCGGCGTGGCGGACTGCCGACCGTTTTTGGATAATGGCCGATGGTCTTGCAGGCGCTCGTCCCGTAGCGGTGGCGTTTGCGAAGAGGGGCCAAAACCTGATGGGACGTGCAGCCACCAGCACCCGCCATGCAAACCGATGCTTTCGTTGCGGGGATATCGCGGCCGGTTGACTTTTCTCGCGGCGGCACTCGTCATTGCACTGATAAGTGCGTTTGCGTTCTATGGCGGTGGTGCGAGCGCGATCAGCTCCGTCGATCCGGGCCAATTGTCTGGCGGCCATGAAAATTTCACGGCGAAAAAGGGATGCGCGACGTGCCACACGCCACACGGATCGGATCCGGTTGGGTGGTTCAAGGCATCTTGGTCGCCAGGTTCACTTTCGCAAGCGTGCGAATCCTGCCACGCCTTCAGTGGCCCCGCGACGGCGCCCCATAATGAACAGTTCAAAAGCGCCGGCGCCCAGAAGGCAACCGAATGCACGATGTGCCATACCGAACACAAAGGGATGGGCGAAAAAATAACGCAAATGTCCGACAGCCAATGCAGCGCGTGTCACGAAAAGCAATTTAAGAGCTTTTCACAAGGACATCCGAATTTCTCGAAAGACTACCCTTCACGCCGCCGCACGGCGATTGCTTTTGATCACACGAGCCATCTGACAAAGCATTTTGAGAATAAGCGTTTCGTGGACAAGGCGCCAAAAGACCGCTGCATCTCGTGTCATAACGTTACAAAGGCATCTCGGAATGTTCCGGTAAGACCCTTCGAGGAATCTTGCGCGCGATGCCATGAGTCTCAAATTTCCAAACGCGAGCTCGTGCTTTTCACACTGCCGGAGTTTGAGGAAAACCCGTTTGACATGGAAGCGGTTGGCGAAGCGTGCGGCCCAACCGCCGAAGCGCGTGAGGCTGCGGGAGATCAGTTCGCCGATCTAACCGAAAAGTTGGCAAATCTCGCAAGCGGTGGCGCGAATCCAGTCGCGGCGGCGGCGTTGCAGGCTGAATTGGCGGCGTTAAAAGGACAGCTCGGGTTCGGAGAACTGCCTGACTCGGGTGAAGAATACGAATCAGTGTCCACGGAAACGTTGCCTCCGACCGCGACATTCCTGCTTGGCCTCGAAGACGGTGAGGATGTGGAAGCATATTCCGAGCCTGTCCGTGACCTTATTATGGGAACGATCGAGAATGGGCACGAGGCGCTCCTGGCGGCTCTTAAAGGCCGGGGCGACGCGAATACACTTCTGAATGACCTGTCTCCAGAACTGCTTCGAGGTATCGGGTGTGCCTGGGCGGGCAACGTGGAATATGAAGCACCCACGGATGCTGTATCTGGCGGCTGGTTCGCGGACGCTTTGTCGCTGCGCTATCGCCCCTTACGGCATGCCGATCCGGTTGCGAAGGCATGGATCAATCTCGCCGCGGTGGGGGGAGAGGGTGTGACGGATGAATTGCGCGATATGCTGTTGTCGCGATCGGAAGGTCCGGGTGCTTGTACGAAATGTCACTCCGTGAGCCAAGTTGCCGCGAAATCGGAAAAATTATCGATAGAGTGGGCTTTTGGCGGTCAGTCGAAGCAGCGTCATTTGAACTATTCGCACGGACCGCATTTAAACCTGCTTGGCCCGGGCGCGTCTTGCCAGTCTTGCCATAAGCTAAATCAGAAGGCTGATTATGCGGCGGCGTTCAAGCAGCAAGATCCACTGAAATTTGAAAGTAATTTCAACTCGATTGAAAATGAAACGTGCACAACTTGCCATGCAAAGGGGCAAGTTCGTCAAGAATGCACGCTGTGCCATGAATATCACAATGGAAACAAGTTCAAACGACGCATGACGACAACTAATGCAAAACATTAAGGAAGCTAATTTTAATAAAATGCAAGAGTTGCGGCACTTTGACCCATGCGTTGTTAAAGGTATAAAAGTATCATCGTATGTTAATTAATCCACGGTGTGATGCTGGTCATTGGCTTTCTGGATGTAATATGATCAGTTTGTTTTACGCATACGTGGGATGGGGCGTCTGTGAGGTGCGTGAAGATGATAATGTTGAAAATTAAGGTCCCAGCCCTTGTGCGGCTGCTTGCCATGCTATCCGTCGCGATGGTCGCTTTGTTGGTATCTCCCGCGATGGCGGATACCAATCTCGCGGCTGCTAGCGCTAAAGATCCTCATACGGACGTCCTTTCGAAAGAAGGTTATCCGAGTGCGTCGCAGTGCGCGGTCTGTCATAAGCAAATTTATAAGGAATGGGCATCATCGAACCATGCCTATGCTTCGATCTCGCCGATGTTTCATAAATTTGAACAAGCTATCAGCACGCTGACACAGGGAACGATTGGCGCGTTTTGTGTGCGATGCCACCAAATGGTTGGCACGCAACGTGGCGAAAAGCGAGAGCTTCCACTATGGGAGCGCAGTCGCGTCTCGAGTGAAGGTATTACCTGTATTACCTGTCATAGGGTTACCGAAGAATACGGCAGAGTTAACGGCGAACGTAATCTGGAGCCGGGTAATATCAATTCGGCCGTTTATGGCACGAAGAAGGACAGCAAGTTCGACGAAATTATCGCCAAGAAAAGTGATTACAAAATCGCCACCAGTCCCGAAGAGCGGGGGGCGAAAGCGCACGCCAAGGTGAGGACGTTTGCACAGATATCGAAGTCTGAATTTTGCGTTTCTTGCCATCAGGTCGCGGTTAATCTCGGCATCAAACTTGAGGTTGTCTGGGAGCAATATCGCGACTCGCCGGCTGCTGCGAACGGTGTTTCCTGTCAAGATTGCCACATGGGCAAGGTGCCCGGCCGGGCCGATGGTTACGCGACAGGGCCATCAGCTATCGTCAATGGGAAGGAAATCAACCCGAACCGAAAGCATAGCAATCACGCCTTCTATGGCCCCGGCTATCCCATCGCGCATCCCGGAATTTTCCCGCATAACCCTGAAGCGGAACGCTGGACCATGCAAGAATGGCTGACGTTTAACCATAGGGCCGGGTGGGGAACCGAGGAGTTCGAGGAATCCGTCGAAGAAGTGACCGAGATTTTCGAGAGTGTCGACGAGGCGCTTGAAAGTCTCGCCGGCGGAGACGCGAAGGCGAGAGAAGAGATTAAGGAGCAGCTTGGCGAGCTGAAAGAGCAAATTGCCAAGCGCAAGGAACCGAGTGTTAAGGAGGCCTTCACCGCGCTGAACGGCGCCATTGCGGACAAAGCGGATGCCAAGAAGACGACCGCTGCGGTCAAGGCTTTGAAAATGGCCTTGGGCGTTAGTTTCCCGAAGGTTTGGGAGGACCCCGGCGACCGCGAGGAAGCGAACGAGGTCGTACAAGAGAATATCGTGTCTCTTGAAGAAAAGCGGGTATTGCGGCGTCAAGTGATGGAGAACGGCAGCCGAATCGATGGTCCTTTCTTTTCCGGAACACCGAAAGCGGGCGAAGCGCTGAGCTTCAAATACACGGTAGTCAATACCGATGACGGGCATAACCTGCCTTCCGGTTCGCTCGGCGCGCAGCCTGAAATCTGGCTCAATGTTGCGCTGATCAATCCTGAAGGGAAACGCGTATGGGAATCCGGATATGTGGACAGCAATGGTGATTTCGCCGATGTCCATTCGCTTGATTTGGCGGCGGGGAAAATCGAATACGATGATCAACTGTTCAACCTGCAGACAAAATTCCTGACGACCAATGTAAAAGGTACCGATCGGGAAATGTATTTGCCGGTGAACTTTGATGTCGATCAACGCCCGTTCCTGCGCCCGATCAACGTTCCGACCACCGTGCTTAATCATCCGCCGTTCGTGCGGATGGAAGGCCGTTCAATCCCGCCGTTGGGATCGCGCGACGCGGACTATAAGATTCCGTCGGAACTCATGAAGAAACCGGGTAAGTATCGTTTGGCCGTGCGTTTGCGCAGCCGGGCGGAACCGATTTATTTCATGCGATTCGTCGGGGCGACGGCCGAAATGGAACAGTCCATGAATCAATGGATGATGGATATTCATCCCTATACGGTCGAATTCGACGTGAAGTAATTAGTTGTTCGCCGCGCGTTGGTGTTTTGCAGTAGCGCGCGGCGGATGCAGAGGGTAGGTAGGCCGACGGTCGTGTCGGTGACGTAAATGGTTAGCGATGTTGGTGCGTCTGAAGTTGGGCGGTTATCAGCGGTCGCGGGGAGAAAGTGCCGTGAAAAGAGATTTTCACAAGATTAAAAGTGTAGTCGGGCCTGCGGCCTTGGCAATTGGGTTTGCAATTTCAGGAGCCGCGTTGGCGGCGAGTGAAGCGCATGACGCCCCCCGAAAGATGTCGCCGACGGCGAAGCCTGTCGAGCACGACACGAAGGTATTCGGTGCAGACCCGACATACAAAGACAAGCCATATGATGCCGAAAAGCAAATTGAAATCTATGGTGGGAAAACAGCCCAGGACACACCGCGTCCGTTAGTTGAGCTTGGGCGCCCGATTTATGTGGAAGGACGTTTCGAAGAGGGTATTAATCTGTTCGGCGAAAAGAACCTTCTTTTCCCGGCGTTTAATATCTCCGGTGACTGGCGTACCGCCGTTGCGTTCAATGACAATGGCGCCGTTGAGACAGGGCAGGTGGCGACCCGTCTTAATCTCGAAATTGATTTGAAACTCACCGCAACGGAACGCCTGCACGCCTTTGTCCGTCCAGTCGATCAGGGTGGGAAGTTTACCCGCTATGAATTCTTCGGTGACGATCGTGACCAGGGCGATGCATTTTTTGACGTTAATCTCGAAACGATGTTTTTCGAGGGTGACCTGGGCGCGATCTATGCCGGTTTGTCGGGTGAGTATACGACGCTTGATCTACCCATAAGCTTTGGCTTGATGCCTGTCCTATTTCAAAATGGCGTTTG
>JAJFJC010000495.1 GCA_021774385.1 Alphaproteobacteria bacterium
GAGGACGTACCGGGCTGGGAAAGCCCGTGGGGACGGGGCCGGCCCGGCTGGCATATCGAATGCTCGGCCATGAGCCAGAAGCATCTCGGCACGGATTTCGACATCCATGGCGGCGGCGCGGACCTGATCTTCCCGCACCACGAAAATGAGATCGCGCAGAGCCGCTGCGGCAATCCCGGTTCGCATTTCGCCAAATACTGGATGCATAACGGCTATCTGATGAGCGAAGGCGAGAAGATGTCGAAATCGCTCGGCAACTTCTACTCCGTCAACGAACTGCTGGACGAATTTCCGGGGGAAGCGCTGCGGCTCGTCCTACTGCAGACGAATTACCGCGCGCCGCTCGATTTCACCAAGGATGGCGTGCGTTCAGCGAAAGCGACACTCGACCGGTTCTATGCCGCCTTGCGGAATACGCCGGAGGCAGAGCCTGCGTCCGAAGCACCGGTTCGCGTCCAGCAGGCGCTCGAAGACGATCTGAACACGCCGCTGGCGCTTGCCGGCTTGCATGAAGCCATTTCCGAATTGAACGCGGCGGCAGACGACGACGCAAAAGTAGCAGCGAAACAAAATGTCCTGGCGGCGGGCTCTCTATTGGGTCTGTTGCAACAGGACCCCGAGACAGGGTTCCGCTGGCAGCCGTCAGGCGGCGAGGGGGGCCTCGACGATGCCACGATTGATGCGCTGATCACCCAACGCACCGAGGCGCGCAAGGCCAAAGACTTCGCCGAGAGTGACCGAATCCGCGATGAACTGGCCGAAGCCGGCATCGTTCTTGAAGACAAGCCCGAGGGCACGATATGGCGCCGCGCCTAGACGATCCCTACGGGGCGTTCTGCACCGACAGCGACGCCTATCTCGAAGGCGCGGGCGAGGGACCGCTCGCTGGGCTGACATTCGCGGCAAAGGATATCTTCGATGTCGCGGGTCACACCACGGGCGGCGGCAACCCGGACTGGAAGGCCGCGCAATCCCCGGCCGCGAAGACCAACCCGTATGTCCAACGGCTCGTCGATGCCGGCGCAACCATGGTCGGCAAGACGATCACCGACGAAATCACCCGAGGCATCCTCGGCGAAAACGCGCATTACGGCACGCCGGTCAATCCGAGCGCGCCGGGACGTGTGCCCGGCGGCTCCTCGAGCGGCTCGGCTTCGGCGGTCGCCGGTGGGCTGGTCGATTTCGCGCTGGGCTCCGATACCGGTGGCTCGGTGCGCATCCCGGCCAGTTTCTGCGGCCTCTACGGCATGCGCACGACGCATGGCCGGCTCGCCCTCGACGGCATGTTGATGCAAGCGGAGTCCTTCGACACCGTCGGCTGGTTCGCGCGCGATGCGGAGATGTTCGCCAGGACCGCCGCCGTGATGCTCGAGACGGACATACCGAACACCAGGCCAACCCGCATGATTATCGCCGAAGATGCCTTCGAGGTCGCCGACAAGGCGGTCCAGGATGCGCTGCAAGCGCCGCTCGAGGCAGTGGGCGACCAGATAGGGAGCGTCACGACAACGCGCCTGTCCGACAACGGCCTGGACGAATGGCGCGCCTATCAGCAACCGCTACAAAGCCGCGAGGCCTGGTATACCGCACGCGACTGGGTCGACCGTTGCAACCCGCGCTTTGGCTACGATGTTGCGCGGCGCCTGATGGAATCCGCCACGATCACCGACGAAACCGTTGCCGCCGCGCAAGCTGGCCGCGAAGCGGTTCAGGCCCGTATGGCGGATATCCTCCAACCCGGCACCGTGGTTTGCCTGCCGACCGCACCATTCCCCGCGCCGGAGGCCGGACTACCGCAAAGCCAGATGTGGGACAGACGCTCGTCGATCATCACGCTCACCTGCATCGCCGGGCTACTCGGCGCGCCGCAGATCAACTTGCCGCTAGCCGAAATCGATGGGATGCCGGTGGGGCTGTCGCTATTGGCGGCGCCCGGTGAGGATGATGTGCTGGCGGGATTTGCGAAAACCGTAGACGAATCATAGACAAGAGCAGACGCATTTTTTTAAAGGAATGCCGCTTTAACGGTAGGGTTGCGGATTAACTTTGCGCAAAAAGGTCATTTCCGATCTTTGTTTAATTAAAATTACGGCCTCGCCTTAGGGTGGTGGAAATGGTAGTGTGGCGCTTGATGAACGAACGCGAACGCTGCAGACGCTACAAACTTTTTGGTAGAATTAGCTCGTATAGTTCAATTTTATTGTTAATTGGTCTTTTAGCCAGCAAAGCCGAGCTACAATATTTTGATCGTGTTAATATACCGACATCAGTGTTTGTTATATTAGGCCTTGTTGTTGCATTCACATTAGCTTGCCGCTGGTATCTTAGCGACGACGCTCTTCCTGAGTTTGACCCAAAACCTGTTCGCAGTGACCAAGGTCCTGATTTTGACTCACTTCTCGATCGCAATGATTCGCAAGGCGGTGGAGGTGCACATGATGGCGGAAGTTTTGACGATTAGGGTGTAGCGTCGTTGACGCTCCAAGTTCAGTGATGTTTCGGTATGAAATGTGGTCTATCGTCTTATTCCTTTTCGGGAAAAATAATATCAAAGGTTTCATCATCTGTCTTTTTTAAGGAGCCTCGAACCGCTCTCTCATCAAAAAAACCTAAATCTGCTTTCTTTGCAATAAATCGAGCGGCCTCAATCGATACAAAAGTTGCGACCGCGTCCAGTACTGCTTGCTCTGCAATTTTTCCGACTTTTGATTTCTGATCATCGGAAAAATTTCGGACGGCTTCTGCACTGGTCGTATCGATATTCGACTCAGCTAGTAATTTCGCCATTCTGTCTTCGTAACTTCTGCCAAATTCCAATGTCGATTGTAGCACTCCGGTACCGAGTGAAATAACTCTGCGCACTTTGTCGGTTAGTGGCCCAACTTTGACAACTAGTGATGCCGCCGTAATGCCAGCATCAGTTAAAACCCGCTTTAATCGTTCAACTCGAATTTCGACTGTTTCTTGTTCTCGTGCTAGAAACTGATCCACACCTGGGAATGGGGTCGTGAGTAAACTGGCTAGCTCTTGGCTTGCGTCGGTTATTTGCCTAACAAATTTCGGGATTTTCTTTTCCGCGTTACTGATCTTGCCTCGGAGAATTTTTAGAGTTTGCCTTGTTGGTTTTCCAAATTTTTCCAATGACTCCAAAATTTTGCGATTCTCTTCCAAATTTGAAATTGTTTCCATTAGCTCGATGAAGGAATCGTCGCGTCTTTTTCGCGGTAAGGATCGTCGTTCCCATATTTTTTCACGTTCTGCGTCGGAAAACTTGCCTCTGAAAGCCTTGCTCACCGACTGCATATGTAGCGTTTCTGGATTGTTGATTGCGGTTTCCAAGAGGTGTAACTGGCTTTTTTCCTCCTCGATATCACGTTCTTCGAGTTGACTTTGCAGGCCGTCGCTGGAAACGCGGGTTACATCCTTGACACCAAGGAGTCGGGGCATGGGAACCTCCTTAAAAGGGTTGAGATTTGACGGGATAAGAGGGCGCAGACGCTTTAACCGCCCATGGGGCGGTTCGTTGGGCGCTCTCGCTTTTTTGGATTCGATACGAAAAAGCCCGCCACGGATGGTTCCGGGCGGGCGCAGAATTAACGAATAGTAATTTATATTAAATCAGGTTAGCCCCAAAGAGTGCCACGGGATCAAGAACGTGCCCGCCAAATGAGCAGTAAAATCTCATAGGTCATTGCCGCCGCCAGAAACGCCGTCATGCCGTTGAGGTCGTGCGGCGGGCTGACGGTGTTGACGTCGGCGGCGACGATATTGAGGCCGGCGAGGTCGCGCAGGATTTCCAATCCCTCGCGGGCCAGGAAGCCGCCCCAGGTTGGGGTGCAGACGCCGGGCGCGCAGGACGGATCGAACACGTCCATGTCCCAGGAAAGGTAAACCGGCCGTCCGGCGAGCGTGGCGCGCAGTTCGGCCAGGACATCATCGTGCCCCCGGTTCATGAAATCCCGCATCGTGATTAGCGAATAGCCGAGATCGCGGGTGCGCTCATAGACGCCCTGCCGCGTGGTCGAGCCGCGCAGCCCGATATGATAGGAGCCGCTCGGTCGGACCCGCTGTTCGAGCGCCGCATGGGCGAACTGTGTGGCGGCGTCGTATTGGTGCTCCGGGTCGACCTCGTAGGAATCGGTGTGGCTGTCGAAATGCAGTAGCGCCAGATCGGGATATTTACGCGACGCGGCGCGGACCAGCGGCAGCGACACGCTGCCATCGCCGCCGAACCCGACCGGCACCGCACCCGCCGACAGCAGCCGGAATGCCGCTTCTTCAATCGCTTCGAACGCCTCCTCGGCGCGCGAGGGCACCAGCCGTACGTCGCCCGCATCGATGGCGCCCATTTCCGTTAATGCATCGGTATCCGCGATCTCCGACTGATAGCGCCGGATCAGCCCTGACTGCTCGCGGATTGCCCGCGGCCCCTGACGCGCCCCGACCCGGAACGGATGCGTCCCACAATCAAACGGACAGCCCAAAATCGCGGCCGTCGCACCGGCGGCATCCGTGCGGAAGGGCAGCCCCATGAAGGTTTGCGGCGTTTGATAGAGAGCGTCATCCGAGAGTTGGCTAGGAGCGGCCATGGAGTCCTCCGACGAAGATGGGGTGAACTTTGGATCATGCGACTATACGACAAATATAGCCATGACCCGAAACGTACGTTCGCGGTGCAAATGGGCTGGATAAGTCGAATGCCGGTGAAAATTATTTCGTCACCGAGAATCGGGTCGTCGAAGTAGCGGAACCTCCTGACGCGGCTATCAATTTAGCGTGCTTTGCGCCCCGCCATAAGGCAATTCATAATTCTTGTTCTCGATAATCGTGTGTGCAACGGTTCGGGAGTATGTCCTGAAGTGCGCCGTCTTTG
>JAJFJC010000496.1 GCA_021774385.1 Alphaproteobacteria bacterium
CTCGACCTCGTGCCATATCTTTAGCAGGCCGGATAGCAATTTGTTGCGGTCTGGGCGCGCACTGATATCGCGCAGGAATGGCGCCGATATTTCGACATACGCCCCTTTCAATCGCCGCGTTTTCGAGATAGCGGTTGAAAAATTGGCAAGCCAGACGGGAGCCCCTTCCTTCAACAGCGCATATACCTGCCGGACGCCGGTCGACCGGCCCTTTGTCATATCCAACCCAAGCGGGCGAAAGCCGATCGTTCGCCCCGCCGCCATCGCGTCGGCGCGAATACGGAACGCCGCACCGGTTTCCAATGTCGGCAGGCCGATATCGACAATCAGGGGAACCGTATCATCGATGTGCGGTACCGACGCCAGGGCCGCGTTCACGACGGCACTGTCATGCCGGGCGCATAATTCCGGATGGTCGGAGAAGACCAGCAGGCGATCCGCCGACATCTTTTCGTCGCCGAAAATCAGCGCCCCGTGCGCGAGTTGCAGACTGACATCGCCAGAGGCTAAACGCCGGACCTCCCGCGCGGTGATGGCGATATCGTTACGTTCCAACGCTGTCTCGATCAGTCGCACGGCCTGTTCGATCTCCGCCGAAACTTCGCTTAACTTGTCGGCGCCGAATACGGCGCCATTGCGGACGGTCTGGTAAAATTTATGACAGGTATGCGCGAGCAACCCGCGCAACGTTTCCGGGTCCGCGTCAACGGTATCCAGGGCAACTTCCTCGCTATGCGCGCCCAAATCGTCCGCCGTCACGCCGAATTCAACTGCCGCGTTAACGACGGAAGCCATGACCTTTTCAGCATCAAGATCCGCATCGCCAAGGACGCCGTAACTGCCCGTTTCAAGCAGCCCAAAACGCCCCTCAACCGCCATCTCGCCGAGTGCGCCTTCAATGCCGCGGCGGACATCCTGCGTCACGTCCTCACCCAACCGCGCGGACAAATCGTTGTTTCGGAGGCCATCGAAATCGACCAATAACAAGCGCATGCCCGCACTGTCCGGCAGACCAAGGCGCGCGGCGACCGCCGTTAGAAAATTCTCCTTCGCCGCCGGGCCGGGGGCTGTTGCCTCGCCCTCGGATGGCGCAAAACGGACCCAAAACCGATCCGGGCCCGCCGGTTCAAGTGAAATATCAAACAATAGCGTGGTGGCGTCGTCCGTTTGAAGACGGAGACCAGGCAGATCGGTCACCTCGGTCCGCGACGCCGCTTTCAGCGCCGCCACTACCTTGTCCTTGTCCGCCTCGGCAAAAAGCGCGAAAAGCGGTTTTGCGCCAATATCCTCTCCGGACGATCCGATGACGTCCCGCGCCTCGTCCGACGCCGAGGAAAGCCGTCCCGCGCGATCGCTTAAAACCGAAAATGAATTCGCCATATTACCTCCCCCCTCACCGCCGGTATTGTGCGCAAAAAGTATTAGGCGGGCCAACACCGCCAATCAGAAAGATCCACGTTCTTGGTTAATTAAGCGTTAGCGGCACATTTCTCGACCCAAATCGAAAATCGTTCGAGAGGCGATAAATTAGTCGTTTTTCAAGTTTCCACGCGTCAACCGTGTTCTGCGTGGCCAGCAGCATTTACCTCTGGCATGACAGGTTGTTTGCGATGCTCGTCGAGCAATTCATCCACTTCGGCTTCCGTCGCGGCGATCTGATAGTTAATCGGGCACCCGACGATTTCCGCAATCGATTTATAGAGCTTCATCAACATGTGCCGGTCTTTTCGTTCGACAAGGATAACGGTCAACCCATTGCCTTTTCGTTCACCATAGCGTTTGGCGAAGTTAGCGACCTCGGTCAATACGCCGCTATCAAAGTTGTGCATACTGGCGCCGGTAAAGTCCCAAAGCGAGTCGCCAATAGGGTATTCGGCATAGTGAGCATCGATCGCGGCAAAGATATCGGATGGCTCTATGTCGCCCTTGAGTTTGAAGCGCGAAAGATTTCGAGTGCGATCCATTGTGCTTGTTATCATTCAACTCACTCTAATTCACGATGACCTATAAGTAATACAACTTAGTTATGAATTTTTTCATAATAACCCGTTGGCATTGTCCCCTAAATCGCCGAGACCAACCTTTCGATCACGCCCCCGGTCCTGGAAACCGCCATGCAATATGGTAATGTCGTGCCATGGTGAGCCGCCCCGGGAAATTCGATATGAAAGCAACAGCGACATCAGCAATTGAAAACGGCGCCGACGAGGCGGCGATGCAAGCCTATCTGCGGGACGGCGAGTACCGCGCCAGCGCACTGGGAAATCGTGGTCCCGTCCGATACGACGCGGACGGCACAATCCACGCCGATATTCTAGAGGCTTACTGGCGGTGCGGGTTCTATGTGTTCGAGGGCGTTCTTGGCGCTGAAGAACTCGCCGACATCGAGACCGATTTGCACGACATTCTCGACCATCTACCCGCCGCAAAAGGCTCACCTGTCGACGCCAAGGGGCGACCGGCGTTGGGTGTCGATAACAAGGCCCCTACCCTTTTCTGGTCAAAACCGCTGGCGGACCCCTTCGGTGGCACCGACCTCGCCGAGGGCCGGCACCCGATAAAGATGACCGAACCGACCCCTGCGGCGGATGCGCCGGAGGACATCGTTTATCTAATCCTCGGTTCGCTGCAATTTTCCGATGCTTGTCTGCGTGTCTATGGCCATCCTGACCTCCTCGCGGTGGCGGCGGCGGTCAATGGTCCCGACTTCACGCCCTTCAACGAGGCGCTCTTCATCAAGGAACCGGGCCTCGGCGCTTCGGTTGCCTGGCATAGGGACGGCGTCACGCATTGGGACAGCCCGGATTGGAATCAGGGCACGCACGGTTTCAATTTCATGGGCCAGCTTTATGGCTGCACCCCGGCGAATGGGCTCTGGGTCGTCCCCGGCACACACAAAATTCGCAATGCCGACATCAAGGCGATGGCCACGGCCGCCGGCTCCGACCGGCTCCCCGACGCGGTCCCACTCATCTGCAAGCCCGGCGACGTCGCGATTACCAACCGGCAGGCCGTGCATGGCTCCTTCGCGAATACCAGCAAGGATTGGCGGGTTACGGTCAATTTCGGCTTTCATCGGCGCGCATCGGTGCTCGGCGTCTCGGGCGGCGGAATCCATAATGCGCCCAGCGTCTATGACGACGCCCGCATCCGCGAACGGTCCCGCCTGATTGGTTACGCCATGGACGCGCGGCGACAGCGCTTCCCCGACGAGGTCCAGTTTGACTACGCACCTTTCACTGAATCAGGCGAACGCTATTCTTGGAACGCGGAAGCGAAGGCAAGCCTCAAGGACTATAATCTGATGGATTTGAGTATCTAATCTATACGGATCTGCACAAACATAGGAGCACGGACATGGACGTAGCGGAATTGGTCTCGCGTTTTTCAACGGCGGTGGCGTCGACCGAAGGTGAGTATGCACACAAGGCAGCGGTCGGCGTGATTAACGAACTCAAGGAGGATTTAGACGGTGTGGCGGACGCGATGTCCTATCTGACCGGCAGCGGCGGAAATGCGCTGCAGGCGTTTTACCGCGCGCCCAATCTTAGCTTGCTCAAGGTCCGCTTTCCCGATGGCCGCCGCACGCCGCCGCACAATCACGGCACCTGGGCCGCGATTCTTGTGCTCTCGGGCTCGGAGAAGAACTCTGTCTATACGCGCAATGCCGACGGATCGCTGACTTATGAACGCTCGGTTGATTTGGACACCGGCTCGGTGATTTTCATGCCAAAGGACGCAGTCCATGTCGCCGAATGCACCAGCGACGAAGCGGCCATCGGCCTGCATGTCTATGGCGGCAACGTGCTGGGCCTGGAGCGTCAGATGTGGGATCCGGATACGCTCAAGGAGCAACCGCTCGACTGGTCGAAATATGAGGGCCTCGCCCAACGCGCCTCGGCGGCGGCGAAAGCGCCACTGACCTAGCGATACCGGTCGGCACGGCCACTCGCCCGCGGCGAAACGCGGTGTGGCAGCGTCGCCATGCCGCAGCCATGCGCCTTGACCACAACGGGTGAAAATTTCCTATCCTGATGGCGATGCCATCAGCACCGCTTGATCGCGAAACGAACTCGTACCGCTGGGCCGTTCTTGGCGGCATGTGGCTGTTGTATTTCAGTTTCGGTGTTATCGTCGCATCGATGGCGCCGTTGGTGCGCCCTATCTCTGTCGCGCTCGGCCTCGACTACGGCGATATGGGTTTCGTGCTCGGGGCCTGGCCCTTGGTTTATATCGCCATGGCGATACCGTGCGGGGTTCTGCTCGATCGGCTCGGTCCCCGCCGCGCGCTGATGATTGGCGTGGCGGTCATCGCCGCTTCGGGCGCGGCGCGGGGCCTCGCGTTCAATCATCTCGCCTTGTTGGCCGCGGTTGCGGTGTTCGGTCTCGGCGGCCCGATCATTTCCGTCGGCGCGCCCAAGCTGGTCAGCCTCTGGTTTCCGGCCAGTGAACGGGGTCTGGCAATGGGCATCTACGTCACGGGATCCAATCTCGGCGCGGTAGCCGCACTGTCGCTGACCAACAGCATTATGATGCCGTGGGCTGGACAGGACTGGCGTCTGGTTCTGTTTTGCTATGCGGGCTTCGCGCTTTGTGCCGGCGCGGTATGGTTGGTGATTAGCGCACATCCGCAGAGCCGGGCGATGGAGCGGCGTCTTGCGGCCGAACCCCGGCGCTCGCAGCTCAAACAGTTCGCGGCCTTGATGCGCCTGCCAATGGTCCGCATCGTCCTGTTGATGAGCGTGGGAATATTCTTCTTTAACCATGGCCTCAACAACTGGCTGCCGGAAATCCTTCGAACCGGCGGCATGGCTCCCGCGACGGCGGGGTTTTGGGCCTCGGTACCGATGGCGGTCGGCATCATCGCCGCGCTGCTAATCCCCCGGTACGCGACCGAGTCTCGCCGGTTGAACGTACTGCTGGCGCTTTTCCTATCCGCCGGCGCGGCGACACTGATGCTGCGCGCCGATGCGGGTCCCCTATTGGCGTTTGGCCTCACGCTGCAAGGTATCGCACGCGGCGCCATGATGGCGGTCGCCGTGCTGGTGCTCATCGACTCGGCGGGGATCGGAAAGCGCAATGCGGGCCTCGCCGGCGGCATGTTCTTTTCCGCCGCCGAGATCGGGGGCGTGCTCGGCCCCTTGACGATTGGCTTCGTGTCGGAGGCTACAGGTGGGTTTTCAATACCACTGACCCTGTTGACGGGTGTGACCGCAGGGCTGGTCTTGCTGCATTTCTGGCTTCGCGCCGCCGCGCGAAATTCATAAAGCCGAGGGCAAAAAAACGATACGGCTTCTCGTGATAATATTTTTTGGCTAGCATGAATGCCAACCTGGGAACGATGAGGAACGAGACATGGAAATGAAACCGCTGCATGAAGGCAAGCTGGATCGGGCGCAAACACTGTCGAACGCGCGGCAGGAAGCGGTTTACGAGACCATTTCAGTCACGCCCGTAACACGTGTGATCGGCGTTGAGGTGGAAGGCGTGGACATGACGCAGCCAGTAGCTGATGCACAACTCGGAGACCTTACTCAAGCACTTGCCAACCACAATGTCCTGTTCTTCCGCGACCAGCCGGCGCTAACGCCGAAACAGCAGATCGATTTCGCGCGTAATTTCGGACCTTTGCATATGCATCCCGCCGCGGCGACCAGCGACGAAAATCCCGAACTTTTCGTCATTCACACGCACGGCGAATCCTTCGTCAACAATGGCGCCGACTGGCACACCGATGTGTCTTGCGACGCGGAACCGCCACTTGGCACCTTGCTACAGATTCACCGGACACCGGGGTCTGGCGGCGATACGATTTTCGCCAACATGTACGCGGCCTACGATGCCCTGTCCGATAAGATGAAATCGTTCCTTGCCGACTGCACCGCCGTGCATGAGTCGGAACACGCCTATCGCGGCCGTTATGCCGACAAGGGCGTCGACGACGACGGCAAGACCTTTCCGGAGTCCACGCACCCCGTTGTGCGCACCCATCCCGTCTCTGGTCGACAGGCCCTTTACATCAACGAAACCTTTACCTCACGCATCAATGGCCTGACCGATGGCGAGAGCGACAATCTGCTGCGCTATTTGTTCCAGCACATGATCCGGCCGGAATTTCAGGTCCGCTTCCAGTGGCGCGACAATTCCGTCGCCTTCTGGGACAACCGCTGCACCCAGCATCTCGCCATGTGGGACTATTGGCCCGACGAGCGCTACGGCCACCGTGTGACGATCGGGGGCGATGCGCCGTTCTATCGGGCAGGGTAACACCAAAAGACATTGATAAAAGTTGGAAATGAAGTTTGCTTAGGTTCAATCGAAGACGCTGGCGCGCCTTCGGCGCAATCTTAATTGGCATATATTTCATCGCTATTTTTGGCGTTTGGGGGGCCATCTACATACCATTTCTAGGTGGCTTCCTTTTTCTTGCCGGACTGATGCTTTGGTATATCCCGGGCATTCTATTCAACTGGACAGGCTACTTTAAATATCACGAGTTCGGCGCCTCCCCCTCCGGCTGGGAGGGATTTGTGATCATGTTCGTCTTCTACGCCTGTATCGCGGTCTTGTTGAGTTGGCCATTTGGCAGGGCGAAAAAGGCGCGGCCTGGCTCCGACCAAAATGACCTGCCATAGAAACTTAGGCATTCCGGGACGATAAGAACCGGCCTAGCCAAAAGCATTTTCGACGGCGTTCAGCAAATAGTCTTTCCGAAATGGTTTGGCGAGCATCGGGTGGTGCCGGGCCGGAACGCCTCTCGCCATGAGTTCAGCTTCCGCGTAGCCGGAAATATAGATAATTTTCGCATCAGGCCATTTGTCTTGAACAAATGTCCCCAATTCGACCCCGTCCATACCGCCGGGCAGAACGATGTCGGCCAGCATCAAGTCGAGCGTGCGGATCGAGCTCAAAACGCGAAGCGCCTCCGTACCATCGGCGGCGGGAATGACCCTATAATTGGACGATTCGAGAATTCCAACCAGCATATCGCGAACATCGGCATCATCTTCCACAAGCAACACCGTCTTTGCCTTAAACACGGGTAGGTCCGCCTCGGAAGCGTCTTGAAGATTACCCGCACCCGAAAGTGATCGTGGAAAATACAACGTTATCGTCGTGCCCATACCCTCCTTGGTCTCGATATCCACATAGCCCCCAGATTGTCGATGGACAAAACCATAAACCATGCTCAGTCCCAGCCCCGTCCCCTCTCCGACTCCCTTGGTGGTGAAGAATGGATCAAAGGCACGCTCGACAACCTCCGGCGACATACCCGCGCCCTTGTCACGAATGGCTATACTCACATAATCGCCTGGAATAACTTCATAGGGCCTGGCGTCAGCGAACTTTTCATCGAGTGTCGTATTCGCGGCCTTGATTTCAATCTCACCGCCTTGGGGCATGGCGTCCTGGGCATTTAACGCAAGGTTGGTGAGCGCGCTTTTGAATTCTCTTGGATCGACCTTCACACCCCAAAGTTCCGGTGCCAGTTCGGTTGCGATACGAATTTCTTCACCAAGAACCGAACGCAGGAATTTTACCACGCCATCAATCGCTTCGCCGACATCGAGATTCTCGGGCTTGTCAAACGGGTTGCCAGTGTATGACAGCAAGCGGTTCGTCAATTCCTTGCCAATAAAGGTGTGCTTCAGGACTCGTTCCACTTTTTCGCAAACTTCCGGCATATCCTCAAGATGTTCCTCGATGAGCAAATCGAGGTTGCCGGTTATCATCATGAGCAAATTGTTGAATTCGTGTGCGACACCGCCCGTGACCTGTCCGACGGCTTCCAATTCCTGCGAGCGTCGCAATTGGCGCTCAAGCTCATTATGTTTCGTGACATCCTCGCTGAGAGCGAATATTCCCGTGACCGTCCCATGCGCGTCGATGTTCGGCACATAAATGCCTCTTATCCCGCGCGTGACCCCGTCGGGATAGGCTATTTCACGCTCGTAGGACACCGCATTTCCAGAGAGCGCCTCTTCCATTTCCTCACGCCAACTCTCGGACTGCTTGCCGAAAATTTCCATGGGATGGCCAAGGCTTCCCCCAGCCGGCACCCCATACCAATCCGCGCCGGTCTTGTTCAGGAAAACGTAATTAAAGTCCCGATCAAACTGGGCGATCAAAACGGGCAGGGAATCGGTTACCAAACGCATTTGCGCTTCGCTTTCGCGCAGAGCGGTTTCAGCCTGCTTGCGCTCAACCAGTTCTCGTTTCAGTTCCGTGGTTCGTATTTCGACTCGCTTTTCCAAAGCCGCGTTAGACTGCCGTAAGGCTTCTTCCGCTTTTTTCTGCACCGTGGCGTCACTGCCGCTTCCCCTGTATCCGAGAAACGAACCATCGGCATCAAATACGGGAACCCCGCTGGCGCTCAACCACATAGCCTCGACCCCTTTGCCGACGCGCCTATAAACAAAATTTCGGAAAGGTTCGTGTGCCTTCAATGCGTCAAGATGATCCCGCCAAACCGCTTGGTCGTAATCGTCGCCAAGCAGTTCCTCCCGGGTTTTTCCGTAATGCCATTCCGGTGCAACGCCGACAATTTCCTCCACGTTGGGCGACATATAGGTAAAGCGCAGTTCGGCATCCATCTCCCAAAACCAATCGGCCGAAGCCTCGGCGAAATCCTTGAATCTCTTTTCGCTGTCGTGAAGAATCCGCTCTGTCTGTTTGCGCCGTGTAATATCGGTCCAACACCCGATGATTTTAACTGGCTGGCCCGCCGCATCCCGGTCGAGCTTAAGCACATCGCGGATCAGACGATAGGCACCGTCCTCATGCAGCATTCGATATTCGTGACAAACGTCCCCGGTTTCGAACAAGGCATCGAAAATATCCAGGGCCGCGGCACGGTCATCAGAGTGAACCCGCTCAATCCAGAAGCTTTCATCCCGAAGGAATGCATCGGGTACGAAACCCAAAAATTCACCGACATTATCGCTAAGGAACGTCAACGGATAACGGTTTGAACATTCGCGGATATACGTAACGGCCGGGCTTATCGCCAATAAGGCAAGAAGGTCACTCGTTAATGGTTCGTCTCGAATAGCCATTGTCAATGAACAGCAAACTGCTTTCTCTGGTTTTTAATCATAAGCCGAAATCGAGGTCACGAGAAAGGGTTTTTCGGACCTTAAAATGCAATTATTAGGCTGAATGAAATTGAGAAATAATATTAAAGTGCAATTCCGAATTTTCTCTTAACTTAACAAAGAAACTCGCACGATCAGGCGCCGTAAACACAATGCGCGGCATCTGCGGTGTTACCGCGCCTCAAGCGCCGCCCGCGCCTCACCCGCCGCGCGTAGGCCGCTCAGATAGGCCGTTTCAACAAGCTCCGATACGGGTTGCGATTCCGTTCCCGAGCCGGCCCAGAATAGTGCGCCGGTGTCTGTTTTACGCAGCGATTCGCGGGCGCCCCGGCCACCGGGCCGCAAATAGGTATAGCCACCGCCGGCGAAGGGATCCTTGGCCCAATTCACGAACCGGATATCCGCCAGCGCGTCGTGCGGGTTCGATTTGGGGTACATGCGACGAAGATCGTCCATCACGATTTCCGTGGCCCGTTCGTCGGATTCTCGAGCCAGCGCGGCGGCACGCGGACCGATACAATAACCGGTTAACGCGGTAGGCTTGCCCTTCTGGTTGCGAAAAACCGTCCAATAAAGGTTTACCGGTCCAGTGGCCGACGCCGCCATCTCCAACCATCCCGGCCAAAACCGCTCCTTGAAACGCATCAAAATTTTGGTTATCGGGCCCATTTCCATCTGCGACAACGCCCATTGCTTGGATTCCGGCAGCGCGGGTTCGAATTTAACCGCCTCGCTCTTGAGAACACCGACCGGCAACGTCGATATTACCGCGCGGGCTTCGATTTCCTCGCCGCCCTGCAATTCGACCCGAACTTTTTCCGGACCCCAATGAACCACATCCGCCTTTGTCTCCAAGCGAATGTCGAGTCCCTTGGCGAGGCTCCGCGGCAACGCGCTATATCCTTCGATGATACGATGGTTGTAGCGCGTTTGCAGATCGAGCACCCCGTCATCGATCAATCCAAGAACACCGACATCATCGGCGCTACCTGGCAAATGTTGTAAGAACGTCATTTCGGTCAATTGACGCCCGCGCCCCTTATAACCGTGCTTATCCATGAATTGGCGCGCCGAAAGATCAGGCGGTTCGCTGTGGGCAATCTTTCCGCGCATACCCGCACAGGCCCAGCTCCCAGGGTGCAGACACGAAATCGGTAGCCAGCGCGTGCCGCCGCCCATATTGAAGGCGGTGCGCCGCATCTGCGGAGAGCCCCGCAAATTCAAACCCGCCGCACGCACTTCCGGCATTGT
>JAJFJC010000497.1 GCA_021774385.1 Alphaproteobacteria bacterium
CCGCAGGCCATTGTCGCCGCGATCAATGCGGCGCAAGCAATCGACCGCCCTTCCCTTATCGCGTGTCGGACGGTAATCGGGTATGGCGCGCCGAACAAGGGTGGTACGGCGGGGTCGCATGGCGCGCCGTTGGGCGCGGATGAAATCGAGGCGACGCGTGGCGCGTTGGATTGGCCACACGCGCCTTTCGAGGTGCCCGATAATATTTTGGCGGCGTGGCGAGACGTAGGCGGACAGGGGAAAGAAGCGCGAAGCGATTGGCAAAGCCGCGTCGACGCAATGGCCGACGATGCCAGGGCCGCCTTTGAAAATGCGATTTCCGGCGCTCTTCCAGAAGGTTGGGAGGCGGAATTTGATGCCTACAAGGAAACCCTCGTCGCCGAACAGCCAAAAATCGCCACGCGCCAGGCCTCTCAAAAGGCGCTGGACGCGCTCGCCGGTATGATTCCCAATCTCGCCGGGGGATCGGCGGATTTGACAGGCTCTAACCTGACAAAGGCTAGCGGTATGACCGCCGTCGAGGCGGGAAATTTCTCGGGTGATTATATTTATTACGGGGTCCGCGAACACGGGATGGCGGCGGCGATGAACGGTCTCGCCCTGCACGGCGGATTGATCCCGTATGGCGGCACGTTCCTTATCTTCACGGATTATTGCCGTCCCGCTATTCGGCTTTCGGCTTTGATGGGGCTGCGTGTCGTGTATGTCATGACACATGATTCCATTGGGCTCGGAGAAGACGGCCCAACACACCAGCCGGTGGAACAAGTCGCGAGTTTGCGTGCGGTGCCAAATCTCAATGTTTTCCGCCCAGCCGATGCCGTTGAAACGGCTGAATGCTGGGCGCTGGCGTTGAAATCCGACGCCACGCCGTCCGTGTTGGCGCTCACGCGTCAAGGTGTTCCAACACTCCGGGCGTCCATGGATGGCGGCAATTTATCGTCCAAAGGGGCGTATGTGCTGGCGGAAGCCGATGGAGAGCGAAAGGTTACGCTGCTCGCCACGGGATCGGAAGTTAGCCTTGCCTGTGAAGCCCGTGATTTATTGCAAGCCGACGGTATCGGCACCGCGGTTATTTCGATGCCGTGTCATGAACTATTCGATAGCCAGGATGACGGCTATCGACAGGCGGTTTTGGGCAAGGGCACCGTGCGGGTTGCGGTGGAAGCGGCGGTATCGCAAGGTTGGGACCGATATATTGGATGCGATGGAGCGTTCGTTGGCATGTCGGGCTTTGGTGCTTCGGCACCGGCGACGACACTTTATGAACATTTTGGAATTACGGCCAAGGCCGTGGCGGATGCCGCGCGGAAGCGCGTTTAAGACAGCATAACTTACGAGCGAGGAGAAAGACCCATGGCAGTTCGGGTGGCGATTAATGGATTTGGACGGATAGGACGGCTGGTGCTTCGCGCGGCCATGGAATCGAAGCGCGACGATATTGAATTCGTCGGTGTTAACGATTTGGGGTCGGTTGCCGCGAACGCGCATCTGGTGAAATACGACTCGGTGCATGGCACATTCCCCGGCGATGTTTCCTCCGGCGATGACTGGATCGACCTGGGCCGTGGTAAGATCAAGGTAACCGCGGAACGCGACCCGACTAAGCTGCCTTGGGGCGAACTAGGCGTCGATATCGCTTTCGAATGCACCGGTATTTTCACCACGCGTGAACAAGCGGCGATGCATCTCGAGGCAGGCGCCAAACGGGTTCTCGTATCCGCGCCGGCGACGGGGGCCGATATGACCGTTGTGTATGGGGTAAACCACGATCAGTTGGGTGCCGAACATACCGTGGTTTCGAATGCCTCTTGCACGACCAATTGCCTTGCCCCAGTTGCCCACGTTCTTCATCAAGCGGTGGGTATCGATCGCGGGTTCATGACGACCGTGCATGCCTTTACCGGTGATCAAGCGACTGTAGATACGCTACATTCAGACCTACGCCGCGCCCGCTCCGCATCGCAATCCCTGATCCCGACCTCGACAGGGGCGGCCAAAGCTGTCGGGCTGGTTCTGCCGGAGCTTGCGGGTAAGTTGGATGGAACATCGATCCGCGTACCGACACCGAATGTTTCGCTGATCGATCTAAAGTTCGACGCGTCCCGCGAGACCGACGCCGCTGAAATCAACGGTGCGATTCAGCAGGCCGCCGGCGGCGCTCTCAAAGGTGTACTTGAAACGAATGACGCCCCGCTGGTCTCGTCCGATTTCAATCACAATCCGGCTAGCTCGACGTTCGACCTGACGCAGACGCAAGTTATCGATGGCACGCTCGTGCGCGTTCTGTCCTGGTACGATAACGAGTGGGGCTTTTCTAACCGCATGTCCGATACCGCCGTCGCGATGGGGAAACTTATCTGAAGCCTGCCGGTAAATCGGTTACGGTCACAAGCCTTGTCCAGGCCAAGGCCGCGCTGACCGCGGCCAAGGCGCTCAATGTACCGGTTACGCTGTTAAGCACCGCCGGTGCAGCGGCGAATGTCGGCGCGGGTTGGTTCGATGCACTTGTTTCATTGGCGCGCGATGCATATCCAGACGTCCATGTCGACGCGGTGATGGATTGCGGGGCCGCGCCGGGTCACGCCATGGCGGCGTTGCGGCATGGCTTTAAATTCATCCGTTATCGCGGTGCGAGGCAAATAGCGATTGAGGATATCGCGGCGCAAACCGGCGCCACCGTGCTGACGGATAGACCGGATGCGCTGGATCTGGAAACAGGACTGACGGCACACGATACATTTGAGACGGCATGCCTGGCTTGGCTTGAACCGCCTGCCGGCTGATCGATTTTGCGTCGAAACAATTTGCAGGTAGTGGACCATGCTTACACAGGAAATGAAAAAACTCATCGTCGAATACAGCGCGGGTATGGTCGCGACAATTAATGATGATGGCTCTCCTTCGGTTTCCCCCAAAGCGACATTCGTGATTCTGGATGACGAAACGATCGCATTCGGCAATCTTCGGTCGCCCGGCTCGATTGCGAATATCGGCAAACGGCCTAACACCGAGGTCTGTTTTATCGATGTCCTTGCCCGCAAGGCCGTACGTGTTTCGGGGACGGCAAAATATCTCCGTAACGCCGAAATGACGGATGCGCTAAAAGCGGCATTTGTCGAAAAATGGTCGGATTACATGGAAAAATTCGCGGGCGTTATCGAAATTTCGATTACCGCGACGGAACTCATTCTTTCGCCCGCCTATGATCTTGGGTTGACGGAGCCCGAGTTGCGCGAAGCGAATTTAGCGCATCTTAAAAGCCTGTCCTAAGCTGAGTGCCCGACCTCTTGTGGGTTATAGGGAAACGAGACCGCTTATTCCGATTAGCGTGCTGGCAACGAAACAGACGCCTGAGAAATTTAACAGCTTGAAGCCGTTTTTAGCGCGTTTCATGGCTTCGGAATTTTTTTCACGGGCACTTGTGATTCCTTCTTCGTCGCCGCCGGCCGTCTCACGCATCTGGATCGATTCGTTGGACATCGCTATTACGGTTCGAAAAATTACATAAGCGGCTACCGATGTCGCCATGCCGATGCCAAATATCATCGCCGACGCGAGCATGACCCCCTGAACGCCTTCAATATCCCCATAACGTTGATAAACCCCGATACACGCCATAAGACCGACGGTTTGCGCGATGAGTACATAGCCGACGAATTTGACGAATGGCGTATGCGCCTCGACGGTTTCTTGTGCGCCATATTCGTCCTCTAGAGTCGGCTCGAAATGGGCGGGTTGTTTTTCTTTTTCCATCATTCGTTCATCGTATCACCACCGGTGTTATAGTCTAACCGTCAAATTCACGGCGATGATACGCCCTTTATTGAATTTTTCGCGGTCGTCGAGTATTGAGTCAGAAACCGAATAAAAATGGAGCCGCCAAAATGAGAATTACGCAACGCGTCAAAAAAATTCTGTCGAATTACGAGAGCGATTGCCCCGGCACGAAGACCAACCTCGCCCGAATTCTGATGCATGGCCGGCTCGGTGGTACCGGAAAGCTCGTCATTCTTCCGGTCGATCAGGGTTTTGAGCATGGCCCCGCGCGTAGTTTCGCGAAAAATTCTCCAGGCTACGATCCGCACTATCATTATCAACTCGCCGTCGATGCCAACTTGTCGGCCTATGCCGCACCATTGGGCGCCCTGGAAGCGGGGGCGGATAGTTTCGCTGGCGCGGTTCCCACGATCTTGAAGTGCAACAGTTCGAACAGCCATGCGACATCCAAGGATCAAACCGTCTATGGGACGGTCGAGGATGCGCTGCGGCTCGGCTGCGCGGCGGTTGGTTTCACGATCTACCCCGGATCCGATGAGCAGTTCGACATGATGGAAGAGTTCCAAGAGCTTGCCGCGGAAGCCAAGTCCGTCGGGCTGGCCGTCGTCTTGTGGTCCTATCCCCGTGGTGGTGATCTTTCCAAGGAAGGAGAATCCGCCATCGACGTGACGGCTTATGCGGCCCATATGGCAGCCCTTCTCGGTGCGCACATCATCAAGGTTAAACCGCCGACGGATCATATCGAACAAGCAGACGCTAAGAAGGTCTACGATGCGGAAGGTATCGACATCTCGACCCTGACCAAACGTATCGCGCATGTCGTGCAGTCGGCCTTCAACGGCCGCCGCATTGTCGTCTTCTCCGGCGGTGCCGCGAAAGGAACGGAAGGGCTTCTGAACGAAATCCGTGAAATTCGCGACGGCGGCGGTTCAGGATCGATTATCGGCCGGAATTCGTTCCAACGTCCGAAGGCCGAAGCGATTGAACTGCTGAGCACCATTACTCAAATTTATCAGGGCAAGGCTTGAATACACAGGATCGCTGCCGCCTCTATTTAATTACGCCGCCGCGTATTGAGCCGGCGGAATTTGGCGGTGTCCTCGCGCAGGCACTCGACGGGGGGGATGTCGCCTGCGTGCAATTGCGGCTCAAGGACGTCGATGACGATGTGATCCGGCGCGCGGCGGATATCTTGCGGCCCATCGCGCAAGATCGTGGTGTCGCGCTCATCATGAACGACCGGCCCGACTTAGCGGTCGAAACCGGCTGTGATGGAGTCCATGTCGGGCAGCAAGATGCGGGTTATGACGATGCGAGACGGCTTGTTGGCGACAATGCAATTGTCGGCGTGACATGCCATGATTCGCGCGATCTCGCGATGCGTGCAGCAGAAAAAGGCGCGGATTATGTCGCCTTCGGCGCCTTTTTCAACTCAGGCACCAAGACGCCGAAATTCAAGGCTGATCCCGCGATCCTTTCCTGGTGGCAGGAGATAGTGGAAACGCCGTGCGTTGCCATTGGTGGGATTACGATTGAGAACTGCAGGCCGTTGATTACCGCGGGCGCCGACTTTCTATCCGTCGTCGCGGGTGTGTGGGACCATCCGGATGGCCCGGCGGCGGCGGTTAAATTATTCAACAAAGCCATGGCGGACATTGCTTGAAACCCGGGAAGCCGCTATAAACCCGCCGCAATTCAATAACCGAAAATTATAGCCATGAAAATTAACGGGAACGCCGTTCGTCCGGGCAATGTGATCGAGCACCAGAACCGTCTGTGGCGCGCGATTAAGATCCAACACACGCAGCCTGGCAAGGGTGGCGCGTATCTTCAGGTCGAACTCAGGGATATTCGAGACGGCACTAAGCTGAACGAGCGCTTCCGATCGTCGGAAACGGTTGAGCGCGTGCGCCTCGATCAACGAGAGGCACAATTCCTCTTCAAGGACGGTGATGATTACACCTTCATGGATAACGAGACCTACGATCAGACGATGTTGAATATTGACTTTATTGGTCCCGATGCCGCCCAGTTTCTACAGGACGGCATGGTCGTCATGATCGAATCGTTCGAAGGGTCGACGATCGGTGTAACGCTACCGGAATCCGTGACGATGGAAATTACCGAAGCCGATCCGGTGGTAAAGGGGCAGACGGCATCATCGTCCTACAAACCGGCAATGCTTGAGAACGGTATTCGCGTTCAGGTGCCGCCACACATCGAAGCGGGCACCCGAATTGTTGTGAATACGGCCGATGCAACCTATGTCGGGCGTGCCAAGGATTGATTACGGCCCACCGTAAGGGTTCAGCGATAAAGAGGTAAGCGCCATGGCGTTGCGATCCGCGATCATCAACGTCATGGCCATGGCCGCCGATAAGGCGGGTCGCCAGTTGGTGCGCGATTTTGGCGAAGTCGAGCAACTTCAGGTCAGCCGGAAGGGACCCGCCGACTTCGTATCAAGCGCGGACACGAGAGCTGAAAAAATCCTACGAAAGTCCTTGATGCAGGCGCATCCCGATTTCGGCTTGCTCATGGAAGAATCGGGGGAGACGAAGGGCGGCGATAGTCGGCATCGGTGGATCGTAGACCCGCTTGATGGAACGACGAACTTTCTGCATGGTTTGCCGCACTTCTGTATATCCATTGCCCTCGAACGCGACGGTCAGGTCATCGCGGGAATTGTTTATGACCCGATTAAGGACGAATTATTCTGGGCCGAACGCGGCTTGGGCGCCTATATCAACGACCGGCGGCTTCGCGTGTCGGGACGGGGCCGTATGCGCGAGGGAATATTTGCCACGGGGATTCCCTTCCTTGGTATTCAGGACGGATCAGGCCATGCCCTTTTCCTAGAGCAATTGGGGGGCGTCATGGCGGTGTGTGCCGGTGTCCGTCGATTTGGTTCCGCGGCGCTTGATCTCGCCTATGTCGCTGCCGGGCGCTATGAGGGTTTTTGGGAGAACGGTTTGAATCCCTGGGATGTCGCGGCGGGGGTTTTACTCGTCCGCGAGGCGGGAGGACAGGTCACGGACATCAGTGGGCGACGTTACGAATTGGGAGCGCTAAACATCTGCGCCGGAAACGATCAACTTCATTCGCCGTTGAGAAAACTTTTACGTGGCGCGGAAACAAGGGACAAATAGTTGTGCGCCGTTCAGCCCTGAGTTATGGTCGAACGCAATCAAAAGCGCGCATCGCGCGATAAATAACGTAATTGGATAGGCGTCCATTTTGGAAAAGCGTGTTCTGAATTTAGGGCGGTGTCGGGGTATACAATCGTGGCGTTTGGGTTTAGCCATGGCCGCGTTGTTGTGGATGGTGGCCCCCGCTGTCGCGCAACAGCAACTGTATGTCTTCCCAACAGGTTCAAGTCGGCCTAGCGTTATCGTCGACCTTAGCGTCCTTGATAAACTGGGACCGGAGCCGACTTTGCCCGGAATGTTGCGTTCTGGACGGACGCCGCTGATGCCGACCAGCAAGGGCGGTTTGTTACCACCACCATCGCAACCGCTGAAATCTAATATTACTTTACCTAAAGGGTTGCCGGCACGGGCGGCATCGCCAAGCACCGCGCGGACATCGGCTCCGAGCCAACGTGCCGCCGCCGCGCCGCCTGCGCGCAGAACCGTTGTGCCGCCGAGGCCCTCAATTCCCAAGCTTAGCCCACCGCCTGCTCGCCCCACGGTAAAAGCGCCGCCGCCGCCAAAGGCGCTACCGCCAATAAAGAGCGCACGTCGTCCGGCGCCAAAAGCGCCCGCACCGGTGCGGGCGGCCCGAAAAGCTGCTGTTCCAGTAGCTTCGGGTCGGCGGATCCCACCACCGCCGGCTGCCCCCTCCTCCGCGAAACGTGTTGCCGCGCCGCCGGCACCTCGAAGTCTTCCAAAGGCAAGCCCACCAAGGTTGGCCAAGGCGCCTTCGGTGGCAAAGAGAGTCCCCGCGACGCCGTCCCGCTCCGCGGTTCCGGCACCGCCTAAAAAACCGGTCGTCGCTGCGGCAAAAAAATCGATGCCGAAACCAAACGTACCGCCGCCGCCCGCCATGACACCCAAATCCACGCAAGTCGCGTCCCGTACGCCACCAACCGGCACGACGGCCGACGGGACAATTCAAGTTGGGTTCAACGCCAAGTCGTCTGACCTTCCGTCAAGCGCGATCGGGGCTTTGGATAAGCTTGTAGCGCGCATGTCAGGGGATTCAGACATTCGTGTTCAACTGCACGGTTATGCGAATGGTGATGGTAATTCAGCAAGCCAAGCGCGGAGAATGTCCCTCTTCCGCGCTCTGTCGGTCCGTACCTATTTGATGAAGAAGGGGGTCCGCAGCACGCGAATCGATGTTCGGGCCCTAGGCAAGAAGGACGATGGCGGGAATCCCGATCGTGTCGATGTGATCATTCCCAAGTCATGATCTCCGCAATCTCAAGAATCATGAATATTCGCGGCGTTGCGATCCGCCACAGAAATACCATGAAATGGTGGCATTTTCACCCAAGCCTCCGTGCATGTTTGAATTTACATACAAGCGGATCCTTAACTTTAAATCGCGATACGCCATAATGGCGGTCGGTCTACTCCCTACCCCTTGACGGAGACAGCGATGGAGGTTCAGCGCGTGACCCAGCCCTCGCGTTTCCTCACGCGAATGGCATTCTTCCTCGGTGTCGTCGCGGCGACCGTGGCATTGCTATTTCCGGCACTACGCGCGGCATTCGTTGCGAACACGGTTCTAAATGGCGTCATTCTCGGCGTCTTGCTGATCGGCATCATTCATGCCTTTAGAACCGTCACGATGTTGCGTGGTGAAATTGCATGGATTGAAAGCTTTCGCCGCGAAAGCATGGTTGTAACGAGCGCCGCCACGCCGCGTCTTTTGGCGCCGATGGCGACGATGTTGGGCGAAAGTTCGGAGCGCATCAGCTTATCCACCCTCGCCATGCGGACCCTGCTCGACGGTATAGCGGCGCGCTTGGACGAAAGCCGTGAAATTTCCCGTTACATGATTGGGCTACTGGTATTTTTGGGCTTACTGGGGACCTTTTGGGGATTACTGGAAACGGTCCAGGCGGTTGGTAGTGTCGTGGGCGGTCTCAACATCGCTGGGAACGATTTGAACGATGCGTTTAGTGAGCTAAAGCAAGGTTTACAGGCGCCAATTTCGGGAATGGGCACGGCGTTCAGTTCTTCTTTGTTCGGATTGGCGGGTTCCTTGGTTTTGGGCTTTCTGGAATTACAGGCCGGCCAGGCACAAAACCGATTTTACAATGAGCTTGAGGAATGGCTCTCCAGTCTGACCCGCCTTGGCAGTGGTGCCATCGGAAGCGAAGGTGGCGACCAATCCGTCCCGGCCTATATTCAGGCCCTGCTGGAGCAAACGGCGGATGGCCTCGAAGGGATGCAACGGGCGCTTTCGCGTAGCGAGGAGAACAGAACCGAATACAGCCGCAACGTATTCGAACTC
>JAJFJC010000498.1 GCA_021774385.1 Alphaproteobacteria bacterium
GGCGGTAGCGGCGGTTCGTCGATTCTGGTGGATGGTAATTCAGGTTCGTTGAGTGCGGGTGAGGTTATTTTGCAGGCTCGTCTGGTTGGTCTTGGATTCTCTGTGACGATCGCTGATGATTCAGATCCCGAACAGACCGTCGGTGATCTTGTGGTGGTGTCCCGCACGGTGTCGTGGCCGTTCGGAACAAAGTATTCGTCTTCAACGATTCCGCAGGTCAACCTTCATTCCTACAACTGGAGTTCGATGGGGATGACGACCAACAACGGCTACTACAGCACGACCGGAGACCACTCGATCGTTGCTGTGGGCCATGAACTGGCAGCCGGTCTGACAGGGCAATTGACGTTGGCATCGGCGGGTATCTACGCATTGAATCCTTCGTTCTTGGGTTCGGGAGCGCTGGTCATCACCCAGCTGAACTCGACGAAGATCTCAGGGTTCGCCTACGAGACCGGTGCGGCCATGCCGGCAGGACCAGCCCCGGCGCGTCGTGTCGGATACGCGTTCAACGACGACTCGCTGCCGGTGCTCACCAACGACGCATGGTCGCTGTTTGACGCCGCTGTCAACTGGGCTGCCCAAACCACCGGAGGCGGAGGAGGCGGCGGTTCGTCGGAGCCGTTGTATGAGTTCTCTTATGGCTATGACGCTGCCGGAAACACGACACGGGTGACCGACGGCAGACTCGAAGATTGGGTCTACACGTTCAACACGTGGGGGCTCCCGGAGGACACAATCGAACCGGCCACCGACGCGTATCCAAACGCACCTGAGGGTACGTTCCGGACGATCTACAACGCCGGTGGGCTTCCGGTCACCGATCGGTATCCAGGCGGGGTTGACGTCACCAACGAATTCAACGAACTGGGAAGGCTCACCAGCCAAATCTCGGGAACCGACAGCCGGTCCTTTGTCTATGACGCCGCAGGGCGACGCGTCTCGGCTGGTCATCCCGGAGGCACTGAGACGTTCCAGTACGACGACCGCGGCTTGCTGGTCGGCTCAGTTGGCCCGGCCGGCGACGCCGTGTACAGCTATGACAAACGGGGATGGCTGACGCAACGCGACGACACTGCGGGTACGTGGAACTACACGTGGACCGACCGCGGCGAACTCGAAACGCTCACCGATCCCCAGACTGCGCTCACTGCAACATACTTGTGGACCGACGCGTCGCAGGTCGAATCGATCGACTACGGCACCGCCGGAACCCGCACCTACACCTACGACGACGCCGCCAGGCTCGCCACCGACACGTGGACGGCAGGGGCGGCCACACCGTGGGCGGTTGACTACACCTACGACTACGACGGCAACGTCAAGACCCGTGACATCACCGCGGGATCGAACCCGTCAGCCGGTTTGTGGTCCTACACCTATGACGAAGCAGGCCGGCTCGATTCCTACACCAACCCGGCCGGCACCACCGCAATCACTTGGGACGCCAACGGCAACAGGCTCACCCACGGCGCCGACTCGTTCACCTACAACGAACGCAACCAGCTCAAGACCTCACCGGCCGGAAACTACACGTGGGACCCCAGAGGCACCCTCGCGGCTGTCACCGGTACCGATGGTGTCGATGTCGATTTCGACAACCTGGGCCGCATGACCGCCATCACCCCAGACGGCCAAGCCGCGGTGGCGTACAGCTATGACAGCCTCGACCGAATCGCAGCCCGAAACGGCACCGACTTCGGTTACAACGGCGGCGAACTCGACCCGGTCACCGACGGAAACGCCACCTACGGCCGGACCCCCGGCGGACGGCTCTCATCGATCAACAACGGCACCACCGCAACGGTTGCTGTGCTCGACCGCCACGGCGACCTCACCACCCGCATCAACGTCGACGGCACCGTCGCCGCGTCGAGCCTCTATGACCCATTCGGGACCCCTGCGGGACAGACCGGCACCCAAGTAGACGTCGGATACCAAGGCGACTGGACCTCACCGGAAACCGGCGACGTCTGGATGGGAGCCCGCTGGTACACACCAGCCACCGGCACATTCAACAACCGAGACGCCATCTACGGCGAACTCGCCACCCCCATCAGCCTCAACCGATACACCTACGCCACCGCCAACCCACTCAGATACTTCGACCCCGACGGCCGACTCGGAATCGACGGCTTCACCAGCATCAGACGAGCCAAAACCGTACGACGCGCCCTCCCTAGAGCCATCAGCCGAGCCAATCCTTCTACTCGCACTACCCCTAGAGCCATCAGCCGAGGTAATCCTTCTACTCGCACTACGGCAACAACCAGAAGTCAATCATCGGCTGCCCGCGTGGCCGCCAGCGTCACATCAAGCAGCAGCTACCAGCGTTGGAGACAAACGGAAACAACGACCCCACCGATCCGGGTAATGACCAACCCGACGTTCAACCCCGACGGGACCGCCACCCCATCGGTGAACGTCCGAAGCAGTCATTTCTCGAACGTCACAGATAGCGAAATCTTCAAAGCACAAGACGACGCAAACAATCCGGCCCTGAGCCCAAGCACACAAAAC
>JAJFJC010000499.1 GCA_021774385.1 Alphaproteobacteria bacterium
CCCGATGGCCTTGCCTTCGATGTGGATGGCGGTATCTGGATGACCAGCGTGGTATCGAACCGGCTGGTTCATGTTGCGCCAAACGGCGATCAGGCGATCGTGTTCGAGGATTGTGATGCCGATGCGCTGGCAACAGTGGAAGCGGCCTTCCTGAACGGAGAGTTGGGCCGGGAGCATATGGGTTCGGTCGTATCGGACGTGGCGCGCAGCATTTCCTCCATCGCGTTCGGCGGGCCGGACCGGAGAACCGCCTATATGGGCAACCTATTGGATGACAAACTCTATACCTTCCGCAGCCCCGTCGCTGGGGCCGTGCCGTCGCATTGGCGGGTAAAAATAACTTAGAGCTTGAAGTAGTCGGGACGTCCTGTCGGCCAGGGGTCGCCCCAGAGCTGCTGACCGCCATCGACGGTGATGACTTCGCCCGTCACGAACTTGCCGGAAGACGCGGCCAGATAGACGCAGGCCTCGGCGACATCCTGCTCGTCGCCGGTGCGCCGCAGGGGGTTCGACTCATTAAAGGTCGCGGCGCCTTCTTCGGGGTAGTTGTTGAACCCCGTACTTTCGACACAGCCCGGCGCGACACAATTCACACGAATGTCCATTGGCGCCCACTCTATGGCGACGCTTTTTGACAGATAGATGACACCCGCCCGTGCGGCGCAGGTATGCGCGATTCCCGGCATGCCGCGCCAGATGTCGGCGACAATATTAACGATGGTGCCTTGCTGTTCCTTGTCGCGCCAGCGCCGTGCGGCGGCTTGCATCATGTGCCAGGTGCCATTCAAATTCGTGTCGATGACCGCGTTCCAACCCTTGATCGAATAGTCGATGGCCGCCTGGGGAAACTGACCGCCGGCATTGTTGATCAGGACATCGAGCCGGCCATAGCGTTCGTCAACGGCGTTCATCATCTCCGTGACGGCATCGGGATCACGAATGGTCATTGCATGCACCATGACGTCGCTGCCAAGCGTTCGGAAAAACGCGCCGGCCGCTTCGATTTTCTCCGGGTTACGGCCACAAACGACAAGTGTCCCACCAAGCCTGGCGAACAAGACAGCAATGGCCTTTCCAAGGCCGCTGCCCGCGCCGGAAACAAGGACTACCTTGTCTTTGAAGAGGTCCGGTGCGAACACCGTTGGTAGCGCGACCATTTCCGCGTCGCTCGAACCGAATTTAAGATCGTTTGCAGCCATCTTTGTTCGCCCTGTTGTGCCGCGGCACACTATGATGGCGCTAGGCTTCAATCAACATTGAGACGATGGCAGCTATGGAATTCGGGATTACGGACGAACAACAGGCAGTTCAGGAAACGGCCCGCCGGTTTGCACGGGGAAAGATTGCACCGGACTATCAAGCGCGCGAGGGCACGGGACGAATCGAACGTAGTCTGGTGAAGGAGATGGGTGCGCTGGGTCTCGTCGCCGGTGATCTTCCCGAAGAGTTTGGCGGAATAAATCTCGACGGTGTAACCGCTGGGCTGATAATCGAAGAGATCGCCTATGCGGATTTGAATGTTTCCTATATCCAGCTCCTGGCGTCGCTCATGGGGCAGATCATCGTGACCCATGCGAAACCCGAGGTCGCGAGAGCCTGGGCACCGCGCATCGTATCTGGGGATGCGATCGTGGGGCTTGGCCTGACCGAACCGCGCGGCGGGTCGGATGCGGCGAACCTTCAACTTAAGGCGGAACGGTCCGGCAATACCGAATATGTCCTGAACGGCGAGAAGACGTCGATGTCGCTGTCCGACCAGGCGGACGCCGCGGTTATTTTCGCCCGGACCAGTGGCACGGATGACGGTGCGCGTGGCGTCAGCGCATTCCTCGTGCCGCTGGACGATCCCGGGATCACGCAATCGCGTTTTTCCGATCTGGGGTCGGAGGCGGTTGGCCGGGGGTCTGTGTTTTTCGATTCAGTGCGCGTGCCGGCGGAGAACATGCTCGGCGATGAAGGGCAGGGGTTCCGGCAGGTCATGCAGGGGTTCGACTACAGCCGCGCCCTGATTGGCTTGATGTGCCTTGGCGCGGCGCGGGCATCGTTGGACGAGACGTGGCCCTTTATCACCGAGCGTGAGGCCTTCGGCATGCCGTTGGCGCAGTTCCAGGGTGTCAGCTTCCCGCTCGCCGAAGCCGAGACGGCATACAAGGCAGCGCGCCTTATCTGTTTTGAGACATTGTGGCGACGCGATGCGGGTTTGCCGCACACAAGTGAAGCGGCGATGGCGAAGTGGCTCGCGCCGAAATCCTGTGTCGACATCATCCATCAATGCCTGCTGACGCATGGCCATTCCGGTTATTCCCGGGATCTGCCGCATCAGCAACGCTTGCGAGAGGTAATCGGCCTCGAAATCGGCGACGGCACGGCGCAGATTATGAAACTGGTCGTCGCGCGCGAAAAAATCGGCCGCGCCGCCGTGCAATATGGATGATCAGGTTAAATCGGATACAACAGTGTCAATTTCAGTTGAGGAGAGTATTGCGTGATAAAAGCCGCCATTGTCGGAATGGGCCGCTGGGGACAAATCCTTGTGGACTCGGTGCATGGTAAGAGCAAAACCATAAAGTTTACCGCCGGTGTAACGCGAACTGTTTCCAAAGCGGAAACCTATGCGGCGGAAAAGGGTTTTCCCATCGGTGACGATTATACAACGGTTCTCGCCGATCCCGATATAGACGCCATCGTACTGGCGACGCCGCATTCCCAGCATGTCGAGCAAATCAAGCAAGCCGCGGCGGTCGGCAAGCACGTCTTTGTCGAAAAGCCGTTCACGATGTCGGCCGCCACGGCGGTCGAAGCGGTTACGGCGGCGGAAGAAGCGAGTGTCGTTTTGGCGCTTGGCCACAATCGCCGCTTCATGCCGTCATGGGCTGAATTGCAGAAACGGATCGATAGTGGGTCCCTGGGAACTATCTTGCACGTGGAAACCAATTTCTCGGCACCAGGCGGCCTGCAATGGGTGAAGGACGGGTGGCGGGCGCAACGGGAGGAAAGCCCCGCCGGCGGGATGAGCGGCATGGGCATCCATATGGTCGATACGCTCATAGGCCTGTTCGGCCGGATTTCCGAAGTGCATTGCGTGAGTTTGCGCCGCGTGGTTTCCATCGATCTTGATGACACGACGTCGATGCTGTTCAAATTCGACAACGGTATGACGGGGTACCTTGGCACCATGGCGGCCACCGTTTACACGCAATCCGTTCGTGTTTTCGGGTCGAAGGCCTCGGCTGAAATCCGCAATGAATCACATTTCGAAGTGCGCCCTGTCGAGGGCGAGACGGAAGTGATCGACTTCGGAGCGTTCGATAAGGAGCGTGCCGAACTGGAGGCCTTTGCCGCCGCGATTACGGGTGGCCCGCGCTACCCGCTTCCAGCGTCGGACGCAATTCATGGAATAGAAGTCTATGATGCGATCAATAAGTCGGTGGCATCCGGGATGACGGAAAAGGTTATCGAAAGCTGAGCGATCTAGAATTTTAGGGAGAACGTCATGAAATCCGCTGAGGCAATTGCCGAAATTCTCAAACGCGAAGGCGTCGAAACCTTGATCGCGTATCCGGTCAACCACATCATCGAGTACGCCGCGCGTGCCGACATCAGGACCGTGATTGTGCGCCAGGAGCGTGTCGGCCTGCACATGGCGGATGCCATGGCGCGGCTGTCGAGCGGCAAGAATATCGGCGTATTTTGTATGCAGCACGGTCCCGGCGCGGAGAACGCCTTCGGTGGCGTGGCGCAAGCGTTTGGCGAATCCGCGCCCATCTTGGTGATGCCGATGGGTTATGCGCGCCGCATTGCGCATATGCAGCCGAATTTCAATTCGGTGCTCAATTTCCAGCACATCACTAAATTGGCCGAGCCGGTCACGTCTTCGCAGGAGATACCGAACATCATGCGGCGCGCCTTTACCGCGATCCGCAACGGCCGCCCTGGCCCGGCCTTGATCGAGGTGCCGACCGACATCTTCGGCGAGGATTTTGAGGGCGAGCTCGACTACACGCCGGTGCTTAGCACCCGCTTCGGACCCGACCCGGTGGCGGTCGAGGCAGTGGCGGAAGTCTTGGCTGGCGCGAAGCGGCTGGTGATTTATGCGGGTCAGGGCATCCACTACGCCGAGGCCTGGCCGCAACTCAAACAACTCGCCGAAATGCTGGCCGCCCCGGTCGCCACCAGCCTCGGCGGCAAGAGTTCTTTCCCCGAGACCCATCCGCTTTCTCTTGGTGCCGGCGGTCGTGGTGTACCGAAAGCCCTGCACGAATTCCTGCAGAAATCCGACGTCATCTTCGGCATCGGTTGCAGTTTTACCGAGACCAGCTTCGGTGTCGGCATGCCGAAGGGCAAGACCATCGTTCATGCGACGCTCGACCCCGGCGATCTCAACAAGGATGTCGTCGCGGCGCATGCGCTGATCGGCGATGCAGCATTGACCCTGGACGCGTTGATCCCGGCGATCGAAGCGAAACTGGGTGGCGCGCGGGACGCGGCGCCGGTCGCGGCGGAAGTCCGGTCGATCAAGGAACCCTGGCTGGCGGAATGGGCGCCGAAGCACACCTCGGATGAGACACCGCTGTCGCCCTACCGGGTGCTGCACGACCTCGCCAACACGGTCGATATGGACAATACGATCATTACGCACGATGCCGGTAGCCCGCGCGATCAGTTGTCGCCGTTCTGGGAATCGACCACGCCGCTCAGCTATATCGGCTGGGGTAAAACGACCCAGCTCGGTTATGGGCTGGGCCTGGCAATGGGTGCCAAGTTGGCGAAGCCCGACAAGCTTTGCATCAATGTCTGGGGAGACGCGGCAATCGGCTTCACCGGCATGGATTTCGAAACCGCGGTGCGCGAGCGCATACCGATCCTGTCCATTCTGCTGAACAATTTCTCCATGGCGATAGAGCTGAACATCATGGAGCAGTCGACCGAGAAATACCGCGCTACAGATATTTCCGGCAACTATGCGGCGATGGCGCGTGCCTTCGGTGGTTATGGCGAGCGCGTGACCGAACCGGATGAGATCATTCCGGCAATCAGGCGCGGTATCGAACAGACGCAGGCTGGGGTGCCGGCGCTGCTTGAGTTCATCACCTGCAAGGAAACCGAAATTTCCAGCTTCAAATAGGCCATGTCGTCGACGGACCGCGATAATCCTGGCGTCATCGCGCCGCCGCCACTGATTGTACTGGCGGCGCTGCTGACCGGCTTCGGCCTCGAATATCTATGGCCATCACTGGTGATCCCGAACGCCGTTGGCTATCCAGTTGGTGGCTTTTTGGCGCTGGTGGGCTTTGGACTCGCGTTTTCCGCCCTCTTCGGGTTTCGCCGCGCCGGCACGAATGCGGAACCCTGGCAGCCGACGACGGCGCTGGTGGCCAACGGGCCGTACCGCTTTACGCGCAATCCAATGTATGTGGGACTCGCTTTGGTTCATCTCGGTATAGCGGCGGCGTTCGGTGGGCTATGGGTTGCAGCGATGCTGGTGCCGGCCCTTGTCACTTTGCGATACGGCGTTATTGCCCGCGAAGAACGCTACCTTGAAGCCAAGTTCGGTGACGCCTACCGCGACTATATGGGATCGGTTCGTCGTTGGCTGTAAACTATGCCTTGAACGCCGCGATCGCCTTCTCGTCGAACTTCAATCCCAACCCCGGCTTGTCCGTCAGGACGAGTTCGCCATTCTCGATCGCCGGTGTCTCTTCGTAGAGGGCCAGCATCCAGGGCATGTATTCCACCGTCAGGCCATTTGGGCAGGCGGCGACGACGTGGACGAGGATTTCCGGCATTACATGGCTAACGACCGGCAGGTTGAAGGCCTCGGCCATGCCGGCGATCTTCATCCACGGCGTGACGCCGCCGGCACGGGCGATGTCGACCATGACGATATCGACGGACCGGGCCTCGATCATGTGCCGGAAAGGGACGATACCCCAGAGATATTCGCCGCCGGCGATCGGCGTGTTGAGCGCGGCCGTGACGCGGGCGAGGCCGGCATAGTCGTCTGCGGTAGTGACGTCCTCTAGCCAGAACAGGCCGATATCCTCGACCCGGCTGCCGATGTCTATCGCCTGTTCCGGGCGCCAGCGCTGGTTGATGTCGCACATCAACTTGATGTCCGGACCGATGGCCTCGCGCACCACGCTGACGCGGCGTATTTCATCGGCGGGTGCCGGATTGCCGGGCAGGGCCATCTGTGTCTTCATTTCCCGGAAGCCTTTCTGCACCAGTCTGCGCGCGGCTTCTTGTGCCTGATCGTCGGTGAGGCCACGGCGCAACGCGCCAGAGGCGTAGGTCGGAACACGGTCGCGGTGGCCGCCGAGCAGCTTCCAGAGCGGCTGGTCGAGCGCCTTTCCCTTGATGTCCCACAGCGCGACGTCGATGGCGGACAGTGCCAGCGTGAATATGCCGCCCGGTCCGCTTGAATCGGCGGCGGCGCGCAGCTTGGCGATGATATTCTCGATCCGCAACGGATCCTCACCGAGAGTGAGAGATGCCAATTCCTCGACCGCGACACGCAGGCTGCCGGTCATCTTACCGCCGTAGAAGGTCACGCCGAGTCCCTCAATGCCATTGTCCGTGCGCAGGCGCAGGACCACGACGGGACGGGTACGGCCTTTTTCCTCCGGCATGTTCGCCAGCGGTTCGTCTTCCGGTACGTTCAGCGTGGTCGCTTCATAGCTGGTGATTTTCATGCCGATTCCCCTCCAACAGTCCGTAATGTGCCAAAAGACAGTAGCATATGAAATCGACACCGGTTCGCGAAGGACTTGTTGGCGGGCCTCCGGTATGGGGGTATTTTTGAGATAGACGCGCTAGGGAAAAGCCGTTCGGAGATGATGCAAAGATGAAAATTTGGCTACAAAGCGGGAGCGCCCTGACAGCCGATGCGGCGACGCCCTATGGGCGCCGGTATGAACAGTCCGTCACACGGCACATGTCGGCCGTAGCAAGGCCCGATACCCACTTGGAAACGTTCGGGATCGGCGGAACACCTTTCGGCAAGGACCGTTACCGCGCCTCGTTTCATGTCGTAACCAGTCTAATGATCAAGAGTGTGCTGCAAGCGGAGGCGAAGGGCTTCGATGTGGTCGCAATTATCAATACGCTCGATCACGGCTATTACGAAATGCGCGAGCTGCTGGACATTCCGGTCGTGTACATCAGCGAAAGTTCGATGCATCTCGCCTGCCAACTCGCCCCGGCTTTCGCCTTCGTGACCCACAATGCCGCGATGCTGGGAAATGTTGCCGGTCTGGCGAAGCGCTACGGGCTGGCGGAACGCATGGTCGCGGGTGAGGGGCTGGCCCTGACCTACGAGGATTTTCCTAAGATGTACGAGGATCCCGACCGGTATGTGGATTTGTTCGCTGACGCCGCTCGCCGGACGATCGCGCGCGGCGCCGCCATGCTGATGGTCGCCGGCAATCCGCTAAACATGTTTCTGATCGACCGAGGGGTGCGGGAGGTCGACGGAGTCCCGGTCCTAGATTGCTGTACAGCAGTGGTGAAGGCGGCGGAACTCATGGTCGACTTGCACGGGCTGGGCGTCCGGCGCGGCTCGTCGTCCGCCGCCGGGACGCTACCGTCCGATGCGAAGGAAAAACTTCGCGAACTGTTTTGCTGAAAAGCTCTATGCGTTGCGGTCGACCAATTCGATCGAGACATTCTCCGGCCCGCGCAAGAAGGCGATGCGCGTCCCGGGGCGAATTGTCGTTGGTTCCATGGTGAATTCCGCGCCCTTGGCCTTCAAGCCAGCGACAACGTCGTCGATGTCGGTGACGATCAGGCCAAGATGCTCCAGCCCCATATGGGGCTGTCGCGGTGCGTCGGCGGTGCCGTCGTCCGGTCCGACCGGTGCAATGAATACCATTTGACCGCCCAGATTGACGTCGACGCGCGGCTTGCCGCCCTTCTCGGACCGGATCACGGTTGCGTCGAACATCCGTTCGTAATAGGCGGCGGTTTCCTTCGGATTGGGGCTGCGCAGATGGATATGGTCGAATTTGAACATTGTCATTTTAATTTTCCTTTGTCGTTATGATCGGACTCGCATTGCCACCACCCGCGTCAACGCAACCCATTCTTCGTTAAGCGGTGTGGCCGAGGTGGGCTTGTCGGCGTGTCGATACCAGTGACATGCGTTGGAGAGAACGCCGTCGACCCTGTGCAAATAGGCATGCACCCAGGTGCCGCCCGTGATAGTGCCGGCGTCGGTGCCACGCGGACCGCCGGACACTGACGCGCCGCCCATGGCGCCAAGCCCGATATACCCTAGTTCCATGTTCCAACCTGCCGATTGGCGTATTTTACCGACGATTATAGGAGGCGATCGCGGCCTGTCCAACCGGTGAGCAGCATCGATCGGGAAAAAGGGAATGGCCGCATTGCCGACCTTTAAGCGCTCGCATTGACCGCACACCAACGCGCCGTGTAAATCTTAAAACCAGACAATATAATTTTGGCAGAGAGGTTTCGACATGGACGATGATGCGAAAAAAACGGCGCTGCGAATGATCCCTTATGGGATCTATGTAATGACTGCCAAGGCTGGGGACGGTTCGGTTGCCGCCGCGACCGTGAACTGGGTAACACAGACATCGTTTAACCCGCCGCTGGTCGCTATTGGCGTGAAAGTGGATTCCGGTGCTCTCGTCGCGGTCAATGAAACGCGCGGCTTTGCCTTGAATATGTTGGGCAAGGGGCAGCAGGGACAGGCGTTCGCGTTTTTCAAACCCGCTGAGGTCGACGGCAATAAGGTCAGCGGCGAGCCCTTTGAGGCGGGTGCGGTTACCGGGTCACCGATATTGGAGAACGCTCAGGCGAGCGTGGAATGCAAAGTCGTCGAAATCGTCGAACAAGGCGACCACCATATCGTCGTCGGCGAAGTCGTGAATGCCCATGTCGCAAAAAGTCCCGAGGGCCGGCCCGACGAAGCGATCCTTGAGATGAAAGAGCTGGGCGACAACGTCTTCTATGGCGGTTAGATAATTTAATCCTTGGCGCTACGGGTCCGGCGGACGGCATCGCGCCAACCGTCGTAGCGACGCGAACGTTCGGCCGCGCTCATCCGGGGTTCGAAACGGGAATGGCTGCGCCAGCGCTGCGCGAGGACGAGCGGACCTTTCATAAGGCCGACTTGCATGCCGGCTAGCATGGCCGCGCCGAGTGCGGTTGTTTCCGCCGTCATTGGTCGTTCAACAGCCAAATCCAGGATGTCGGCGAGGAATTGCATGGCCCAGTCATTCGCGATCATGCCGCCGTCGACTCGCAGGGCTTCCGGCGCCACGGCACCATCCGAGGCCATGGCTTCGAACAAGTCACAAGTCTGGTAGCACACTGCTTCTAGAGTTGCGCGCGCCAGCTCCTCGCGGCCGGTGTCGCGAGTCAGGCCGTAAATTGCACCGCGTGCCGCTGGGTCCCAATAAGGCGCACCAAGGCCGGTGAAGGCCGGGACCATATAGACCGCACTTTCGGGATTGGCGGCGCGCGCCAGCGCCTCGGTTTCTTCCGCACGTTCGATGACGCCAACGCCGTCCCGTAACCACTGAACCGCTGCGCCCGCGGTAAATATGCTTCCCTCAAGGGCATAGGTGGTTCGTCCTTTGAGACGATACGCGATCGTTGTCAAAAGCTTGTTCGCGGACGGTACGGGCTTGTCGCCGGTATTCAACAACGCAAAACACCCGGTTCCATAAGTCGCTTTAACCATGCCAGGTTCGAAACAGGCCTGGCCCACCGCCGCTGCTTGCTGGTCGCCGGCCATACCCGCAATAGGGATAGCCGCACCGAATATTTCCAAGTCCGTTGTGCCAAAATCCGCGGTATTGTCATGGACCGTTGGCAGGATCGCGCGCGGAACCCGAAACATCTTCAACAAGTCGTCGTCCCAGTCTTGTTTATGAATATCGAACAGCAATGTGCGGGCGGCATTTGTCACGTCGGTTGCGTGAACCTGCCCCTTTGTCATCCGCCATAGCAGGAAACTGTCGATCGTACCGAAGGCAAGCTCCCCCGCATTCGCGCGTTCGCGCGCACCATTGATATTGCGGAGCAGCCAGTCGATCTTTGTTGCTGAAAAGTAAGGATCCAGAAGGAGGCCGGTTTTCGACTGAACGAGTGTTTCATGGCCGTCGGCGCGAAGGCGGGCGCAAACGTCGGCGGTACGTCGGTCTTGCCAAACAATCGCATTATGTATCGGTCTGCCGGTCGAACGATCCCAAATCACCGTTGTCTCACGTTGATTTGTAATACCGATTGCCGCAATTTCGGTGGCACTCATGCCGGTGGACGCGATTGCATCGCGGCAAACCGCTATCGTATCGGCCCAAATCGTCTCCGGATCATGTTCTACCCAACCAGAGAATGGATAAATCGGCGGCAATTCCCGCTGGGCATGACCTAACGGTTTGCCGTCGGTGCTATAAATGATTGCTCTTGTGCTGGTCGTGCCTTGGTCAAGGGCAAGGATTGTCATGAACTGCTCCTGTCTGCGCCCGCCATGGTCGCAAAGCGCGAGGCATTTGTCATGCATGAAGCCGATAAGTTCCTCTTGCACCAGTGTCCGGTTCCATCGCAGAAAGAGCAATTGCACTATTCCTGCAAGTGAAAGAGAAAACATCCGTGGATGCCGACCTCCAAAACCAGAATTCCAACACCTCGCGCGCGCCTCTCGGGCGTGCGGGATCTCACGTGCGCAAACGATGACTGAAATACTGCGCTGCATATCTCCCATCGATGGCCGAGTCTTCGTCGAACGTCCCCTTGCCGACGAAGTGGAAGTATCGTCCGCGTTGGAGCGCTCGGTGACGGCGGGGCAGGTGTGGCGGGCGATGACGATTGGCGAGCGTCAGGCGATTTTGTCGCGTGCCGTCGACTTCATTGCGATGGACCGTAAAGAGATCGCACTTGAACTGACCTGGCAAATGGGCCGGCCCGTGCGGCAGGCTGGTGGCGAGATAAATGGATTCGAAGAACGCGCCCGCCATATGATCTCGATCGCGCCGGAGGCCCTGGCGGATATCAAGCCGCTTTTTCAACCGGGTTTTACGCGCTTTATCCGCCGTGAGCCACTTGGCTTGGTTTTTGTCCTCGCACCTTGGAATTATCCTTATTTGACAGCGGTGAATTCCATTTGGGCCGCGCTGTTGGCGGGCAATACGGTAATTCTAAAACATTCGCATCAGACGCCTCTTTGCGCCGAAAGGTTCGCCGCCGCGTTCGCCCAGGCGGGGATGCCGGAAGGGGTGTTCCAACCGCTGCACCTGTCTCACGATGGCGCGGCTGCTCTGATGCGTGATGAGGCGGTCGATTTCGTTGCTTTTACCGGTTCGGTGACGGGGGGCCGCGCCGTGCAAGAAGCGATTGGCGACCGGTTCGTGGGGGCCGGGTTGGAGTTGGGCGGTAAGGATCCTGCTTACGTACGTCATGATGCCGATATCGCCCACGCGATCGAAAATTTGGCCGATGGCGCCTTTTTCAATTCGGGACAGTCCTGCTGCGGCATAGAGCGAATTTACGTACATGAAGCGGTATACGATGACTTCGTTGCCGGACTGATCCTTGCGGCGCGCAACTATACGCTGGGCGACCCCCGTAGGGAGGAAACCAGCCTAGGACCGATGGTGCGTGCTGAAGCGGCTGACTTCGTGCGCGGTCAGGTTGCCGAAGCGATTTCCGCGGGCGCCGTGCCGATGGTCGACCCGAAAAGCTATCGGGCCAGCCGTGAGGGAACCCCCTTCATGGCGCCTCAGGTTCTAGTCGGGGTCAATCATTCAATGCGGGTGATGAGGGAAGAAAGCTTTGGGCCGGTTGTCGGCGTGATGAAAGTTTCTTCCGACGAAGCGGCAATCACGCTGATGAACGACAGCGACTATGGTTTGTCCGCCGCGATATGGACCGGTGACGAAGACGCCGCGATCGCAATTGGCGAACAAGTCGAGACCGGGACCTGGTTCATGAATCGATGCGACTATCTCGACCCCGCGCTGGCGTGGACCGGTGTCAAGAATTCGGGGCGTGGTTGCAGCCTATCGGCTGTCGGATTTGAGCAGTTGACCCAACCGAAGTCATTTCATCTGAGGACGGTTACGTGATCGGCCAGACCACACTGAAGCAATTGGGGGAATAAATGACGATTTTGCTGGAACCTGTCGCGACCGTTGCCGGTGGAAGAGTCGAAGCGACTGATGATAATTGGGACCGGGAGCGGGCGATGATCGCCCTTGATGAAACGCGATTTTCGCCGGATTCGATAGCTGGATTGGCCGCGTTTTCACACATCGAGGTCGTTTTTCATTTCCATAAAGTTGCTGAAGACAAGGTACAGTTTTCGGCACGCCATCCACGCGGCAATATGGATTGGCCCAAGGTTGGCATATTCGCGCAACGGGGAAAAGCACGACCAAACCGAATTGGCGTGACGGTTTGTCGGCTGATTTCAGTCGATGGCACGAAGCTGGAGGTGGAAGGACTCGATGCCATCGACGGGACACCAATCCTCGATATCAAGCCGTATATGCGCGACTTTGCCCCGCGAGAGGCCACGCATGAGCCAGAATGGGCGGGTGTGTTAATGGCCAACTATTGGTGATGACATCCAGTGTGCGCGATACCAATTAAAGATTGGATGAATGGATGGCGCCGTTGTTGTATTGAGTTGAACAAGCCGGTTTTTGCAGAGAAGGTTATTTCAGAATGTTAGTGGACGGTGTTGCGCATCGGACGATTTGGCTTTCCGGTGACGGGGAATCCGTCGAGATAATCGATCAAACGCGCTTGCCCCATGTTTTTGAAATCATTCGGCTCGACACCGTCGATGACGCGGCGAAGGCGATTCGAACAATGCAAGTGCGTGGTGCACCATTGATTGGTGCGGCAGCGGCCTATGGTGTCGCGTTGGCGATGAGAGCCGACCCTGGTGATAATGCCCTGGACGAGGCTATGACGTCGCTCATCGTGACGCGGCCCACCGCTGTGAACTTGCGCTGGGCACTGGACGAGATGCGCAAAATTTTGCAACCGTTACCTGCGGGTGAACGCTGCGGCGCCGCCTATCGGCGCGCGGCGGAAATTTGTGACGAGGATGTCGGTATCAACGATGGTATTGGCGGTCATGGCCTCGAATTGATTTGCGCCGCTTCGGAAGCCAAGCGCGGCGAGCCGGTTAATATTCTTACCCATTGCAATGCGGGTTGGCTGGCCACGGTGGACTGGGGTACGGCGACCGCGCCTATCTATCGGGCGCATGATGCTGGAATTCCGGTTCATATTTGGGTTGGCGAAACGCGCCCCCGTAATCAGGGCGCCAGTTTGACTGCGTGGGAACTTGGCCATCATGGTGTTCCGCACACGGTGATCGCGGACAATGTCGGCGGCCATCTGATGCAGCATGGCAAGGTTGACCTCTGTATCACCGGAACTGATCGCACGACGGCGGCAGGTGATGTCTGCAACAAGATTGGAACCTATCTGAAGGCCTTGGCGGCGCATGATAACGGTGTGCCGTTCTATATAGGGCTTCCTTCGCCGACGATCGATTGGACCTTGAGCGACGGTGTGGCGGAAATACCGATCGAGGAACGAGATGCGGCGGAAGTTTCCGAGATGACAGGCCGAACCGCCGACGGCAGAATCGAAACGGTAGCGATCACACCGCAAGGCAGCGCAGTTGCGAATTTTGCTTTTGATGTAACGCCGGCCCGCTTAATAACCGGCTTGATCACCGAGCGCGGGATTGCCACCGCGAGCCGAGAAGGGCTGCTTGATCTTTTTCCGGAACGGCGATGAGGAAGCGCAATGGATAGTTTGTGGTCGGATGCCGAAGCGGACGGATTCATTTCACGGTATGCCGATGCCGGCGAAAATGCGGATGTCGCGTTACGTGTCTATACCAGCCGTTTGCTTGGTGGCGATCCGCGACTTGTACTGCATGGCGGCGGCAATACGTCGGTGAAGACGACGCAGCGTGATTTGCTGGGCGATGAAGTAAGCGTCCTTCGCGTCAAGGGAAGCGGTTGGGATTTAGGCGATATAGAGCCCGCCGGCTTGCCCGCGGTGCGGCTGGAGCCGTTATTGCGGCTAGAGTCACTCAGCACGTTGAGCGATGAGGATATGGTAAATTTCCAGCGTGGCAATTTGCTGAATAGCAGTGCCCCGAATCCATCCGTGGAGACACTGCTGCACGCTTTCTTGCCGCATAAATTTATCGACCATACGCACTCGACGGCGATCCTCAGTATCAGTGATCAACCGGATGGTGAGGCGATCTGTGCCGAGGTGTTTGGTGAAACGATGGGGTCGGTCCCCTATATTATGCCCGGTTTCGCGCTAGCGAAAAGCGCGGCACAGATCTATCGGGCATCGCCAGATGTCGGCGGGCTTATTCTCCACAAGCATGGTATTTTTACGTTTGGAGAAACGGCACAAGAATCCTATGAACGGATGATAGCCGCTGTCACCCTGGCCGAGGAACGGCTTCGGAAAGGTCGAAAGTCGGTGTTTGTCGCGGCATCGCTGCCGGAACTTGTCGCGCCCGTGGCTGAGATTGCACCGATCTTGCGTGGCTTGGCCGCCACTGAATTGGAAGAAGGCGATTGGCGTCGCATGGTCCTGGATTTTCGCGCCGGTCCCGTGATCCTAAATTACGTCAATGGCGCCGAGGTGAGCCGCTACAGTCAAATTGGCGTGGTAACTCCCGACCACAATATTCGTATCAAGAATACACCGGTGCTTCTGCCGGCTCCGAAAGTGAATGATCTTGAGGCCTTCAGAATAGCCTCACAATCTGCGTTTGACGCTTTTGCGGAAGCCTACCGCGTCTATTTCGAACGTCACAATCCACGTCAGGAGTTTCCCAAGACCGCGTTGGATCCAATCCCCCGCGTCGCCTTGGTGCCCGGCCTTGGTTTGTTTGGTATCGGTGATAGCCCGAAATCCGCCGCTGTAGCCGCTGATTTGGCGGAAAATACCGTCGCAACGATCACCGATGCGGAAGCGGTCGGGACCTACGATTGTGTTCCCGAAGCCGATATGTTCGACATCGAATATTGGTCCTTGGAGCAGGCAAAACTTGGCAAGGGCGCGGAAAAGCCGATGACGCGCCAGATCGTTGCAATTACCGGTGCCGGTGGCGCGATTGGCGCCGCGACTGCAAGGGCTTTTTCCGCGCAAGGGGCGACCGTGGCGGCCCTGGATATCGATGGTGCGGCGGCGGCGGCGGCCATTGATGGCTTGGGCGGGGCGGCAATCGCTTGCGATGTCACTGACCCGGTCTCTGTTCAGACGGCGTTTGCGCAAATTTGCGAGCGCTTTGGTGGCGTGGATGTCGTGGTGTCGAACGCGGGCGCGGCTTGGAGCGGCCGGATCGGGGAAGTCGAAAGCGATGTGCTCCGGCGATCCTTCGAGCTAAATTTCTTTGCTCATCAAACAGTTGCGCAAGCCGCCGTTCGGGTTATGCAGGCGCAAGGGACGGGCGGCGCCTTGATTTTCAATACGTCCAAGCAGGCGGTGAATCCGGGACCGAATTTCGGTCCCTATGGACTTCCGAAAGCGGCGACGCTGTCTCTCGTCCGGCAATACGCGATCGATCATGGCGCTGAGGGTATTCGCGCGAATGCCGTAAATGCCGATCGGATCCGAAGTGGGCTGTTGGATGACGATATGATCTCTGCCCGGGCAAAGGCGCGGGGTGTCAGTGAAACGGACTATATGGCTGGAAATTTGCTGCAACGGGAAGTTCGCGCGGCGGATGTGGCCGACGCGTTCGTTTATATGGCCAAGGCCTCTCGGACAACAGCTGCTGTAATCACCGTCGACGGAGGAAATATCGCCGCGGCGCTTCGTTAAAAAAATCGATTTCAACTCAAGGAAGGGAATGAAAAGTGCGACGACTGCTGCTATTGATCGGTACTATATTCGGAATTTTCTCGCTGGCCACGGGTGCCGGCGCTGCGAAAGATAAGGAAAACATGCTTTACTTAGATTTGAAGGATGGCCGCGTCGTTATCGAATTGCTGCCGGAACTGGCGCCGAACCACGTTGCGCGAATAAAGGAACTGGCACGGCAAGGGTTTTATGACGGTATCGTTTTCCATCGGGTTATCGATGGGTTCATGGCGCAGACGGGGGACCCGACGGGTACCGGGCGTGGCGGCTCGGGCCAGAAACTCGACGCTGAATTCAGTACCGAAAACCATCAGCGAGGCATCGTTTCCATGGCGCGGTCACAGGACCCCAACAGCGCGGACAGCCAGTTCTTCATCGTTTTCGATGATGCGTCCTTTTTGGATAACCAATACACGGTCTGGGGCCGTGTGACCGAGGGAATGGAGTTTGTCGATAAAATCAAAAAGGGTGACCCACGCTCCGGTTCGGTCGATAATCCCGATAAAATTATTCGCCTGCAGGTTGCGGCGGACGCGAAATAGATTGCCGATATCGCGGCAGGTTAACCCGCTGTTAGCACAAAGCCGTGTAATCTCTGCCAGAATGAAGCAAATGAAAGGCAAGAAATATGGCTGTAGAATCAGCGTCTCTTAGCGGGAACCTGCAAGCGGGTTTGCAAGCGCTCAAATCGTCGATTGAAAGTGAAGCCGCGGTCACGAAACTAGTTCAGCAGGCTGCGGATTCTGGTAAGAGTTCGCAGCTTTCTTCGTCCTCGTCCACCACGACCGACTCAAGTCGAGCTCTCGACGTCATTACCTAATTCTAGTCGTTAGACTTACGGACCATTTCCGAAATAATACAGCTGCGGTATGCTCTATCGCGGCTGATTATTAGTGAGTGGAAATGGCGAATTTCGATACAACATCGCGGATATTCGTAGCGGGCCATCGCGGACTTGTCGGCTCGGCGATTTACCGCGCCCTGATCGCGTCGGGTCACGAAAACGTTATTACCCGCGGCCATGCGGAGTTGGATTTGTGTGATGGCGCGGCGGTTGACCGTTTTTTTGCGGCGGAAAAACCGCAATTCGTGTTCCTGGCCGCGGCCAAGGTTGGCGGTATTCACGCCAACAACACGCAACCGGCCGCGTTTATTCATGAGAATTTGGCCATTCAGATCAACGTTATCGATTCCGCCTGGCGTCATGGTGCGGAAAAACTGTTGTTTCTGGGCTCTTCTTGTATCTATCCCAAGTTGGCGCCACAGCCGATCCGCGAGGAATATTTGCTGACGGGCGAGCTGGAACCAACTAACGAATCCTATGCCATTGCGAAGATTGCCGGGCTCAAGATGTGTGAGGCATACCGCAAACAGTACGATTTTAATGCGATCGCGGTAATGCCAACGAATATATATGGTCCAGGCGATAATTTTGATTTGGAAACAAGTCATGTCCTCCCCGCTCTCCTTCGCAAGGCGCATGAGGCGAAAGTCTCGGGAGCATCGGAGATGTCGGTTTGGGGTTCGGGGAATCCTCGCCGAGAATTCCTGCATGTTGATGATTTGGCTGATGCGACTGTTTTCTGTATGCGTCACTATGACGATGCGATCGCTCTAAATGTCGGCGTAGGGGAAGACGTGACCATCCGCGAGTTGGTGGAAACGGTCCGCGATGTCGTTGGATTCCATGGTGAGCTTGTATTTGACAGTACGAAACCGGATGGCACGCCGCGAAAATGGCTTGATGTTGGACGTTTGACCGCATTGGGATGGCGTTCGCGAATAGGGTTGCGGGAAGGCATCGAAAGTACTTATCGCTGGTATTTGGAACAAGGCGGTGCGCTCGCTGCAGAATAGCATCGGACTGGTAAAATTCTTGCGATTGCCTATGTAGTGACGATAAGGCTATTGAAAGCATGACTGAGCATTTCTTGTAGAAGCCGGTCTTACTAATTTCTTATCGATTAAGTGCTGGAGTACGCCTTTGCCAACAGATACCGCAGCGGCCGAAATCTCCGATTTACGAAGCGATGGCCCGAGAGTTCAGGCATTAAGCGACTGGCTCGTCCAACAGGGACTACGCGGCGCGACGCTGGACGACGTGCTTGCCGGGTTTTGTGAAGGGCTACTTGGGCTGGGAATCCCGTTGTGGCGCGGACATATTGGCATGCGCACGCTCCATCCAAGCTTCGAAGCGCTTAGCTTTCGCTGGTTGCGCGAGGAAGGTGTGCAGCGGGACGCCATCGCACATACCGAAAGCGATTCGGCGACTTGGCAGCTAAGCCCATTCTACCACATGCTCGAAACGGACAATTTCGCGATACGGCGCCGGCTGGTTGGGTCGGAAGCACGCGTCGAATTTCCGTTGCTTGAAGATTTTCGAGATCAGGGAGCGACCGACTATGTCGCGCGGATAATGCCGTTTGGCGATAGTGGAATTCTTGAAAAACGCACCGGTGTGCTGACATCGTGGACGACGGATCGTCCCGATGGATTCCGTGACGAGGACATTGCGGTGTTGGACCGATTGCAGCCGCGGCTGGCATTGACGATCAAGACCATCCTCGGCGAGGAAATTACCCGCAATGTCGCGGATACCTATATCGGGCCGGAGGCGGGACGACGCATCCTCAGTGGTGAGATTAAGCGAGGTGACGTCGAAGTCATTCACGCTGTTATTTTTTTCGCCGATTTGCGGGGTTTCACGGCGCTTACCGATCAAGTCCCGCGCGATGAGCTCGTGCCGATGCTGGACGATTATCTCGAATGCATGGCCCGTCCCATTGTCGAGCATGGCGGGCAAGTGTTGAAATTTTTGGGCGATGGTTTGCTCGCGACTTTCGATTTGCGCGACAAGACGAATGATTCGATTTGCCGGGACACCCTCGACTCGGCCTTACAAGCCCTGAAACTGACCGATGAACTCAATTCGGGCCGTCGGGCGGCGGGAAAACCAACCATGGAAATCGACGTTGCATTGCATCTGGGCGATGTCCTGTATGGCAATGTTGGTGCGTTGGACCGGCTTGATTTCACCGTGATCGGCCCTGCTGTAAACGAAGCGAGCAGAATTGAGAATCTTTGCGATCAAATTGGCCGCCGTCTCCTTGTATCCGACACTTTCGCCGCCGCCGCGACACAATGCACCGGCCGGTTGGTTTCAGTTGGTAAGCATCAATTACGCGGCCTTGATCGCGAGCAAGAACTGTTCTCACTGGATATGCCGGAGACGCTCTCTTAGTATTCCGGTTAAAGAGGGCGGACATGAAAAAAAATCGTATCAAGCAAATCGTCGATCGCTGGGTGTTTCCCACGGAAACCGGTAGCTATATGGGCGGGTTGGAAAATCGCCCCGTTCTCGAAAAATCCAATGGTAGTATTGTCACCGATACCGAGGGTAAAGAGTACCTCGATTTTCAATCCGGCCAGATGGGCGCGGCGTTGGGGCACCAGCATCCACGCATGATCGCAGCGATCCAGAAGACGCTGGATTCGATGATGCATGCCTCGAACGCGCTGTTGCACGTGCCACGGCTGAAACTTCATGAAACGCTTGGCAAGCTTTTACCGAAGCCTCTCGATAAATCATTGTTCCTGGTCAGCGGTAGCGACTCGATCGAGGCCTCGATTGATCTTGCCCGCAAAGCGACCGGTGGCCTCGACGTGGTTGGTTTTCACGCCGGATTGCATGGCTCGACCTCCTATTTGACGCGGTCGATTTCCTTTAACTGGACGCGCAGCAAGCACAGTATCGTTGCGCCGGCAACGGCATCGATCTTGGCGCCATACTGCTATCGGTGCCCCGTGGGGTTGAAATACCCCAGCTGCAAATTCCAATGTTTGGAATCGAGTATGGAAATGGCTGATGCGAATTTCACCGCGAAGCCCGCGGCGTTTATCGCTGAGCCAATCCTCAGTGCTGGCGGTGTTATCGTGCCGCCGAAAGGGTACTACGAAGCGGTGCGTAAAGTCTGCGATGACCGCGGTATGCTGCTGATTTTCGATGAATCTCAGACCGGCTTGGGTAAAACCGGCCGGTTGTTCGGGTTTCAGCACGAAGAGGGCGTCGTACCCGATATTATCACGATATCGAAGCATTTCGGTGGCGGTCTGCCGATTAGCGCGGTTTGCACCACGAGCAAGATAGCGCAGACAGCGGTCGATGCCGGTTATTTCGCGACCCGCAGCCATGCGACAGACCCACTCCTCTGTGCGGCGGGTGAAGAAAGCCTGAAGATCGTCGTCGATGAGGATATGCCGGGCCGGGCCGCGCGTATCGAGCGGCGGATCAAACGCGCTTTTCGCAAGATGGCACAGGAATTCGAGCTAATAGGCGATATCCGCGGACGGGGGGTGTTGTTGGGTATCGAATTCGTCACCGACCGAAAGAAAAAGACACCTGCCAATAAGGAAGTCGCGGCAATGTTTGAATATTGTCTGTCGCATGGTTTGATATTCCAAACGCGCGGTGTTCGCGATTTGAAGAATGTCATTCGTTTGGTGCCGCCAATGAGCAGCAGCGACGCCGAGGTCGACCGCGCTATGTCAATCATGTATGACGCGCTGCGTGCGGTAACGAAAGGGCGCCGCAAGGGGAAAGCCGCCGGTACAAGGTCGCGGCGCGGTTAAAGGGGAGAGTCGAAAGGTGAGTATAGCCAATCCATATCTGATGTTCCTGGGCGACGCACCGGATCAACTGGCGGCCAAGACCGCTGACGGTGTCGCGAAGTGGCGCCCGGAATGGTGCCTGGGTCAAATGCGTTTGGACGGGTGCCAGGCGGATATCGGTTTGCCCGATATGAATTTGGAGGAGGCCGCGGCCGCCGGGGTCAAGACCCTGATTGTCGGCGTGGCAAACCAGGGCGGTTTCCTGCCGGACAACTGGGTCTCGTCCCTCGATAAGGCACTCGATCTTGGCATGGATATCGCTAGCGGCCTTCATATGCGGTTGACCGAACTTCCGGGCATCGCCGAGAAAGCGGAACGGCTTGGCCGCGGCCTTTATGATGCGCGGCATCCGACCCGAGACTTCGACACCGGAAAAGGCAGGCCGCGCACTGGTAAACGGCTGTTGACCGTTGGCACCGACGTCTCGGTCGGCAAAATGTTTACGTCGCTTTCGATTGAAAAGGAAATGAAGGCGCGTGGTATGAAGGCGGATTTCCGCGCCACGGGCCAGACCGGCATCTTCATTGCCGGGGATGGTGTGTCCGTGGATGCCGTGGTGGCTGATTTTATCTCGGGTGCGTCGGAATGGCTGTCGCCGGATAACGACGAAGATCATTGGGATATCGTCGAAGGTCAGGGCTCGCTGTATCACGCTGCCTATGCGGGGGTCACGCTCGGCCTTCTGCATGGCTCGCAGCCGGACGCGATCGTGCTGTGTCATGAGCCGACACGCCCGCATATGCGCGGCACGCCGGATATACCGATGCCAGACCTGCAGGCCGTTATCGACGCCAATATCGCCGCTGGGCGGCTCACTAATCCGGATATTCGTTGCATTGGGGTGTCGGTGAACACTTCGGCATTATCCGAAGACGAAGCCAACAGTCTTTTACAAAAAATAGAAGCCGAGCTTGGTTTGCCCTGCGTCGATGCCTTCCGGCAGGGCGCTGCACGGCTTGTTGATGCGCTAGGGTAATTCAATGAGGACTCTGCATGTCGAGCATCAAAGCTGGCCACTTGCCAACGCCTTCACGATATCTCGCGGCAGCCGAACAACGGCGGAAGTTGTCGTTGCCGCGATAACGGACGGTGACATCGTTGGGCGCGCGGAATGCATGCCTTATGCGCGCTATGACGAAACCGTCGAAGGGGTCATCGCTGAAATTGAACGTTTTGCGGGACCGATCGCGGAAGGCCTCGGTAGGGATGCCTTGCAGGAGGCGTTGCCGGCGGGCGCGACGCGCAATGCGCTAGACTGCGCGCTATGGGATTTGGAAGCGAAACAGACCAGGACGCCGGTTTGGAAACTTGCCGGTCTCGCGGCACCACAATCTCTTGTGACGGCTTATACGCTTAGTCTCGATTCGCCAGAGAATATGGCGAAGGCCGCTGGTGAAAATGCGCATCGTCCGCTGATGAAACTCAAACTGACCGGCGAGGGCGACATCGCGCGCGTGACGGCGGTACGGGAGGCCGCGCCGAACGTCCGCTTGATCGTGGATGCGAACGAGGGTTGGTCGCCGGAAATGGTGGAACCGTTTAGCGCCGAGTTAGCGCCGCTTGGTGTGGAGTTGATTGAGCAGCCCCTTCCGGCGGCGGCGGACGCCGTGCTCGCGGACTGTGCCCATCCAGTGCCGATTTGCGCCGACGAATCTTGCCACACCCGCACTGATCTGGATGCGCTGGCGGGGCGTTACGACATGATCAACATCAAACTGGACAAGACCGGCGGTCTTACCGAGGCGCTGGCGTTGCGCGACGCGGCGCGCGCGCGGGGCATGACAATCATGGTTGGCTGCATGATCGCGACCTCGTTGGCGATGGCTCCCGCGGTGCTTGCCGCGCAAGGCGCCGAGGTCGTCGATCTCGATGGCCCGCTACTGCTTTCGGAGGATCAACCGAACGGCTTGGTCTATGATGGCAGCACGCTGAGTCCACCGCACCCACTGCTCTGGGGTTAGACCGTTTCCGTTTGGTCCGGAACGACTCTACAGGCCCTTCACCGCTTCGATTAACTGATCGACTTCGTTTTCGGTGTTGTAGTAATGCACTGAGGCGCGCACCACGGCGTCGAGTTGCCGTTCCGTCATATCAAGAAGGGTCGAGCTCCGGCGCGATGCCGAGACGTTGATTTTTTGCGCCGCGAGCGTTTCCTTGATTTCCGCGGGCGCGTGTCCCTCGGCCGTGAAGGTAACGATGCCGCATTGCTCGCGCCCCAAATCGCGGACTGTCACGCCCGACAACTCACTGAGCCCGGACCGTAGGCGCGAAGCGACCGTGTAAATACGATCGCGTATGGCTTCCATACCTAAATCGAGGGCGTAATCGATTGCCGTTGCCAGACCGAGCCGGCCGGCGATGAAGCTTTCCCAGTTTTCGAAGCGCTTTGCGTCTGGGCGTACTTCGAAACTATCTGGGCCTGTCCATTGTGCGGCATGCAGATCGAGCATTGGCGGATCGAGTGTTTCGATCAGCGAATTGCGGGCCCATAGGAAACCAGTTCCCCGTGGGCCGCGAAGATATTTCCGCCCGGTTGCCGACAGCATATCGCAGCCGATCACATCGACATCGATGGGGATTTGCCCGACCGCTTGGCACGCGTCGAGCAGGAAGAGAACACCATGCGCCTTGGCGGCTTTACCAACGGCGGCGGCAGGATTGACCAAACCGCCATTGGTCGGAATATGCGTGATTGCAATGAGTTTGGTCCGGTCGGTGATAAGCGATTCCAGGGCGTCGATGGAAATTTGGCCCCCGGCATCGTTTGGAACGGTTATAACTTCGACCCCATGCCGCCGCGCCACATGCAGATAGGCAATGTAATTCGATGCGTATTCCGCCTGCGCGGTTAGGATTTGATCGCCGGGTTGCCAGTCGATTGAATAGAACGCCATGTCCCAGGCCCGGGTGGCATTTTCGATGAAGGCAATTTCTTCGGGCTTGCCACCGACGAGTTGGGCGGCCGCGGAATAGAAATGCTCCAGTCCGTCGTTCGCCTCGGCGGCGGCCTCGTATCCGCCAATTTCCGCTTCGCGGCGCAAATGTGCGATGACGGTTTCCAGCACCGGATTGGGCGGTAAGGATGCGCCGGCATTGTTGAAGTGCAGTTGTTTATCACATCCGGGTGTCTCCGCCCGCAGGCGCGAAACGTCAATGCTCATTCTATCCTCCTTGCTGCTATCGGCCGGTACCGCGTCGGGGATGCTTCCGCAAGGAAGACTAGCTTCTGTCCATCCGTTTCGTCACTGAATCGGCTGGGAAATGTACAGTTACCGTTGTGCCTTCGCCCACAGTGCTGTCGATATGGACGGTGGCGTCGTGCATTTCGGCTAAGGATTTTACGAGGGCAAGTCCCAGGCCAGCCCCTTCGTATCGTTGCATGCCACCGGCGTCCAATTGAACGAATGGCGTAAAGACTCGCGACAGATCGTCTTCCGCGATGCCAACGCCCGTGTCCTTGACGCTAATGTCCAGCCCATCATTCACTTTCGCTGAGATGACGACATGGCCATCGTGCGGCGTAAATTTTATAGAATTCGTCAGCAAGTTCAGCACGATTTGCTTAATCCCTCGTTCTTCGCCATTGAGCAACGGTAAATCGTCGCGATAGCTGGCCTCTACCGTAACACCGCCGGTATTCGCTCGATGTACGAGCATTCGCACCGCTGTATCGATCGTTCGGGTGATGTCCATCGGGTGCGGTCGCAATTCTCGTCGACCAATTTCGATCTTTGAAAGATCGAGAATATCATCGATTACCGCCAATAGATGACGGCCGCTTTCATAGATATCGGCGACAAAATCCTGATACTGTGGGTGCCCCAGCGGTCCGTATAGTTCGTCACGCAAGACCTCGGCAAACCCGATAACCGCATTTAATGGCGTCCGCAATTCATGTGTCATATTCGCAAGAAATTCGGATTTTGCGCGATCCGCCAGCACGGCGTTGTCGCGAGCATCGACCAGCAAACTTTCCGCTCGTTTTTCGCTTGTTATATCGGTTAGAACGACAATCGTCGCATCGTCCGGGGCGTTTCGTTGCCTGCTGCGTAACCAACGGTCTCCAACCTTGAAATCGGTTCCCTCTAAAGGGTTGCCAACTTGTTGGCTGAGCAAAATTGCAATTTCAGCGCTGTCGGCATTTTCGGTAATCGCGTTTTCAAGCGAGGGGAATAATTTTCGAACCCATGGATTTGCGAGAATGAGTCGGTCTTTCGCATCGAACACAAGTAAGCCGACATCGATTGCGCCAATAACCGATTCAAATAGATCTGGTGTGTCACCAGTATGATTAATATCTAACATTCCCGGGAGTCTCAGAAAGTTAGGATTAGGGAATCCCCTTAGCTGCAGCCCAACGTAATCGGAAATTACGGAATTTACACTATAGTATTGCGTTTCGCGACGGGTGCGGGAAGCAATGCGATGCTTTCTCTATCTTTTTCGTTTCTTGCTGAAGGCCCAGTTTCGCGCTCTGTTTTCGAGCCTTCGTTGCGCGCGGTAGTTCCGCGGCGGCCACGACGCGAAGGAACTATTTCGATAAGATCGCTTTTTCGAAACTGGATCGCGGACGGTGTCGGAATTTGCTGTTTTCCCCCGTGGGTCCACACGCGCGACAAGTGTTTTTCGCGTTGTTTTCGTATTGCGCGACCGAATATCCCGGCGCGCCTTGGAAACCTTGGCGCCATAATGCCGTTGCCGTTTGGGGTTGGATGAATGGTAAAATTTGACAGCTTTCGACCAGTTTCCCTTTTGCTTGTAAAGCCGATTTAGGAAATTAGCGGCATAAGCCACATTTGCGGTTGGATCGAAAGCCTCTTGGATAGAGGGGAATGCGTCGGGGTGATAGGCTAGGTTGATCTGCATACAGCCAACATCAATGTTGCGGATGCCTCTTTGTTGCAGCGCCCCAACCGCACGAATTGCGGCTTGCCGACTCGGGTAGAATTTGCCTTCGCTTTCCGCCGTAACTGTCCATGGCCAGGCAATGTTTGCCTGAGTTTCCTTATCCCAGCGTCCTGACTCGACCGAGGCGATGGCGGCGAGCAACTGACGGGGAATTTTGTGGCGGCGTTCCGCCAAAGTGATGGCCGTAGCGCAGAGAGTGTCGCTATTTCTAGTGGTTTGGCCGGCTTGCGCTCGTGGGTTCAGGAGAAAGAACACAACCACCGCCACGCCAATGTAGGCGAGTAACTCTCGTGAGATATGTGCGGCAGGTGAATACATCTAGATACCTAAGCAAGCCCTGTGCCAGAGGGAGCGCTGCAATGGCTCGCTTATTCGGCGGAACGGCGCGTATCCAAGATCACCTGTTTAGGGGGGATACCCGACGTTTTGTTATCAATTTGATTAAAATGTCTGATCTGAGGATATGTATGTATTTAATTTTCCGCAGCCATCACGAAATTTCCACCATAACTCGATATTAACTGATTTTTTTTACGGAAAGGAAATCCTGTATCTTTATATCTACGTCCTGACCAGGGCGAGATGGCCTTTGGTAGCGCCTGACGATAGATGTCGGAAATTGGAGTTTAGACAATGGCGAGAATCTTGATCGCCGAAGATGACAAGGCCATGCGCGTTTTTCTCGACAGCGCATTAAGCCGCTCTGGGCATGAAGTTAACGCCGTACCAAGTGGCGAGACAGCGGCAAGGTGTGCCGAGATGGAGGAGTTTGATCTTCTGCTGACGGATGTCGATATGCCCGGATTGGATGGTGTCGAACTGGCACGGAAATTCCTTGAAAAATCGCCGGAGCAGGCGGTCCTATTTGTTACCGGTTTTGCGGCGCAAGCCTTGGAAGCGACCGATGTTCTTGCCACTGGCGCACGGGTGTTATCGAAGCCGTTTGCCCTAACGGACCTTGTGGCACAGGTTAACGACGTTTTGGCATGTTGTATTTCGCCGTCGCGGGGATGACCCGAGGACGACATTGCCGCTTGCTCTTGCATTCGCCTTCTAAATCAATATAACCGCACATCACAGGGCGCGTAGCTCAGCGGGAGAGCACTACGTTGACATCGTAGGGGTCACAGGTTCAATCCCTGTCGCGCCCACCATTAAACCCCTTGAAATGCAGTAACTTAGGTTGCTGCTTTTTTATTGGCTAGCTTTAGAATGTTGTCGGTTGCAACAGTTTTGCAACAAACTGGGGCGAAAAGGTCTCGGTCTGTTCTCTTGTTCAGGTCCCAAAGGTACTCGTCAATCGCATTTGCGGCGCCCTGCAAGTAGCTTGGATCGTATTCGCCGTACATAAGGGTAGTCCGAAACTCTGGCCTCCTGTGTCCGAGCAAGACCGCAATCTGGTCCTCTGGAACTTGTCGCGTTCGCAGAATCGTCGTCATTTTGTGTCGGATCGAATAAGGCACCAGTTTGGGAAAATTTATAGTTTCCCTGACACGTGTCCGATTAAACACGCTCTGCAAGCTGTCAACGTTTCGGTAGGGAACATACCGTGGTCGTAGCTTCCAGGGTTTGTATTTGGCAAGCGACACCTGCTCTGGCTCGGATTTTTTGTCTTGAATCCTCGTTGGAATCACTTCTGCCCATCCCATCAGGTTTTCGGTTAGACGAATACTCGGCCGATATTTTGTTGCCTCCTGAGCTCGACCTTCCGGGTTCAGATGTACAAGTCGCGTTTCTACATCAATTTGGTCCGGTCCGAGATCAAGGGCTGCTTCCGGGCGGCACGCGGTATTCATTGCTATAATTAGCCAGTAAAACGCGGTATCCGATTTCAGCCCGTCAATAAACCGAGCCAGCTCATCGTCTTTCGGAATCCACTTCCCAGCGACAGGTGCCGGAACGCGCAGTTTCTCGGCAATCCAGTTCTTGTTGTACTGAATTTTTGGAGCATCCTTAATTCGACAATGTTCGATGGCAGCCGCAAGAACGCTCATGTTCCGGCTCATGTATCCCACCGAATGGCCATATGTCTCACGCCAAACACGCAGGATATATTCACGTTGAAACTGTTCGCTTAGATCGACAACGCGCTCTGATCCGTCGAGCACTTCCAAAAAAAGTTCACGCGCTCGTTCGGCTGGTCCCGCACTCGGAAGGGCGACGGTGACTTCCTCCGTGTACCGTTTTAAGACCGAGATCACTAGTGCATCATCGGTCTCGGTGGCCTTGTCGAGAACGAATTGGACTAAGTTGTCCTGAGCTTGTTCAAAGCTTTCTGTTTTAAGGCTCTTGCGGCGGACTTTTCTCGCTCGTTTAGCGCCGAAGAACTCGTACCAATAGACGTAGTAGTTTCCGGAGCCTGGGACGTTGTTATCGATCCAATGCTGACGGTATTCCCATTTGCCTCTTTTACCGGACATGACGGACCTTTCGTCTTTGAATCTATATACGCCTCGATCCATTCGCGCTTGTACCAATACGTTCGACAACCGGGCGTATATCGAATCTTGCCCGACAATCGTGCTCGTCGCAACTCGCTTAATCCGATAGGCACACCAATAATTTTCGAGACATCGCGCTCTCGTATGAATGAGTCGAAACCGCGAATTCCGGTTGGGCGTTCTTCTGAAACCTGCTCGACCATATGTGCAGAATAGGAGAACGGCGTCAGTGTAGGCCTCGCGAATTCCTCGTTATGCCAAGCTCTATGACGAAAGATACGGTGTTTGCTGCCGATGCATATTTGGATTGGGACTGCCAAGAAATTTCATGCGGGCATCGATTGACGGCTTCGCGGGAGTGCTCTCGTTTCCGCGCCTTGAAAGGGGCGCTCTCTCGGGGGCACCAGGAACCTCGCTTTCGCCGGGTGCCATGTTCCGCCACAAGAGTGGCTCCTTATATGCTGTTTGATTGCATAACCGCGCCAACGATCTGGATCAGCCTGTACGCTCTATCGAACGCTCGGCGCTGCCGCCATGGCTGCGGCAATCGCGTGCGAAATATTATCGAGGCTCGCGAGAGCATTTCGGCGTTCAGGCGTGTCAGGCTCGCTACGCACAAGATCGTCATGCGCGGCGCGGAACAGCGCACGTAGTTCAGGGGTTGTTTTGCCGGCCAAATCGGCGGCGGTGATGAGCTTGGACAAGATTGTTTCTCCTTCGTATCGGAGACCCTGACGATCAGGGCCTTTCCCGGTTACCCATGTCGCTCGGGAAAGACTGATGGTGTTGGGGTTCGGAGAAACGAAGAGATCAAATGGCAGCCCTAAGCCACCTATACGAATTTGCATAAAACAATCATAAGTAGTATACTAAGAATATAGGCAGCTTGGCCTTTAAGGGCCGGAATGCCGCTCTCACAACCGGGATCAAGGTTGCGCCTCGTTGCGTTCACGCGCGGGGCGGCGAGCGGCTGTTGCCGAAGATCGGAGACAGTGATGAAGATCAGGATCAAGGGCGAGATGACGCTTGCCCAGATGCGTCAATTATT
>JAJFJC010000500.1 GCA_021774385.1 Alphaproteobacteria bacterium
TCGCCGCCGGAAATGATGATATCCTTCGAACGGTCCTTGAGTTCGATATAATTATCTTCGTACCAAACACCAAGATCACCGGTATGAAACCAGCCGTCCGCGAAGGCTTCCGCGGTCGCCGCCGTGTTTTTTAAATACCCCTTCATCACCACATTGCCGCGCATGAGGACTTCGCCCATCGTCTCACCGTCGGTCGGTACCGGCGCACCGGTTTCGGCGTCGGCAACCATTAGATCCTCGAGAACGGAATAAGCGACCCCCTGTCGTGACTTGAGGCGGGCCCGTTCCTCGATCGCCTCGTTGTCCCATTCCTCTTGCCAGGCGCACACAACCGCCGGCCCGTAGACTTCCGTCAGGCCATAGACATGCGTGACATCGAAACCGCCTTCCTCCATCGCTCGCAATACAGGCACGGGCGGTGGCGCGGCGGCCGTCATCACGGAAACGCGCCGGGGCAGGGGGCGGCGTTCCGCTTCCGATGCATTGATCAACATATTGAGCACAATCGGCGCGCCGCAGAAATGCGTTACGTTCTGGTCGGCGATGGCATCGAATATCGCACCGGCCTCAACCTTGCGAAGGCAAACGCTGGTCCCGCCCACGGCCGCCAACGTCCATGGAAAACACCAACCATCGCAATGAAACATCGGCAAGGTCCAAAGATAAGTCGGTTGCTGTGACAGGCTCCAGGACATGATGTTGCCCAATGCCAGCAAATAAGCGCCACGGTGGTGGTACACGACGCCTTTTGGATTACCCGTCGTGCCCGATGTGTAGCAAAGCGAAATAGCATCCCATTCGTCAGCCGGTAGCGACCAGGCGAATTCCGGGTCGCCCGTATCAAGAAACGCTTCGTACTCCATTATGCCCAGCCGCTTACCGCCGGGGCCAAGCGGGTCGTCAATATCGATGACGGTGGGAGGGGTTTCCAGCTTCGACAGAGCGGCTTCAATAACTGGCGCGAACTCCGTATCGGTGAGAAGGACCGTGGCCTCGCCATGTTCAAGCGTATAGGCGATCGTATCGGCGTCGAGCCTGGTATTCAGCGGGTTAAGAACCGCCCCCGCCATGGGTACGCCAAAATGCGCATCGAATAGGGCCGGTACGTTCGGGGCCATGACCGCCACCGTGCCGTTCTTAGCAACGCCTTGCGTCCGCAACGCGCTCGCGAGCCGTCTGGCGCGCGCAAAAGCCGTTGCCCAATCATACTGAAACGCGCCATGCATGACGGCGGTATGGTTGGGATAAACCACCGCCGCCCTACGGATAAAACTCAGCGGACTGAGCGGCGTATAATTGGCCGGCGTTGCGTCAAATTCACTCATTGTCTGCAATCGATCTCTTCTTCTTATTCACTACGGCTTACGGCAAAATGATCTCGTTGGTCAATGCGGCTTTGACTGTGTGGTGATCGCCGTATAATCGAGATCAACAAACCATAATACCCTGATATGGGAGACTGACATGGCGGGCGAGTTCGACGAAATCTATCAGCGGTCCTTAACCGACTCCGCGGGCTTCTGGAGCGAAGCGGCGGAAGCCATCGACTGGTCCCGTAAATGGGATGATGTCCTGGACGATTCCAATTCGCCTTTTAACAAATGGTTTCCCGGCGCCGAATGCAATACCTGCTACAATGCGGTGGACCGCCATGTCGAGGCGGGACGGGGCGATCAGAACGCGATTATTTACGACAGCCCGATTACCGGTAAACAACGCATAATCACATATCGCGAATTGCAGGATGAAGTCGCGCGCTGCGCCGGCGCGCTGCGCAACCTTGGTGTGGAAAAAGGCGATCGCGTCATCATCTACATGCCGATGGTGCCGCAGACGGCGGTTGCAATGCTCGCCTGCGCACGGCTTGGCGCGATCCACTCCGTCGTTTTCGGTGGATTTGCCCCGAATGAACTCGCGACGCGGATTTCCGATGCACGGCCCAAGGCCATCGTTGCGGCCTCGTGCGGCATAGAGCCGGGCCGTATCATTGACTATATGCCGATCGTCGACGAAGCGCTGTCGTTGTCTTCACATCCCGTCCCCAACGTCATCGTGCTACAGCGCGAAGAAAGCCCGGCCGAATTGAAGGCTGGCCGCGATCACGACTGGGAAGACGTGATGGGTGCCTCGGACGCCGTCGATTGCGTGCCGGTAAAGGCAACGGACCCGCTTTACATCCTCTACACATCGGGAACCACGGGTGAGCCAAAAGGCGTCGTCCGCGACAATGGTGGCCACATGGTGGCGCTAAAATGGTCGATGAAGAATATTTACGATACCGAGCCTGGGGAAGTGTATTGGGCCGCTTCCGATGTCGGTTGGGTCGTCGGTCATTCCTATATCGTCTATGCGCCGCTACTGCACGGCTGCACGACCGTTCTGTTCGAGGGGAAACCGGTCGGCACACCGGATGCCGGCGTCTTCTGGCGCATTATTTCCGAGCATAAGGTATCCACGTTATTCACGGCACCGACCGCCTTCCGCGCGATCAAACGTGAAGATCCGGATGGGAAACTGCTGAACGATTACGATATTGGCTCGCTGCGCACACTGTTCCTCGCCGGTGAGCGGCTCGACCCCGACACGTTGGGTTGGGCGGAGGCACATCTCAAGGTTCCGGTCATCGATCACTGGTGGCAGACCGAAAGCGGCTGGCCCATCGCGTCCAATTGCATTGGCATTGAGAAACTGCCGGTTAAGCCGGGCTCTCCAACGCGCGCCGTCCCGGGCTATGATGTAAGGGTGCTCGACCCAAGCGGGAACGAAGTGCCGCGCGGGGATATGGGGGCAATCTGTATTAAATTGCCGATGCCGCCGAGCTGCCTACCAACACTTTGGAATGCGGACCAGCGCTTCGTTGAATCCTATATGGCGGAATTTTCCGGTTATTATGAATCCGGCGATGCGGGGTATATGGACGATGATGGCTATATCTTCGTCATGGCGCGTACCGACGACATCATCAACGTCGCCGGGCATCGCCTTTCAACCGGCGCGATGGAGGAAGTCCTCTCTGATCATCCCGATGTCGCGGAATGCGCCGTCATCGGCGTCGATGACAAACTCAAAGGACAGCTGCCACTCGGATTTCTTGTACTGAACGCCGGCGTAACGAACGATAATGACGCAATCTCACGCGACGTGGTGAAAATGGTGCGCGAACGGATCGGACCGGTGGCGGCCTTTAAATCGGCAATCGTTGTCGATCGTCTGCCAAAGACCAGATCCGGTAAAATTCTACGGGGGACGATGGCAAGTATCGCCGACAACAAGGAATACAAACAGCCCGCGACGATCGACGACCCCGCCATTCTTTCGGAAATCGAAGTTGCGCTCAAATCGGCCGGTTACGCGGGCAAATAGAGGCCTCTTCATGGCGAGGCCAATCTTGCTCGCCAGAGAAAGCCCGTTTAGACGTTTTCCGTCTTGTCGCTCGGCCAAATATCCGCGATCGTCGGCTCGACGGGTTCCTCTTCCTGTACTTCCGGTTCATCCGTCTTCTTAAACAACTCTTCGGCCGTTGTTATCGAGTCCGAGGATACTTCCGGCGCGGCCGCGGCGGGTTCCAGCCTTGGTTCGTCGAAATTTACCGGCGTCTCTTGCGCATCTTCGGTCTCGCCATCACCCTCGACCTTTGGCCTTTTCTTTGCCGCGCGCGTCACCGCAAGCACTACCGCGTCATGCAGTTCCTGATGTCTGCAGAGGCCAACTTCAACCGGACTGCGCGGCTGTAAATTTGAAGAATTCCAGTGCGTTCTATCCCGTATCGCATTGATTGTCGGTTTGGTCGTTCCGATGAGACGACCTATCTGCGCGTCGCTTAAATCCGGTTGATTTCGTAACAACCATGCGATGGCGTCGGGTTTGTCCGCACGCTTGGAAACCGGCGTATAGCGGGGCCCTTTTTGCCGGGCAACAGGTTGCGGGATGTCCGACTTCGCGATCTTAAGGCGCTCGGCCGGATTTCCTTCGCAACGTACGATTTCATCCTTGGTCAATTGGCCATTCGTAACTGGGTCCAAACCGACAATGCCGACGGCGACCTCGCCATCCGCGATGGCTTGCACCTCGAGTTCGTGCAATTGACAAAAATCACCAATTTGGAGAAATGTGAGCGTCGTATTGTCAACCAACCAAACGGCGGTTGCTTTCGGCATCAATAAAATTGACATGACCTGTCCTTAGAAAATCTACCCGATTTGACTGTTATGTAACCGGAGGGCTTCGATGAAAGCCTCATTCCATGCTGTATATATACCCGTGCCGCGCAATCGGCAATTAGCACCTTACAAACACGCAACTAGGCAACGGAGAGCATGATTTTGCCCATATGCGCACTTGATTCCATCAGTTTATGCGCCTGGGCCGCGTCTTGGAGCGTAAATGTTTCAAATATAACCGGCTTGACCTCGCCGCTTTCCAACAGAGGCCAAACATTCTCGCGCAACGTATGAGCAATTTCGGCTTTCGCGTCGTCCGACTGCGGTCGCAAGGTCGACCCCGTAATTGTCTGGCGCCGCATCATCATACGGACGAAATCGACATTGGCTTTCGAACCACCCAGAAAGGCGATCATGACCAACCGGCCGTTTAATCCCAAGGCGTTGATGTTGGATTGAATATAGTCGCCGCCAACCATGTCGAGTATGACATCGACACCATCCCGGCCCACGATCTCGCGAATCACGGCGGGCCATTCCTCGGTTTTGTAATTGATTGCCCGTTCCGCGCCTATGGATTCGCAGAACCGGCATTTTTCATCGCTGCCGGCCGTCGTTAGAACGCGGGCGCCAAACGACCGGGCCAGTTGAATAGCCGTTGTCCCTATACCGCTGGAGCCGCCATGAACCAGGAACGTCTCGCCACTTGCCAGTTTTCCGCGCTGAAAAACATTGTGCCAGACCGTAAAAAAAGTTTCCGGCAAGGCGGCCGCACGCACCATATCGTAGCCGGTCGGAATTGGCAGGCAATGTGCAGCAGGCGTCACGCAATATTCGGCATAGCCGCCTCCCGGCGTTAGCGCACAAACACTGTCTCCGACGGATAGGTCATTTACCTCGGCACCACAAGCCGCGATCGTCCCAGCGACTTCCAACCCCAACAAATCCGTTGCCCCTGGCGGTGGCGGGTAGGATCCCGCGCGTTGCAGCGCGTCGGGCCGGTTCACCCCCGCGGCGGCAACCTTGATTAAGACCTCGGTTGCCTTGGGTTCGGGGACTGACCGGTTTCCCGGGATCAGCACGTCTGGTCCACCAGGTTGTGAAATTTCTATTACCGTCATGGATTCGGGCAACGGCATGGATCAACTCCTTGCGAGGCGAAAGGAAAGGGCGTATTTCGAGAAACGGACTTGCCTGTCTAATCCGTTGCCTTCGGACATGCAAGCCGAGACGAAGCGGTGTTGGAGAACGACATGGAAGACGAAGACCTCGTACCGAAAACATTGCGGCCTAAACCGCTTGATCTCGACGCCCTTTCCATCGAGGCATTGCAGGACTATATCGTCGAACTGGAGGGTGAAATCGACCGGGTTCGCGCGGCTATCGCCGCCAAGGAATCTTGGCGGGGCGAGGCGGAATCCTTCTTTAAGACCTAGCAAAAGAAACAGAATGGAATTGCGACATGCTTAAAGGCAAAACGGCGCTCGTAACCGGTTCGACGAGCGGCATTGGACTCGGTATCGCGCGCGCGCTCGCGGGCCAAGGCTGCGCGGTCATGCTCAATGGCTTTGGCGACGCGGCGGAAATCGAGAATATCCGTGCGAACCTCGCAGCGGAAGCAGGCGTTGATGTCCGCTACAACGGCGCCGACTTGTCGCAAGCCGATCAAATCGCGACCCTGGTAGGGGAAACGGTCGAGACGTTGGGCGGGGTCGATATCTTGGTCAACAACGCGGGCATACAGCACACGGCCCCTGTCACCGATTTTCCGCCCGACATTTGGGATAAAATCATAGCAATCATGCTAACCGGCGCGTTCCATGCGACCCGCCTTGCCTTACCGCACATGCTGGCAAAGGGCTGGGGACGGATCATTAATACCTCCTCGGTTCACGGCCTCGTCGCCAGTATTCATAAGAGCGCCTATGTCTCGGCCAAACACGGTATCATGGGCTTCACGAAGGTCGTCGCGCTGGAAACCGCACAAAGCGGCGTGACCTGCAACGCCATCAATCCCGGGTTCGTGCATACCGACTTGGTTCAGGCGCAAATCGAGGACCGCGCCGCCGCTATCGGTAAACCGGTCGCGGATGCGGCGCGGGACATGCTGTCGGAAAAGCAGCCATCGCTCGACTTCGTCACCGTCGATCAAATTGGCGCCTTATGTCTATTCCTCTGTTCCGACGCGGCATCGCAGATAACCGGTGTGCCCATTCCCATCGATGGCGGCTGGACCGCGCAATAAGACCAAATTGATGGGAAAAAGCACCGATCCCGTTAACTAATTGTTATGAATTCGGGGTTTATAAAGAGAGTACGTCAGCTGGTGACCCCTATTGTGCCTTGTGCACAGGGCCTACTGGCCCCCCGGTTGACGCCTCCCTGTCCAACTTGAGCTGCCGAATGGCAGCTCTTTTTTTTGCCTTCGCCGTCCCTGATTCTCTTTGACCTCGAATTCACCCAAAGTTACACTCCCTCCAGTGTTCGAGTTGGACAGGTTAAAAATAAAAAATTTTGGGACCGCCAGTTAACGGCGGCCCTTTTTTTTGCCCGCGCCGCGGCTATTTCGAAGCCTCACCTCAAAGCCAAAGAAGAGGCAGACCAATATGGTAAATCCGGATTTTCTTAAATTTTCCACATTAGCCCTACATGCGGGGCAACAACCCGATCCAACCACCGGCGCGCGCGCCGTCCCGATCTATCAGACAACCTCTTTCGTCTTTGACGACACCGATCAGGCGGCGGCCTTATTCAATCTAGAGCGCGCGGGCCATATATATTCGCGTATTTCCAATCCTACCGTTGCCGTCCTCGAAGAGCGATTGGCCGCGCTGGATGGCGGGGTAGGGGCCGTTTGCACGGCAAGTGGACAAGCGGCGCTGCACCTTGCGATCGCAACGCTGATGGATGCGGGTAGCCATATCGTCGCATCAGCGTCGTTGTATGGCGGTTCTATCAATATGTTCGCGCATACCTTGCCACGGTTCGGCATTACCACGACCTTGGTCGATCCTCGTGACCCACAAGCCTTCAAGGACGCGATCCGGCCGGAAACCCGATTGGTGTTCGGAGAAGTCATCGGTAATCCAGGCCTGGAAATTCTGGATGTGGAGAAAATCGCCGTGGTCGCGCATGATGCGGGCATCCCGCTTATGATCGATTCGACCTTTACGCCGCCCGCCCTATGCCGGCCGATCGAGCACGGCGCGGATATCATCATGCATTCCGCGACCAAATGGCTTGGTGGTCATGGCGTTGCAATCGGAGGCGCACTTATCGACGCAGGCCACTTCGATTGGGAAAAATCAGGCCTTTTCCCACAAATGACCGAACCCTATGACGGCTATCACGGTATCGTCTTTTCCGAGGAATTCGGCCCCGCGGCCTTTATTATGCGCGCTCGGGCGGAAGGCCTACGGGATTTCGGCGCGTGCATGAGCCCGGCGAACGCGTTTTACATCATTCAAGGTGTCGAAACCTTGCCGGTACGGATCGAACGGCACGTCGCGAACGCGGAGAAGATCGTCGCGTTCCTAGACGATCATGAAATGGTACCGTGGATCAATTACCCGACGCTTGAACAGCATCCAGACCGCCATTTGGTGGAAAAGTATCTCCCCAAGGGGGCGGGTTCGATGGTTAGCTTTGGCGTGAAGGGCGGTCGTGCGGCCGGTGCTAAATTTATAGAATCATTGGATATATTTTCTCATCTTGCCAATGTTGGCGACGCGAAATCACTGATCCTGCACCCGGCCAGCACCACGCATCAACAAATGAACGCTGAACAGCTTGCCGCCGCCGGTGTCGGTGAAGACATGATCCGCATGTCCGTCGGTCTAGAAGACCCGGAGGATTTGATCGACGATTTGCAGAAGGCACTGCGCGCGGCGGGGAGGGTGTAGACATGCGGATTTCGGTAAACGGTGTGGAAATCGACGCGGCGACCGGCGGCAAGCCCTTCGATACCAACCAACCGGCCCTAATTTTCGTGCACGGCGCGGGTTTCGATCACAGTATTTGGCAACAACAGGCGCGCTATTTCGCCCATCACGGCTACTCGGTTTTGGCAATTGATCTGCCTGGCCACGGCCGTAGCGGCGGCGATGCCATTTCCGACGTCGGTGAAATTGGCGATTGGATCGCGGATTTGATCGATGCGACGGGTGCCGGATCCGCATCGCTGATTGGACATTCGATGGGCGCGCTCGCGGTACTGGAAACCGCGTCACGTTGCCCGGAAAAAGTCGAGAAACTCGTCCTACTCGGCGTCGCCGCGCGCATGCCGGTTCATCCTGAACTGCTCGATGCCGCGAAATCGAACGATCACAAGGCAATCGAGCTGATCGCCGGCTGGGGGCACGGCGCGCGCGCGCACCGTGGTGGCAATATCGCACCGGGTGTTTGGCTCCTTCAGGCCGGCACACGGTTGCTCGAGCGTGCCGCGCCCGGTGTGCTCGGCAACGACCTCGCGGCGTCCGATGCTTATAAGAACGCGGTAGCGACAGCGGGCCAGGTTAAATCTCCGACTCTTTGTCTGCTTGGCGGGCAGGATAAAATGACGCCGGTAAAGGCTGCCATGCCGCTTATGGAAGCTCTGCCGGACGCCACACGCGTCGTTTTAGCGGAGTCCGGGCACATGATGATGGTCGAAGCGCCGGGCGAGACATTGGACGCGCTGGTTGAATTCCTAGGCGGAACCGGGCCGTGAACGAAACAGTGGATCCTTGTCGCGAAGATTTCAAATATTTCCTCGCTATTCCAACGCGTTGGCAGGATTGCGATGTCTATGGACATGTGAACAATGTCATTTATTATTCCTATTTCGATACAGCGGTGAGCGGGCATCTGGTCACGGAAGGCGGATTGAAACCGATGGAATCACCGGTCATCGGCGTGGTTGTCGAGACCCTTTGTCAGTTTCGCCAGGAACTCAATTTTCCCGATATCATTGATGCCGGTATCAAGGTCGTCCGCCTGGGTACGAGCAGCGTCAGCTATGAAATCGGTCTCTTTCGGCAGGATAAGGAAGAACCCGCCGCGTTCGGGCACTTCGTGCATGTTTGGATCGATCGTGTATCCCGCCGGCCAATGTCAGTGCCAGACATTATTCGCAAGGTGCTTGAGCCACTCTGCACTTGAATTGGAAAGGGCACGCCGGCTAAGACCGGCGCGCCCTCCATGACATTTTAAATCAAAGCGTTAGGCTGCTTTATTGCCGATCGCCTTGATATTGTTGTTGATCGCGATGGTGCGCGGTTTCATGGCCTCCGGCACTTCTCGGACCAAGTCGACGTGGAGTAAGCCATTTACGAGGTCGGCACCGGCCACCTTGATGTGATCGGCAAGGTTAAAGCGGCGTTCGAAGGCCCGCTCGGCAATACCACGATGTAGATATTGATTGTTTTCGTCCTCGCTCTCGGACTTCTCGACACGTCCGGTAATGGTCAGCTGATTCTCTTTCACCTGAACATCGAGTTCGGATTCGGCGAATCCGGCCACCGCCATCGTAATGCGATAGGCGTCCTCATCGACCCGTTCGATGTTATAGGGGGGATAGGTTGGAACTTGGTCCGCGGCGACGCCGTCCATGAGACGCGCCATGCGATCAAAACCAACCGAATTACGGAATAGGGGAGTCATATCGAAAGTACGCATTGCCATATCCTCCTTGCAAGCGACATGGGTTTCACTGGGTCTGCCATCATGGCCAAACCCTTCTCGTAAACGCGTCGAACCCGATTATCGGCGTCCGGCGCAACTCACATGTATGCAGCATTTCGACGACTTCAAGATGTTGGGGAGGTCAAAGGACAATTTCCATAATCTCTTGAAAGTTAACCATATATGATTGATCGATAGGAAATTGGAACAAAATATAGTACCTTAAGGTACCGATTGAATATCTTTAAATTTACAGAATTAAGAATTTAAAACATGTCCGAAGCACTAACGACAACTTACTTTTCAGCGCTACATGACGAGGCCTATTCTTTGTTGGTCGAGGCGCGAAATTATATCGCCACGCTGCGCGAAGAAGGAAATAACGGCCCCCAAAAGAAAGCCGACTATCTGGACGTAACCTTGGAAACGATGCGGCTTACGACACGACTAACGCAGGTCATGGCCTGGATATTGGCGCAAAAAGCCGTGCAGAATAGCGAAATGTCAGCGGAAGAGGGTGCCTCTAAACAATATCGGCTGTCAGGTCAGACCATATGTATGGATACCGCACCCGGACAATCGGCGCATTTGCCCGACTATCTGCGCGACCTGTTGGGCCGAAGCTATGAATTATATTGCCGGGTCGATCGACTGGAGACCCAAATTTCCCAACGTTTAAATTCCGGATTGGCTGGTAACGCGCCACCCCGCCAGGAGGGGGTTTATTTGCGGCCGGTCAGGACTTCAGACCAAAGCCCTCAAAACGCTTATTGAACTTCGCCAACTGACCGCCTGAATCAATTAAGCGGTGCACGCCCGTCCACGCCGGATGCGATGTCGGGTCGATATCCAGCTTCAGGGTCGCACCAGGCTCCCCATACGTCGAGCGCGTCTGGTAGGACGTACCATCGGTCATTTCGACGGTAATCACATGATATTCGGGGTGGATGTCTTTTTTCACGGTCTTGCTCCCGGTGCGTTGCGTGCGCGGGTATACCCAAGCTAGCGCACGAACGCAAGTAGGTATGCATTTGGGTTAGCGTTGGTCGAGCTTCAGCTCGATGCGCCGATTTCTTCTGTACGCGAACTCGTCGTTACGGGAATCGAGCGGCTGAAATTCTCCGAAACCCGCGGCGGCAAATCGACTCTTAGGAATTCCCTGCGATGCCAGAAATTTCACGACTGAAATTGCCCGCGCCGCCGAAAGTTCCCAATTGGATGGAAACCGTTTCGTTTTAATTGGAACACGATCCGTATGTCCGTCAACACGTAGTATCCAATTGATATCCTTTGGTATTTTCTTAGTGATTTCCACGAGTGTCGCGCCGAGCTTAGCCATTTGCAATTTTCCAATCGGCGCCAATTCATCCGAACCGGATGCGAACAAGACTTCGGATTGGAACACGAACCGGTCGCCGACAATTTGGATGTCGCGGCGATTGCCGAGTACTTGCCGCAACCTGCCAAAAAACTCCGAGCGATAGCGTGCTAATTCCTGAACCTTGCTTGCCAGGGCGGCATTTAGTCTTTGTCCTAAATTCGCGATTTTAACCTGCGATTCTTTATCCCGACTCGCGGATGCGTCCAGGGCTTCGTTCAATGTCGCGACCTGCCGCCGAAGCGCCGCCAACTGTCGGTTTAACAAGGCGACCTGTGCCTTGGCCACGAGAGAAACCTTACGTTCTTCACCAAGCGATTTCGCGTTCGATTCCGCGTCGCGCATCGCCTTATCGACACGCGCCGCGAGCTCATCGCGCAATGCCTGTAGTGCGACGATGTCTTGTTGTAGGGCGGCCAGTTTCCTTACCTGAATTTCAATTGTTTCCTTGTCCACACGTACCTGCTTATTCGAGTCCTCAAGATTTTTGTATGTGTTTTCAAGTTCATCGGATAGTGACTGACGTTCCGCGGCAAGCACATCGCGTGCCGCGCGAACGTCGGCGAGATCGGCTTGCGCCGTCTTCAGCGAATCCTGCACGCCAAGCAAGGCGCCGAGACGCGAGGATAAATTGTCCCGTTCCGCCAGAGAGCTTTGTAGTTCCGCTGAAATTTGCGCCACATTGTTGCGGAGATCGCGGCTCGCGCGTCGTTCGAGGGACAGGAGCGTGGCTAATTCAGAAATCTGCTGGTTCAATTTATCCAGTGCACGGTCCCTGCCGACCAGCGCATCGTTGAGATAAAACTGCGCGACGACAAAAATCATCAGCAAAAATATGATGACCATCAGCAATGTCGCCAAGGCATCGACGAAACCGGGCCAGATATTTACGGCACTACGGCTGCGGCGTGCGCGGGCCAACATCGCTTAGCGTCCTGTGTCGAAAGCAGCGTTCATTCAGCCACCCCAGTTCTATCTCTCGGGTTCTTCGGCTAAAGCCGCGATCGTCCGCGCCAATAATCTGATCTCATTGCGGATTTCCTGTACGGCATCAGCACGGCCGGGCGCCATATCATCGTGAATTCGGCTGAGATAGGCTTCGATGTTCCGTAAATAGCTCTGTGTCACTTCATCTGACGCGGATCGTCCCTCGACATCCGCCAGCTTCGCAAGAACCGGGGTCAACTCCGATTGGCTTTCGGCGAGCTTCAACATGAGTTTTTGTTCGGTCGCCATCTGATTGGACAAAGTACCGATTTTTTCGGT
>JAJFJC010000006.1 GCA_021774385.1 Alphaproteobacteria bacterium
GTCTCTTTCGGACCGCTCGACGATAAAGACCTTGCAGCTTTGCGGGATACCGCGGCCCAGCCCCGTAATCTGCGCGTTCCGCGCCACCTCGCCTTCGAGGGGAACACCCATGATGTGGCGGATTAGTTCCTCTCGTACCGCCAGATCGGTAGGCAAATGCGCTTCGCACAACAAAATGCCGGTCGAAGTGCCTCCCCGCATGTGATAGACGGGAATTTCCAGCACACCGTCCAGAAACCGCGGTGCGAGGCCGTGGAAATGAACTGACAACTCACTAGTCACGGCACGCTCCTTTTTCAACCTTACGATTTGTAGGACGTGTCGACCTTGTCCAGTTTTCGCAACATTGCCGGCCATTCGAGTTTGCCGGAGGGACGATGCCCGTTCGCACCAACCGCTGCACGGGCGCGGTCCATCGTAATCTTCTGCACCTCTTCCGAAATCGGGTGCAGTTCCGCGCCACTCTGCTGAAAGGCGAGCTGCATGCGGCAGGCACGCTCCGCACGGTACATCCACACAAAGGCTTCGCCCATTGTCCGGCCAACGGTGAGCAAGCCATGATTCCGTAAAATGAGAATTTTCTTATCGCCGAGATCCTCAACGATACGCACGCGTTCATCGTGATCGGTCGCCGGACCTTCATAATCGTGATAGGCAACTTCATGCAGCGCCAACAGCGCATGCTGATTGATCGGCAACATACCGTCCTTCTGGGTCGCGACGCTGGTCCCCGCGGTCGTATGGGTATGCATGACGCAGGTCAGTTCGGGGTTCGACATATGCACCGCACTGTGAATGGTAAAACCAGCGGGGTTTACCTTGAAATCCGACTCGCCGATTTCATTGCCGTCGAGGTCGACCTTGATGAGGGAAGAGGCGGTAATTTCGTCGAATAGCATCCCATAGGGATTCAATAGGAAATGATCTTCCGGGCCCGGCACCCGCGCGGAAATATGGGTCCCGATCATGTCGGACCAACCATACAGGTCCACCAAGCGATAAGCCGCCGCGAGATCGACCCGAACCGCCCATTCTTCATCCGAAATATGCTTTGCCTGCCCAATCGATTTCACCGCCGCTACCATGTGTCGTTCCTTTTTCTAGAAAAGATCGTGGAAAATTTGCGCCAGTATTACCGCCCAACCCAGATTTGGCAATCCGAAGCCGGGGAGTCAAATGCCACCGCGATGTACTGAAACCTTGTGCGCGCTTGGGCTTTCGATCTCCGAGACCTGGCCGTATCATTGATCTGCACAGGTTAGGGGGAACTGCCATGGCGGAAAAGCAAACCATCGGCGAGCGGGATGGCGTGGTAGGACGGATGATCTTCGACAACCCGGCTAGGCTCAATGCGGTTTCGCATGCAATGTGGCTGGATGCTGTACGGATCCTCGAAGAATTCACCGCGGACGGCAATATCCGCGCCGTCATCGTTACTGGCGCAGGCCGCAAGGCCTTCAGCGCAGGGGACGATATATCCGACTTCTCCGAAGGCCGCAGCGATGCGGCCTCGGAAGCAACCTACAAACAGGCGAGCGAGCGCGCCATGCAGCTTCTCGCGGATGCGCCAAAACCTACGGTCGCCATGATACGCGGATACTGTATCGGCGGTGGACTCGAAACCGCGATCACATGCGATCTTCGTATCGCCGCTGACTCGGCCCGCTTCGCGATCCCCGCCGCGCGGCTTGGACTTGGCTATGACGCGAGTGGGATCGACCGACTTGTGGGTTTAGTGGGCCCTTCTTTCACCAAGGAAATATTCTTCACCGCGCGGCAGTTCAGTGCCCGTGAAGCGCTTGATATGGGTCTGATCGACCGGATCGCACCGGAGGCGATGCTTGAAACCGAAGTCGAAAAACTCACCGCAACCATGTGCGAGAACGCACCGTTGAGCCTGAAGACAGTAAAACAATGCGTGCTGGAGGATCAAAAAGACCCGGACGACCGCGACCTCGCGCTTTGCCAGCGCATGGTCGATGCCTGCGATGCCAGCAACGACTATATCGAAGGTCGGCGCGCCTTCGTCGAAAAACGAAAGCCTGTTTTCGAAGGGCGTTAAACTGCATCACGTTTTGGCGGTTTCCAGGGTTAAGCGAACGCGAACCACATTGGCGCCAACAATACAAAAGGCGTAGAGCAACAACGCGCAGAGCATATAAGACGAAAACACAACACGCGGGTCGACTAACTGTGTGCCAAACACCGCGACGGGCCCAAGGGCGCGAATAATATTCGCGGTCAAAGGAACCGAGCGGGCAACACCCAATTGCAATACATAGATTGGCATCACGATCAGGACGCTTGCCGACAGGCCGAGCCATGCGAGCTCCGTGGGCGGGTATCCCAAGAAGGAGCGTTCGTTAGATGCCTCAGCCAGAGCGGCAATGACAATGATCAGAATGAATCGCGTCGCCAGAATCGCATCCGAACCGGCACCGTGATCATGCAGCTTCCTTGTGTAAAGGATACTGATAACGAGCGAGGATCCCGCGATCGCGGCAAGCGCAACACCCGCGAAAGAAAGGTGCATGCTCTCGCTCTGGACGCCGGACATTCCATTTATCGCACCGAACGCGATTAACAATAGCGAGGCGCCAACGCCGGCAAAGAATATAGCCTCCAAACGCCGTACAGGCCCGCGCGCAACGATACGCCAACCAGCGGCGTCCAGTGCAATGATCGTGATAGGCCCAATACCGCTGTAAAGCGTATTCGCCACTGCTGGAGACGTATGCGTTAAGGCGAAGAAATAGAATATCCAAGCAATCGCTGTCGTGACATTCACCACAATAACGACATCAAGCTTGTGACGCAGGACTTCAAGCCCCGATCGCCGTCGCAGTACCGACACGACAAGAAAGAACACCGTGCAAATCGTGCATCCAATAAGGACGACCGTAAAGAAACCAACCGATTGAAAGATGTGGCCGAAATAGACGTCGCGTACCGCCGACAGCAAGACAAACCCGAAAACAAGTAAAGGCCCAATCACTCGGAACTTCCCCCGATTGGGATTACAATGCCGCCTCTTACAATCTACGGCGACCCGTTTCTTGCGGTCCTGATTTGCTTGTTAGCGACCCTTGAATACCATTTTGCGCTTCTCTAGAAATGCGCTGTATTCAAACTGACATCCGGCACGCCTATTCAGGTTTAACAGGCTATTTCGACGCTATTCAGCGGCACGTCCCGCCGCGGTGCCATAACGCTTTTGAAGCTCCGTGACGACAAAATCCATCGGCTCGACATCCGCCATCTTCATGTCCATGTCGAACAAATTCGCGCGGTGTGCGGTTTGGCTGCGGTCGCCGACCGCCTCCTCGGCCACGATCACTCTAAAATTATGCGAAAATGCATCATTGGCCGCCGCGCGGACGCATCCGCTGGTCGAAATCCCGCAAATAACGATCGTATCGACATCGTCATAGCGGAGAAACGATTCCAGCGGCGTTTCGAAGAAACAGGATGCCTTGTTCTTAAAGACCACCACGTCCTGCTCACGGGGTGCATAGGCCTCGGGCCATTCGTCGGCGCGGGGATCGCGGCTGTAAACCCTATCGTCGGCGATACCGAGTTTCGCGTTCCACATTCCCCTGCGGATTGGATGGTTGCGGTCGTCCCGCCGGCTGTAGTAGATCGGCAAATCAAGCTCACGAAATACAGCAACGATTTTTTTAATATTCTCGACCAGTACAGGATCGCCATCACCACATTGCGGAAACGTCGGGTCAACGAACATGTATGTTGTATCGATATTGAGCAAGGCCACGCGACGACCGAACCCGACCCGTTCGCCAAACTTTCCCTTGGCATAAGTCGCCAATTCGGCGGGCGGCAGATAATCCGCCCATTTTTCCAGCTTATTCATGAGCCCTCATACTCCCTGTCACGACACAGCATGAAAGCGCCATGTCAGGGGTGACGTCAAGGTATCGCCACGGAGGTGCCGCGCTCAATCTCCGAAATTTTCAAGTTTGATGGCCAGAAACTAGAGAATTCCCGCGAGCCCAAAATTGTTGATCACCACGAAGGCGTTGAAAACCACGACGGCGCCAACACAAGAAAACACCGTGGGCGAGGGCTGCCAAAGCACAATTCCTGCGGTAACCAACTGAAAACCAATCTTCGGGACAACCCACCAACTACCCAACGAATACTGCAGCGCAGCAAACAGCGGATTCAATTCAACCGCGCCGGCCCGCAACCCGGCGTTGGTCGAAACCACATCCAGGATACTAACCAAAATCACCGATAGCGCGATCAAGAAGGCCATCGGAAGGTACCAATTCGAAGTCTGTAGATCCGCAGTGCGCTGAAAGGACAATGTGACCCCCTAAGATCGATAAAATTTGAACTAAACATCTCCAACATTATCTAGATCGAATAGGCGGAAAACCGGTCACCCATTTGGGCCACTCTCTAAAATTTATCCCGCACTAGTCCTAATTACGGTTACTTTCAGCCATCGGGGCTAAAAGGCTACCTGCTGGAGCGTCAAGAAACATGCCATGCCAATCCGTAATTACCCGTGTGATCCCACTGTTTTTATTGGCTTTATTTTTGACACCGACAGTTTCGGCTGAAAAAAGAGTCGTACAATGTTATGAGCCGGACCGTGCCCTTTTGCAGCCAAGGTTGGCGGAAAACTGCAAGGGCCAGATTGTTTCGGAAGAGGAAGCAAAACGCCTCAAGGTAAAACTGCATCGGGATCGCATAAAGCGCGCAATGCAGCCTAAGTCGAAACGGCACCAAGGGCCACGCGGGCATGGAACCGGGTTCTTCGTCACCGACGACGGCATGGTCGTAACCAATCACCATGTCATCGAAGCCTGCAAAAAGGTCATTTGGATCGACACGACGGATGGCCAAGAAGGGACGGCTACCGTGGTCGGCAAAGATAAGTCCAACGATCTAGCGTTACTTAAAACGACCTTGAAAGCACCCGCCACCGCGACTTTCCGAATTCCGGTTGAAATCGACAAAGGTAGTGAAATAACCGTCATCGGCTATGGAACAAACAAGCTTCCCCCGATACGGCCGAAACTCGTTTCGGGAAAATTTCAAGGTCCGAACAGGACCGGCACACGGTTGCGAATGAAAGTCGCAGTGCGTCCCGGCAATAGCGGCGGGCCAGTTTTGGATACGAGCGGGCACGTGATCGGCGTTGTCTACGCACAGCTGAATACACCCGCCGTATTCAAGAAAAATGGCAAACTAATCCTCGATCGAGGGTTTGCAATTTCCAATCCTGTCGCCTTGCGCTTTCTGGAGCACCACAATGTCAATTACCAGAAAACGACAAAAAGCGAACCGAGACCACGCGAGGCCGTCTTTAAGGAAGCGAAACCCTTTATTGCCCGTGTCAGCTGCCCGCGGTGACAAAAGGCTCGTCCGTCGACATCTTGTCTGACAAAAGCACCGGCCCTTCCTCGCGCAGTACGACCATGTCCTGAATGTGCCAATGGCCGATATGAGGTTCCAACGCCAATACCATACCTTCCTCCAACAAGACTTCGCTGCCACGTCTTAAAATTGGTTCCTGCTGATGCCACCAGGAGCCGACACCATGCCCAACCAGAAGAGAATCAAACTTCCATCCCGCCGCCGTGAAGGCTTGGACCGCGAAATCATATATGTCACCGACGCGCGCGCCAGGTCGACATTTGTCAATCGTGGCACGGTAGATATCGCGAATTGATCGGTACTCGTCGCGCTGTTCTTGGGTCGGTTCTCCAAAAATCAGGTTGCGCGACTGGTGTCCCGGATAGCCATCTAGATAGGCGACATAGTCGGTCCGCATAACGTCGCCGGCCTTGAATTTTACGTCGCTTTCGCCAGCATAGGGGATCGTGTTGGTACTAGAATTCAGAATACCATGGGCCCAATTAAATCCGCGCTCCAAACAGCCCGCTATAATGCGGCTGTGTGCCAACCTTTCCGTATCGCCGGGACGCAAACCTGGGAATACGTCGAGAAATACATCATCCAGCAAGTCGGCGGCCTGCTTTATGCGCTTGATCTCGGCCGCTGTCTTAATCCAGCGAACCCGATCCATGATCGCCGTGCAATCAACCATATCAAGCTTTGGCAATACGCTGTCAACCAATGCCCAGTCCCGCGCACTCACATAATCTTTTTCGAATCCGACCCGCGCCTCCGCCAAACCAGAAGTTTTCAACACCTCCGCAAGCCGGCTGTAAGGCGACTCGACATACCCTTCATAAATAACCTGACGTTCTATCCAAGAATCCCGCGCTGCCAACCCGGCGGCCGTACCATTAACAATTAACACCGGCTCACCATCGCGCGGCCAAAGCACCATGACGCCGCGATCTGAATCTGGAAGATCGAGCAAGCGAGCCAAGGTGCCAGGGTAGGCAAGTCCGCTTAGATAGGTAAAATTTCGACCGGACCGCGCAACAACGGCGTCAAGTTTGTTCTCGTCGAGCAACGTGTTAAGGCGGTCGACATTGATGAAAATTTTCGGTTTGGTATCCGTCATTCTATTCTGCCTTCCCTATCAAACCCGTAACGGTTGGCGTTGCCTCGAATGCGCCATGACCCACGCTGGCGCAACACCAAGCAACGCAATAATCGCCAACACCATGAAGGCGTCGTGATAGCCCATCGTACTTGCCTGCGCGTAAATCATATCGCCAAGATAGTGAAACACACCAGGCGCACGCGCGGTTTCGGGGACACCTGCCTCCGCAAATAACCGCATGAGCGCGTCAGTCATCTCCTGGCCGGTTTCTCGCGCGCCGGTCTGCGTCGACGTAAAAGCTTGGCCGTGAAATGGTATTCGCAGCTCAAGAAAAACAACGATACTGTTTGTTCCCAGCGCCGCGCCCAGCTTTCGGATAAAATTTATCGAGCTCGCGCCCTGATTGACGAGTTCCGGCGGCAATGATTTCAAGGCGGCCGCATTGGTTACCGGGCGGGTGAAAGCCGTCCCGGCCCGCATGAGCAGGGTAAGTCCGACAATCGTCCAGAACGGCGTATTCACGTCCGCCTGAGCCATCAATGCAAAGGCCGCCGCGAAGAACAACAGTCCCACATAGATCATATATTGCGGCGCAACCATATCCGACAAGCGTCCCGCGAGCGGAAATAGAATCAGTAAGGACAGGCCGGCGGGAATCATGATCAAACCCGCATCGAGCGCGCTATAATGCTGAATTTGCTGAACAAACAAGGGCAGCATGAATGTCGAAGATAGAAAAGCGCAGCCGGTAAAAAATGCGATCAGCGCGGCGGCGGAAAATTGTACATTCGTAAATAGCGCCAAATTTACCAGCGGACTCTTGCCATACAATTGACGCAGCACAAAACCCGTCGCACAGATTAAGGCAATAGCGAAAAATCCGATGATTTCGCTCGACGTCCAGCCCAAACGCTGTCCATAGCTGAAACCCAACAAAAACCCGACAAGCGAGACGCATAGGAAAGTGAATCCAAGAAAGTCGAACTTTGGAACGACTTTAGGAATGTCGCGCGATGGCATGAATAGATTGCACAGAATCAACGCTATGAAAGCGGTCGGTACCGACAGCAGGAATACGGCGCGCCAGCTGAACTCCGTGATCGCGATACCCCCCATCGTCGGCCCCAGCGATGGGCCCAGCACCATACCCAAGCTATAAATACCCATCGAAAATCCCTTACTCCCCGGCGGGAATACCCGGTAGGTAACCGCCATGCCAAGAGGCTGGATTACACCGGAAGACACTCCTTGCAACACCCTTCCGAGCAGAAGGCTTTCAGGATTGTCGGCGAGGCCACTCATCATGCAGCCAGCCAGAAAAAAGGCCAATGCGGCTATGCAGGTACGACGTTCGCCAATCACTTCGATCAACCAGGCGCTCAGCAACATTCCCGCCGTCTGCGCGGCAAAATATCCGGTCGACAGCAATTGCGCTTGATCGCGGCCGATACCGAAAGCGCCCATAATTTCCGGAAACGCGACATTCACTGTCGATCCCGCCAAGGCCATGGTCATGGTGCCAACCATGCAAGTGCCCGTTGCCAGCCATTTATAGACGGGGCCATAACGTTCGAAGAGAGCGTCTATATTCTCGGTCTGCGCGATGGTATTGGCACTCTCGACTGATCGAAAGAAGGTGGGGTGGCTAACTATACCATACGATCGATTAGCCTCTAATCGATGCAGGTCTTGTCCTGCAGTACGCGTCGCACAACGCTATACAAGCTTAGCCATGCACTATCTCTACCGGGAAATCGGTTGTACCAGTCATTTTCATCAAGCAGCCCTTGGACCTTCGCTTTCCCTGTCGTAAGCCGGAACGACAAGGTTCTCCAAAAGCGCGGAGACATTATCGGCTTCGCCAAAAGTCGCAATAGCGTCGGCAATACCTTCGTAGTTCACTTCAAGGGGACCGACAAGCGCGCGCCCTTTTGCCATCACGTCTTGCGTCGTCATCGGACGAACCGGCGTCCCCAGACTGTCGAGCACGGTCGCTTCGCGCGATGCGCCACCACGCAGGGAAAGCGCCACGCCCGTCGCCATTTTTGCTGGTGTCAAACGGTCCAGTTCGGCATCGGGCACGGCTTCGATACGATCCACAAGCGAAAGAATACGCTGATCATCATGGTGGTCGCTGCCGTAAGCGTCGTACCGTCGCGGGCCATAGGCAAGCGTTGCGCCAACGATATAGGGCATCGAATATTGCGCGGCCATCACCGAATTTGGCCGCCGCATCATGTGGCTGCCAATGGCGGTTTTCGGCGCGCGAACACGGATCGCCTCGATCTCGCCTATATCGACTGAAAACCCATCGGTCGCCTGTTCCAGCGCATCGATCAGCGAGTGGAACTTCCGACAGCATGAATAGGGCTTGAGGCTGATATCGTGAATTTCCAGCGGCGCGCCGTTTTCCTTGAACAGAAGGGCTGGGTCGGAGTCGACTCCGAACAGCTTAAAAAATCCGTAATCACCCTCAAGCGCTTGCATTGGCGCGGCGAGCCCCAACCGCGCGAGCTGCGCGGCGATGACACCGTTATGTGCTGGAATACCGGCATGCATGCGCTTAATCATCGTTCCTTCCGGCTCGAAGGCGAATTGGCAGGCGCCACTGGACATGGATAGAGCGATACCCCAGGCTTGCGCGATACCCCGCGCATCGAGACCGTATAATTTTCCGGCCGCCGTGGCCGCGCCAAACACACCGAACGTTGCCGTCGGATGGAATCCACGAGTGATGACACCCAGCGCATTTGCCGCCATCCCAACGCGCGCCATCACCTCATATCCCGAAACAATAGCGCTCAATACCGCTCGGCCCGTCGCACCAGTTTCCGATCCCGCGGCAAGCGCGGCGGTTATAACGACGGCGCCTGGATGGCTCATCGATTTATCGTGTGTGTCGTCCAATTCATAACCATGTGCCGCGGTGCCATTTACCATCGCCGCCGCATTCGCACCCGCTTTTGTGCCACGGCCTACAAGAAGGGCCTCGCCGCTCGCACCGTGTTCCGTGGCCCACGCGGTCAACATTCGTCCCCACGGTTGAACGGAACCGCAAAGCGTAACCGCCGAATAGTCCAGCAATAGCCGCTCAAGCTGTTCGAAATCCGCTGCCGTAAGCTGATCTGCCTGGAAGCTTGCTGCTTCCTCGGCAAGCTTTAACGAGACTCCGGTATGATCGGGCATGTCCTCGCTCCTCACTAGATTGCACCGTTGCCGCTAATTACTCAGCCACAAATCACAACAGCCCGCAAGGTCGTCCGATATGGTGGTTACGTATCGACCCCGAGCTGTCGCGCAAGGTCGGGGAAACTATCGGCGACGATGTCGTGAATTGGATTGGGCTCCGGGTCCGGTGGTCCTTCCGAGCCCCATTCGTCGGGCCGCTTCACGAAGGCGGTCTTGAAACCAACCCCTTTGGCAGCGTCTAGGTCGAAATTATGGCAGGCAACCATGCAGATCTCATTCGGCTGGAGTTGCAGGAACTTAGCCGCCGTCTGGTAGGATTCTGGTAAAATCTTATACTTGCCAATCGCCTCGCAAGAGATGACCGCATCCCAACTCAGCCCATTCCGCTTGGCTGTATCAATGATGATCCGAAAGCTGAGGATCGTGAACGATGCGCAAATGAACTTGTCGCGCAGCTTGGGTAATGTCCCGGGAAAATCCGGCCAGCACTGCAGGTTATGGACCGTATTGTAGCAAATTTCATGACGTTCGGTTTCGGTAAAAGTGTCCAAGCCGAACTCATCGACCAACGCCTCCAACGCCATTCTATGAGAATCGTCGAAGTTATAGGTAGGGGGCTCGGTTTCGCCGAGATTGAGCATATTGCCAAGCGAGCGGCGCCGGAACTCATTGGTAATGTGTGTCCAATCCTTTTCGATACCGTGCTTGGCGCCGGTCTTCGCCAACGCTTCGCTGATACCGGTGTGCCAATCGAGAATGGTTCCGCCGGTATCGAATGTAAGGGCCTTTACGCCGTGGAGGCTCATAGCCTTGCTCCCAGAATTAATTCATTGGGGGAATATTTCCACGGCAGGCGCGTCGTCGCAATCAACGGTTTCGTGATTTAGCTAAGGTTGGCCAACCCGTGACGACGTTGACCCCCAACTTCCCAGGGGCCAGAGTAAAGCATCGGAAAATCATTGTTTCGAGGCCGAGGTGAAGAAACGAATACTGGGTAACGGATTCGCCGTGGAGATTCAGGATACGGATCTTGCATCGCTTAACGATACCGAACTTGACGAATTTCGCGACGTCTGGATGCGATATAAGGTTGCCATATTACGCGACCAAGAGATCGCCGACGATGCTCTGGTTGGTTTCACGCGGCGTTTGGGACCTCTGTTCGTACATGTCCGCGATCAGTATCACGCCGAGCGACATCCGGAAATTATGTATGTTTCCAACTTGAAAGAGGATGGACGTAATTTAGGATCCCTCGGCAATGGCGATTTGCGCTGGCACACGGACCAGAGCTACACGCCACGGCCCGTCTTTGGAACGTTATTGTATGGTGTGGAAGTTCCCCAAGATGGCGGTGCAACCTGGTTTTGCGATTTGGTTGCCGCCTATG
>JAJFJC010000051.1 GCA_021774385.1 Alphaproteobacteria bacterium
TCTGCGCGCGCAGGCGCAGCTCGATCGCCGTTTCCAGGTCCGTTCCATCCTCGAACCGTTGGGCGATATCCAGATCCTTCATTACATAGGCAGCCGGGTTCGCCTCGCGTTCCGCCAGAAGGCGGCGCGTCACGCCTTGAAGAGTCTCGAAGGTTTGGTGATCTTCTTCGCTGGCGAGCTCTCCGGGGACGGACAGCGCAAGTTCTTCATCCATCTTCCCGAGCCTCAGAAACCGAACTTCTTCCTGAAAGTCATGGGAAGCCTGCTTGATCCGCGCGCGCGAGGCGATTTCTTCCGCTTTTCCCTCCGGTAAAACGCGTTTCGCCTTTTCGATGAGTTCGGCGACACCACCGCCGTCCCGCTCGATGCGCTCCAGAACACGGCCCGCTTCAACTTCGAACGCCGCCACGTCACGTGAAATACGCCCCGCCGCGCGCCGCCGAAGTTTGGCCTCGGCTGGTCCGCCGATTACCTTTGCAAGGTCTTTATCTTCGTCCAACAGCCGCAACACGCCCTGCGCGTTGTCATTCTCGATCCCACGCTGGAGAACCCGTGCATTCACATCGCCGCGGAACGTGGCCAACTCCCGGTCGAGCCGGCCCGCCGGCCATTCCTTGACGTCCGCCAATTCCCGTAACGCCGCCTCGCCTTTTTCCAACACAATCGGCAGCATCGACGGATCGTCCGAGGCAGTTTGACTGAACGATGTCACCGCGTTGCGTAACCCGGCTTCCAGCCGCTCGTTCGTCGCCTGAAATTCATTCACCCGCAGCCGAACCCGGAATGGTTCACGATTGGCTTGCGCGATCCGTTCGGCCCGTCCCGCCAGCGGCGTCCCCCGGAAGGCTTCCATTTCCGTTTCGGCGAACAGATCGAACAACCGTTCACTTCGCGCCACCGGGTCGGGCTCGAAGGGACCCGTGTCATCGCTCTGGTCCTCGGGCGGGCCGGCGATCAAGCGGCTCCGTTCGGCCGTCAAGCGACCGTCGAATTCGCGCAGACGCGCGGTATCCTCCGCCGCGTCCTGTTTCTTCTGAAACGCGCCCAGTGCCTTGCCGAACTCACCCAACGACTTGCCAAACCCCTGCAACGCCACGCCCGTCGGATCGGGCGCGGGTCCCTGCAACGCGGGCAGGCGTAATCCTTCCGCCGAAACGCGCGTGACATCCTTCACACCAGGCAATCGTGGCATGGCAAACTCCTAGGTTCTGGAAATTCAGAAAAGAATATGCGCGCGGGCGCTAGCCGCCGACGCGGCCCCACAACGCGCGTTCCTCGCGGTCGAGCCGGTGGGCGCGTTTGTGGTCGCCGCGGTCGAGGGCCTGTTGGATTTCGCCACGCTTGGCGCGGATGCGTTCGTCTAAGGTGGCGCTATCACCAGCCGGCGTTTCGATATCGATCGGGGCTTCGCCGGCGCCACGGCCAATCCGGGCGAAGGCCTTGATGAAGGCGGGATGATCGCCGAGTGGCGCGCCGTCGACAATCTTGGTCTCCAGGAATTCGACGAAGCTTTCACTGCCGAAGTCGAGCGCCGCGCGGCGGGCATATTCGATGTTGCGATCGTAGTCGCCGCCGAATTCCCGTTTCAACACCGCGACACCCTGCTCCCGCGCCACCGCCGAGACGGCATCGGTGTCGGCCTGTTGCCGGGCGACATAATCGTTGAACGCAGCGCCAAGCGCCTTAGCCTGTCCGCCTGTCACGTTCGCGCCATGCATCGCCTTAGCCATTTCGCTTTGGAAGGCGGTGTCGGCTTCGCTCGGTTCCACACCCTGCGGCATGTCGAAGGCATAGCCATCGGCGCTCAACGGAACGCCGGTCTGCTTGCGATAGGCGGCCACGTCTTCTGGTGACGCGTTTTCGCCAAGCGGCTTGATCCGGGTCGCCGTTTCACGGCGCAAGTCGGAGACCGCCTTGGCCATCGCGCTCGCGGATTCATAGCGCTCCGACAATCGATGTAAATCGGGGTCCTCGATCGACGCACGCCAGTCGGGCGGGGAATCGCCGTAGGTGCTTGCGTCGTCATCGATGTTTTCGGCGGCCTCCACGGCCACGGCGTCATCCATCATCATTTTCCTCGTTTGCTGTCTTCGGGATCGTGTTCAGCGCCATCAAGATGCGCTGGCAGAGTTGCTGCGCGCCGACGCGCACATGGGTCGCATAGGGGTCGCCTTCCTCATGCACGGGGGCGAGCAGGCTACCCCAGTTGAAGATGCGGGTCAGGACGCGGCGCGCCTGCACCGTGTCGGCGGTGCCGTCGATCAGGACGGCGCGGAAGTCGCGGTACTCCTGGCCACTGCGCCGGTAATCATTTGGGATTTCGACGGTGGCCATCGCTTCCGTGAAGTCGAGAATGTCTTCCTGGATGGTCGGCCGCCGCTTGCGGCGCGCGGGCGGCATTACGCGCCCGCCTGATTAAGCAGGCCGGTTTTCTGCAGCACATCGGCGCCGATTGTAAGCGCCTTCTCCGCATCTGCGGCTTGCGCGGCGGCCTGTTCGGCCTGGACGCGTTGTTGGCGTAGTTCCTCGACTTCGCGGTCGGACCGCAGGATGTTCGCGCCATTGGCTTCGTCGATAAGCTTGGCCACCTTGTCCCGGTCGATGAAATCAAGCACGCCGGGATCTCCGGTCGATTGGGCCACGGCACCGATCTCCTGCACGGATTTCAACGCCGCCGCCGCCTCGATCTGTTTACGGACCCTTTCAATGGGTGAGCGGAATTCGAACCGTATGTTGGCGCCGGCGAGTATCTCCGGGACCTCGCCGAACGCGCCGGCCCGCATCATGATGCCAAACACCCGTTCGACGATCGGCGCGAGATAATCGGACTCCAAGCGTCCAAATACCGGGCCGATGGTGCGCACGAATTCCTCTTTGCGCTGGATCACCTCGGTCGCGGTCATCTGCGGACCAGCGTTGGGCAGGTTCAGCACATTGCGGAAGAACGCCGCCCACACTTGATCACGGGTGTCGTTCTGCATCTCGCGGCCGATCGGGATGCTCGCGCCGGTCTGCATCGGGAAGATCGGCTGCGACAGCCGCTGTCCAACCGCGGCATCCAGATCATAGAAGGTATAGCGCCCGGGCCGCAGCTTGGAGGGGCCAACGATACTGTCCGAAGGCGCGAAAATTGGCGGCAAAGTCGCATACTCGCCAGCCATCAGTATCGTCTCGCCCTGCGCCTGCAAGGTGTTGGCGTCCGGCAGCGCGATCATCGCCGGTGAGCGGCCGTACAATTCCCCCGACAGGGTGTCCCAGCGCGGGATCGCGAAGGGAAATTCGTGGAAACCGCTTTCGTGCAGCACCGCCTTGTCGGCAACGTCGATCCAGACCGAGGCGAAGGGCAGGTCGCGGTTGCCCTTGCTGTTACCATCGCGTTCCCGGCGGGGGAGGACGACATGAACATAGTCGAGTTTCTTGTCCGGCGCCTTGTCCTCGATCGCCTTGCCAGCCGTCTTGCCAAGCTGTCCGCCGAGCCGGTCGACGAAGAACTCCTGCGCCTGACGGGCGGTAAATTTCCGCGCTCGGTACAGCGCATTCACCATGCCATCGGCATCGACCATGATATAAAGGCCGGCGAGATCCTGACTGGCGAAGGTCAGCCGGTCGAGATTTTGCGCCTCGCCGATAAACAGCGCCCCCGTGCCGAGCACGGCCAGATCGTGATCGACCTCACCGGAGGCCTGCTGAAAACGGGCGCGGGGATTGTAGATCGCCTTGAACATGCGGTCGTCAACGAACTGAAGCCAGTCCTTCGCTTCTTCCTCTTTGTCCAGCGCATCGTCGACGACCTTGGTCCGAACCCATGATTCCGTCTTCGGCTTGAGCAACCCATCGAGTGCCGCCGCCAAACCCCGCGCCGCCTGTTGTGGTGTGCCGTCGAACAACTCCTCGGTCCGGCGCTCGCCCTCCGGACGCTCGCCGGTGAAACCGAGGCGTCGCGGCAGGAAAACGCGGGCCAGGCTTTCGAAATGGCTGTCCCAGGTCTGGCGGTCTGCTTTCAGCCGCTCGAGCCGTTCCAGCATCCTTGTCGCTCGATCGCTCATGTCGCACCTATCAAGTTAAAGAAAATATTCATGAACATCGTCCTACACATTGAAAACATGATGAGAATACGGCCTTACAAATGGCGGTAACGCTTCATTGTCCGAGCAAGGTTCCGTCTCCCGCACCCGGCGCGAGAGACGATCCTTGTTGAAGACCGCCCTGCCCCGCGGTCAGCAATGTGGGCCGTCGGGCGCGTTTCTTCAGTTCCTCGTCATCCGAAACCCCGGCGCCGGGTGTTGCCGGCGTGGGTTTGTCTTTCTTGTCGACAAGACCAAACGTCTCATTGATCTTCCGCGTCAGTGGATCCGCCGGTAAGCCAAAGATGCCGCCTTTGGTGAAACTGCTGAAGCTGCTACCCACCGCCTAACCCAACTTCGTCTTTTGCGCCGTCGGCGCCGACGCACCGGTCGGCGTCGGACGTCCGACCAGCGCCTCGCCTTCCGCGCCCTGGCCGCTGGTCAAGATAGTCGAGCGCCGTCC
>JAJFJC010000501.1 GCA_021774385.1 Alphaproteobacteria bacterium
TTTCGTCGAATTGCCCTTGTCGTAGCGGCACACCCGCATGCCCCGGTGCCGGCAATTGTTCAGGAAGACATGCAGCTTGCCGTGGCGGTCGCGGTTGAAGATCACCGATTCCTCGGCCATGCGGCCCAAAATATAGTCGCCTGGCTCCGGTATTTGGCTTTCATGCCCGACAAAAAGCCACGACCGCGAGAATACTCGCTCAAGCTCTTCATCGTAAACTTCTTGACGAGTGAAGATATCCCGACTGATCAAGCCTTGGTCCAAATTGACCAATCCGCCGGTAAAATTGGATCGCGCCTCACTATTCATCTTGTCGGCCTCCGTCACCCGCCTTCAATGGCGTGACCATAGCGGTTCTGATGATTGCCCGGCAATATGGGATGGCAAACTGCCGCAGAGGCGCGTGCCGCCCACAAGTTCCATACTTAGCTCAAAAGGCTGATTGTTACGGTCGTACCCGCTCCCTCTTCGCTTTCGATTGCTAGTACGCCTTCATGAGCACCAAGCATGGCATTAGCGATCGTTAACCCCAGTCCCTTGCCCTCACTTTCGGCAAAGGCGATATGCGGATCAGGGTGAGAACGGGTAAACGGTTCCGTAACCCGCCTGAGCTTTTCTTGGGAAATGCCTATGCCAGTATCCTCAATCTGAACCTCAACGTATTGATTTTTTAGACCTGCGCTTACCAAAACACTGCCACCCTGGTGATTGAATTTAAAGGCATTGGACAAGACGTTTCCAAGAATTTTACGAACGCAGCGTTCGTCCGCCCTCGCGGTAAGAGGACGGTCGGGAATATCCATGCCAATTTCAATACCTTCCCTGTCCGCCTGCCGCTTAAGGTTCTCGACACTTTCCTTCAGTATCTTTCCGATATCGAGTTGCTCCTTATTAAGAGTTCTCCTGCTATCACCGATGGCCGCGATGTCGACGATGTCTTCGATCAACGCAAGCAAATTGGAACCGCTGTCGAAAATGTAATTTAGGTATTCGCGTTGTTTCGCTGCGCCTTTAACGCCGCTCAATTGTTCCTTGATCAGTTCCGCGAACCCAAGGATTGCATTCAGAGGTGTTCTAAATTCGTGCGACACGTTAGAAAAGAAGGCATCCTTGACCTTATTCGCACGTAGTGCCTCCTGCACGGCATATCGCCTTTCCGCGACCTCCTCCCTCAGCGCATCGTTATTCGCCGAAATTTCAAGCGTTTGCCGAACGGAATTTCGGCGCAAAATCCAGATCCAAATAACCAGCAATACCAAAACCACGCCAATCGCGGAGGTCGATAGCCACAAGAGACGATAGTCTGTCGGCGTCTTGATGGTCAGCCCAACCCACTTTCCGATGATATTGTGGCGTTCGTTCTCAGCGACATGACCAACGGCCTTATTCAGAATTTTTGCGAAGATCGGCCAATCATTTCTTGCCGCCATCGCCACATTCACCGAATACGGCGTACGGCCGGAAACAACCAGGTTCGTGAATCCCGAGAGACGAATATAGTGGCCGGTCACGAGAATACTTCCGACATACGCATCCGCCTTTCTTTCCAGGATCATCTCCAGGCCCTGCCTCACATCATCGACAGGCACCAGTTCCACGCCCCAATCGCCCTTTTTGATAAGCTCGGCAATTGCATAGCCGGAAACGACAGCGACTTTTTTGCCCGCCAATCCTGATAAATTTCCCGCGAAGGGATAGTCCGAACGGGTAAAAATAACCGCCGGCAGGTTCAAATAAGGTGCGGTAAATGTGGCGTATTCGAGTCGTTCTTCCGTTGCCGCCGCCGCTGAAAACATATCGAGTTCGCGTGATTTCAACTTTTTTGTTACATCGCGCCAACTGGATTTCAGATCGTGCTCGAACCGTACGCCAAGAAGATTTGAAATTTTAGAAAGATAGTCGACCGCGACACCTTCGAACACGCCATTGCGGCCAACGAATTCCACCGGCGACCAAGCGCGGTCGCTTGCAACACGAATGACCGGATGCGCACGCAGCCAATTCTTCTCTTCGTTTGATAGAACAAACGGTTCGCCTCTTCGACTATTGACCGATACCCATTCCTGCAAAATCAGGCGGCGTTCCGCTACCGAAACATCCGACAGCGCTTTTTGCAGGATATCCCTGAGAATCGGCAGATCCTTTCGAACGCCAATGGCATTGATGGAGGATGTCTCCGAAATTTTTGCATGACGGACAAGGTTCGGAATCAACTCGTTGCGAATTATGTAAAGAGCTACGGCGCGGTTGCCGACATACGCCGCCGCATCCCCCTTCGAAACCGCTTCCAACGCATCGCCGGTGGATTTATGCAGGCTCAGCTTTATTTTTGGATATTTTTCTCGAAGAACATCCGCAATAAAAAATCCATCCTCGACCGCGACGACGCGCCCGGAAAGGTCAGAAAGAGATGCGAAGTATTCCTCGCCTTTTCGCGCGAATATGACGTGTGGAATGTTCGCATACGGTTCCGTGAAATTAAAGAAACCCTCCCTGTTTTCACGGGGCGTGATACTCGTTAACGCATCAAGCTTCTGATTTTTTACCGCGTCGTAAATGCTTTCCCAAGAACCTGGAACAATCTCCAATACACCGCTCAATCGTCGGTTGATCGCATTGACAAACCCAATGTCGATGCCTTCGTGTTTACCCGTCTCATCAACATGTGCCATCGGTGGCCAGGCATTCATAACGCCAATCCGGATGGCTCCATGCTTTTCGAGCCACGCTCGTTCGCCATCCGTCAACATGAACAACTGTCTCGACAGTCTGGAATTTTCACCAATAAACACTGGGACCCATTTTTCGACGAGTTGAGCCCGTCCCGCCGGCCCAATCGCATCGATCGCTTTATCGAGAATGGAAGTCAGTTCGGGCCAATCTCGCCGCACGCCAAATCGTTGCCCGTTGCTCACGAGATCGTAACTTGCCGCGATGCCCAAATTCGCTAGGCCATATTCCCGAATCAAATGAATGTTGATCCCTAGAACACCGATATAGGCATCAGCTCGCCCCGTCGCGACGGCCTGTAGTCCGGCCAAAGGCGTTTCCGTGAACAACGGAATAATATTGGGATGCTCCCTCATGACGCGTTGGGATGATGAATATTGTTTGACGAGCGCTATGGTCTTGCCGCCGAGATCGGGCGCTCCCAAAATCCCGAGATCGCCTTTCCGCGTCATGATAACTAGCGGTGTAGGCAAATAGATTTGCGTAAAGTTAAAAAACGGATCGCGTTCCGGCGTACGGACCAGTGTCGCGATGACATCCAGCCTCTTATCTTTTCCCCGCTTGACAATTTCTTGCCAGTTCAGCCCTAGAACCGGCTCGAAATTGAGCCCGGTCATGGTTCCTATTTTTTCCAGAAAGTCCGGCGCCACTCCAACGAAGTTCCTTTTATTGTCAAGGAAACTGTACGGCGCATAGCCAGAATCAATGCCGATTTTGATATTTGGATGCTCTCGAATAAATGCTTTTTCCACCTCGGTAAGATCCAAAGGCGTATTGGCAGCGGAATACGCACGAGGTAGCGTTCCAAGGATTCCAGCAAGGACTAGGCAAACAGCAATAAGTCTGTGCAGCCCGCTGAAATCTAGGACCGAATTTGAAATTGAAAATGTCGTGAAATTACGAAAAATGGGATAAAAAGGGAGCACTATCTACAACCTTTGCTACCTCTAAATAGTTTCAAAATTTACACTTAAATATTGAAAATTAGAATACTTACTACACCCAAACATTTAAATATCAAAACTTTTATACTATAAATTTAACTATGCGTCTGTAATTATTGTTTTTGGAAACGGTAGCGCACTGCGCTAGCAAACCTTAGCGCCGTGAGGTCCATTCATTCCTCAATGATGCGAAATTAGTAGTTCCCTTGGAATTACTCGACAAACCCTACAGAGCGACGCTTAGTTGCATGTTTGAACAATTCCTATGAGCGAAAATAGTTAGTGGGGAAGGCAGGCAGCCGCTTTTGGTTCCACGTATACCTTCCGTTTTGATATGCCTCAGAAAAGTGCCAGGATATGCTCGATAGTTGTTTTCAAATAGAGACAAGGAAACGAAATTTGACTTTGCAATTCGGCGTGTTCGACCACATCGAACCAGTGGAGGGAATGCCCCTCAAACAAATTTATGATCTCCGTTTGGAACAAATCGAGGCTTTGGACAAAGCAGGGTTTTACGCCTACCACCTGGCGGAACATCACTCACCCGCGGTGCACAGTTTGGCGCCGTCGCAGAACGTTTTCCTCGCCGCGGTATCGCAGCGGACGACGCAGCTTCGCTTCGGCCCCTGCGTCTATGTACTGCCGTTGCATCATCCGCTGCGCCTGATCGAAGAGATCAGCATGCTCGACAACCTCAGCGGTGGCAGGATGGAAATCGGCGTTGGCCGCGGTGGTGTGATGGAAGCCTTTTTCTGGGGCCAGGAAGCGGATCCGGATACCAACTACCAGCGCTATTTGGAAACCCTGGATATCATGCGCCAGGGCTTGAATACCGAGTCGCTAAATTACGAAGGAAGATTCCATAGCTTCGATGAACTTCCCATGCGTCTGCAGCCGCTCCAACGTCCCTACCCGCCGCTGTGGTATATGCGGAATGCGAAAACCGCCGCACTGGACGGCATGAATACTGTGATCGTTGGCACGTTGGACAGCTTGAAAACGGAAGTCGTCAATTACAAAAGAGTGTGGGCCGAAACCCACGGCGAAGGCGCGCTAACCGTGCAAGGTCAGGAACCGAAAATCGGACTTGTTGTGCATATGGTCGTGGCCGATACGGATGAGGAAGCCATCAGAATCGCCACCCCGGCTTGGGAGAAGTACCGCTGGAACCTCGCCGCACCACGGCGGCTTGAGGCGGAAAAGCGCGGCCTGACACAATTCCAGTCGGCATCGGACGGATCGTCCGGTTTCACCGGCGCACGGCCCGCCAATTTGCCCAAGCGGGAAACCCGAAAGGATATCGAAGCCGAATTGGAACGGTTCGACACGCAAGCCAACCGGGTCGACCCCACCCGTCTGGGTGGCGTGGCGCTGGCGGGATCACCGGATTCGGTAAAGCGCTACATGGCCGAATATCAGGAAACCGGCGCGAACTATTTCGTCTGCTCGTTCCAGTGGGGCGACCTCTCGCACGAAACGGCAATGCGCTCGATAGAACTCTTCCGCGATGAAGTCCTCCCCCCTTATGTCGCCCAGGCGGCGGAGTAAGCAGCAGCACGCGATCTTGCTCACACTGCCGAACTGCTTAAAATGCAAATCTCTTCGTACGAACCGGGGGCGCACAGTATGACACTCGACTCACCGATCTGGCCGGCTCAGCTTGACCATCTTCGCCTGAACTCTGACGACCCGGCCATGCTGGCGGATTTTTACGCCACCGTCTTTGGCTATCATCAAACCGCATTACCGGATGACACCTACATATTGCAGGGGCCCGGGCGGCGAATGATCGTTGGCGCGGGCAAGCCAGGCGAACGTCCCTATCACGGATTTCGGCTGCAAAACCGCCAGCAGCTCGAAGACGTGCGGGACTTCCTGCAAGGCCAAGGTGTGAACACCGAGCCATCGCCATCGACGATATTCGAACCCGATGCGGTCGCGGTTCGGGACCCTGACGGGTGGTTGAGTGTTTTCGGTTTGCCCCGCACGGATTTGCCATCGCAAAAGGCGGTCAACACGCCCTCCGCGGTCAAATTTTCGGGCCGGTTACAGCATGTCGTCGTCGCGACGGACAAGCTCAGTCCGATGATCAAGTTCTACGAAGACGTCCTTGGCTATGTGGCGTCGGATTATTGCAACGCCGATGTCGACGACGCGGCAACGCGGAAGGTCGCTTTTTACCGCTCGGATCCCGAACATCATAGTTTTGCGGTATTCGGCGCCTCCGAGGTCCGCAGCGATCATCATGCCTACGAAGTCGATAGCTGGAACGATATCCGCGACTGGGCCGACCACATGTCATCGCTGCATATCAAACTATGGTGGGGGCCAGGCCGCCACGGGCCCGGCAACAACCTGTTTTTCATGATCAAGGACCCGCACGGCAATCAGGTCGAAATCTCCGCCGAACTGGAGGTCATGCCGCGCGAAATGGCCGCCCGTGTCTGGCCGCTCGAGGAACGCAGCCTGAACCTTTGGGGTCCCGGCTGGATTCGCGATTAACGGGGGCCGTTGCCGCTCAGTTCTCTGACATTACCTCGTCGCGAGCGACCGACATCAGACGTTCCATCTCCTTGCGCACGAGATGTTCCGAGGTTTCGATGCTCTTGCCTTCCAAGTCGCCGAGTACCTTACGCAGTACATCATCGTCACCGGGTTCGTCGAAATCCGAAACAACGACCTCTTTTGCATAGACGTTCGCCGCATCGCCTTCGAGAGAGAGTTGTTGCGCGGCCCAAAGGCCCAAAAGCTTGTTGCGGCGCGCTACGATCTTGAATTTCAACTCTTCTTCACGTTTGAAGTTACTTTCAAATGCCTTTTCGCGATCCTTGAACTGTGACATAGCACCGATATCCTTTTATCCCTGCTCGCGCCCCAGCGCGATTGTTACCCTTTATATAGTCAATAGGGCAGCGTACTTGAATGGTGAATTTACAGTTTTATTTCACCCGCGATGGCATGGCCCGGTCAAACATGATATCGACACCGCCAAATGTGTACCGTTGTCATTCTCCGCAGACCAGATCATGCGTGGCCGCTCCTCATGGCGGCGAACCGCGATGAAATGCTCGACCGTTCGGCCCTTGGCCCCGCACGGCATTGGCAAGACCGGCCGGAAGTCGTCGCCGGCATCGATGAATTGTCGGGCGGCAGTTGGCTTGGCGTCAACGATCACGGGGTCGTCGCGGCGGTGTTGAACCGCGTGGGATCGCTCGGCCCCCTCGCCGACAAGCGTAGCCGGGGCGAACTCATACTCGAAGCATTGGATCACGCCGACGCGCAAGATGCGGCAGGCGCCTTGGGCGATATCGATCCCAACGCTTACCGAACTTTTAATCTGGTAATCGCGGATAACCGGGACGCCTTTTGGCTCGCGGCGCGCGGCGGCGCAACGCAGATTTCCGTGGAGCGGATTCCAGAAGGGCTGTCGATTTTCACCTCGGCGGACCGGAACGATCCCGAAAAACCGCGTGTCGCGGCCTATATGCCACTCTTCGAGGCCGCGAAAACGCCAGACCCCGACAGCGAAAATTGGTCTGCCTGGACGCAATTGATGGCCGACCGGACCGGCGCCGCGCATGACGAACCCATGTGTATCGTCAGCGACTATGGTTACGGCACGGTTTCAAGCTCACTGATCGCTCTGCCTCAGCCCGCGCCGGGCGCTCGGGCTCGATGGCGTTTCGCGTCGGGCCGACCGGATATCACTGAATACGAACCGGTCGACATGACGGAATCGGTTCGTGCAGCGGCGGAGTTCGGTAACCGCTAATTTACCCCCGCACCGCTTCAAGCGCCTTCCAATCGAATTCGACACCATGCCCTGGACGGTCCGGGGCCGTCGCATAGCCTTCAACGACCTTAAGCGGTTGCGCTATGTAATTGTCGAGACCGAAGCCGTGCGCCTCCAGATAAGACGCGTTCGGAATTGCACCCAATAAATGAACGTGCAAGTCGTGAACGCCGTGCGAGGTTACCGGCAGATTGCGCGCCTCGGCCAAGGCCGCGATTTTCATCCAAACCGTAACGCCGCCACAATTCGACACGTCGGGTTCTGGATAGCTGACGCCATTCACCGCCATTAAATGTTCGAATTCGTTCAGCGAATGGAGGTTTTCGCCGGCCGCGATGGGTACACCGCCTTCCGACAAGATGCGCGTATGTCCCGCGAAATCGTCCGGAATCGTTGGTTCTTCAAGCCAGACCAAGTCAAATTCCCGCAAGGCGCGGGCCGCGCGGACAGCCTGATCCACGCTCCAGCCCATATTCGCGTCAACCATGAGCGGGAACCCGTCACCGAGATGTTTGCGCATCGCCGCGACCCGCGCGATGTCCTCGCTGGTATTCTCGCGCCCGACCTTCATCTTGATCGCCCGGAAACCCTTCTCCAGGTTGGCATCCGTCTGGCGCAGCAGATCGTCGAGCGTGAAATAGAGATCGATACCCCCGGCATAGGCCTTAACCCTCGGGTCAGCCCCCCCCAGAAGACGCCACAACGGCTGCCCGGCACGCTTCGCTTTCAAGTCCCAAACCGCGATGTCGATCGCCGACAGCGCGTGCACCGCCAGCCCGCCCCGTCCGACGTAATGAACGCGCCACCACAGCATCTTCCACAACGCCTCGACCCGATCCGCATCGTGGCCAATCAGGTCTGAGGCCATATCGTGGGCAATCAAAGACTGGATCGCCACACCACCACGCCCGACCGTATAGGTATAACCAACGCCTTCCAGGCCATCATCATCCGTCACCCGAACGGTAACCAACTCGAACGCGGATATTTCACCGTGCGTGGAGTCGGATAGGACCACGGGTAGTGGAATTTTGTAATGATCTGCCTGGATAGCGGCGATAGCCATAAAAATCTCCGAACAATAGGTGATGCTCTTAAAGTATGGGATTTAGTCGTGTAATTATTCGCTATCGATTAAATCGGCGCCAGCGCCCAATTCGCGAGATTCTTCCGTCGCCGGAGCGTAAGTGCGCAGCGCAAACCGATTCAACTGCTCCCATATCGCTGCATCGACGGGACGACGAACCGGCGCGGTGACCTGATCCGCAACAATGTTTTCAACGGCGCGGCACCGAACCGACGTCGCGGAAACGCAAAGAACGGCGTCTTCATCGCCTTCGATACGAAGGCTGGCACCTGGCGAGACCGTCAGCGTCACATGAGGCCAGGAGAGTTCGATCGTGGTTTTACTCCCAACGGCGCAAAAATAAGCATACGGTCCGAGCAATAACGGGTACGCGGTCGTCTCTAGTTGGAAAATTCGCCCCGATGCGAATTCCGAGGCACGATCCGCGAGGGCCGCGCCGGCGATCAAGGGACAAAGCCAACCAGACCCTGCCTGCCACACGCCCTCGACCGAGACCGGGGCCAATTCGTCATGGCACTCTCCTTCGCTACGCGCTAGCAATCCGGCCAACAATTCAGGCCCGGGCAGTTCGTGGGCGGCGAGCCAGCGCGTGGCCTTGCCCGCTTCCTCGGCGATGCCCCAATCCCGTCCCGAGCCGCGCGCGGCTTTCTGCCCAATCGTTTCGATTTCATTCAGCGTAAACGTCATCGACCCGGCTCCGGCAGCGGTGGATAAGACCAATCGTCGATTTCGACTTCGCTTAGTTCATCGGGAAAGGGCGCGCCCTTGAACATATTGATTCGAACCCAACGATCCGAGCGCGGGTCGAAATGCGTCGCCCCAAAAAACGACAATTTGCAACGCAGAAAATCGATCGGCAGCATCGCCGCCGCAATCGTATTGTCGCGTATTTCCGCATACGGCAAGCGCGCCGCTATTTGCGCCCGGCGCGCGATATGGCGGTGCCCAGGATGCCGCAACAGAAAGGCGGCAAGCGTCGCTTCGCCCGTCCACGCCTGGATATCCTTATGCATGCGAGCAGCATCGCGTCCGGGCGACAGCGGTTGCTCATAAGCCTCTATAGGCTCCTCGAACCGCTCACCCAGCCGGGGTTCCAACTTTTCCGCCGAAACATACCAGACCCGCGCGGTGTTCGCGGGTTCGCTCCAATCCAGTTCCAAGGCGAACCCGTAGACCTCCTCGACGATTTCCTTCAGGTGCGTCAGGGACATCGCACCGTCAATTTGGAATGCCGCGCTTTCATCTGCGCTCATGCCGTCGGCAAAGTCGTCGACACTATCGCCGTGCGGTTCCAACAGCAGAGAGACCAGCTGTTCCTGCCCTTCCAAGGAAAGGTTCCGTTCGCCCCAGATACAAAGCTGATCCCACGGGGCAGGCCCGTCCAAAACGCCGGTGTCGGCAAATCCTTGCAATCGTGTCAAGTCGGCGGTCAACAGCGACACCTTCTCCCTTTGGATTTCATGCACAGATCGCCAAGTTTCGGTATTGATCCGGGCGCGCGCCAACAGGTTCCGGAACATCCTGATTTCAGGAGCCGTGGCGCGCGGTTTCGCTCGAACCCGCGCCAAAGCCTTCTCACGCGCGGCGATCCAATTGTTGAACAAGGCAGGATGATTGACGATAAAAGGCGCAAGACCAAGACCCGTCGAATTCCCAACCCCCAAACGGCGCCGCAATCCGGGATCGATCCGCACCGCCGTTTCCGGCGCGCGAGCCCGCGCCATTCGTTCCACGATATCCAACGTATAGACCCGGATGAGATACACCGTCAGCATCTCGGCCTGAAACGGTGCGGTGAATTCGGGCCTGTCGCAAATCGCTTCACGGTCGGCGGCGCCGAACTTACCTGATCCGTACACCGCCGTTGTGCGCATCAAATAGCCAATGTCCTCGATCCGCTCCCGGTCGGGCTGCCGCCCTTCGGCGAGCCTCTCCACAACATGATCGAACAGACGAACCGACCGGTTGGCGCGGGACAGCGTAATCTCGCGGGCACTAACCCTGCCGGCTTCCTGTTTCGGAACATTCCGCGACAGGCGATCCAGATCGTCCCCGTCCGGTACGCCATCGAAAAGCACGAATGTAGAATCCCAGGCGGAAGCAATAACGCGGTCCGAGCGCTGTTCAGGCGGCAAATCATGCCCAAAACAAACCAAGCTATAGGCTCGCTCCGGTCCCCGCGCCACATACACCGCGCGGCCAACGCCTCTTCCATCGATATCGAAAACAACACGCTCAAATGTCCAGCGTTCGCGCTGCAAGCGGCGCAATAAGGTTCGCATGAATGACAAACGGCATTGATGGAACGCCCCCAATCGCGCAAGACGCATGACCACCTCAGGCGGTCTTAGAGGCACTTCGGATGTGTTTTGTCGTGTCATGGCCGGGCTAACCGATAGAACGCTTTATGCCATTAATGCGGAAATACGCGTAGCGCGCCCGTGGTGGACGGGCAATGAAGGCGTTATAACAGCAAAAATACCCCTTTGTCGGGATTGACACGCGTTGTACCGCTGCGAGGCAGTTGCTATACGAGGCGCCGTGAAGAACGGCTTCGCGGCAGTCTTCAATCGCCGCTGGATTGGATCTCAAATGGCCAAGCGCAGACGCATATACGAAGGCAAGACCAAGGACTTATTCGAAGGTCCCGAGCCGGGTACGATCGTGCAGCATTTCCGGGACGATGCGACGGCGTTTAACAACAAGAAGCAAGGCACGATCACCGGTAAAGGCGTGCTCAACAACCGAATCTCGGAATATTTGATGCTAAGGCTGCATGATATTGGTGTCCCGACCCACTTTATTCGGCGCCTTAACATGCGCGAACAACTGATTAGAGAAGTTGAAGTAATTCCGATCAAGATCGTTATTCGAAACGCGGTCGCCGGATCAATGGCGGAACGCTTCGGAATAGATGAAGGAACGCCGCTTCCCAGATCCATCGTCGAGTATTATTGGAAAAACGACGAGCATAACGCGCCAATGGTATCCGAGGAACACATTACCGCCTTCGGCTGGGCAGCCCCCCAGGATATCGACGACATGCTGGCGCTTTCGTTGCGAATCAATGACTATCTTTCCGGCCTGTTTTTTGGCGCGAGGATCAAGCTGGTCGATTTCAAGATCGAATTCGGACGAAACTACGACGAAAACGGTGATATGAGAGTTATCGTTGCGGATGAAATCAGTCCCGACACCTGCCGTCTATGGGACAGTGAAACCGGCGAAAAGCTCGACAAGGACCGATTTCGGCGAGATTTAGGCGGCGTCGCGGAAGCCTATCAGGAAGTCGCGCGGCGCCTCGGTGTCCTGCCGACGAGCGGTCCCGGCGACGTTGCGGAAACGACAACTGTTCAGTAACCCATTTGAAGCAAAGGAAATCCCGTGAAAGCCATCGTGCATGTAACGCTCAAGAACGGGGTCCTCGACCCGCAAGGAAAGGCCATAGAGCATGCGCTAGGCTCGCTTGGTTTCAAGGGCGTCGGCGAAGTGCGGCAAGGCAAGGTTATCGAATTGGAAATCAACGCAGCCGACCGTGCGGGCGCGCGGGAACAAGTCGAACAGATGTGCCAGCGCTTGCTCGCCAACACCGTCATCGAAAATTTCACCATCGATATCGAAGAATGAGATCAGCCGTCATCGTCTTTCCCGGCTCCAACTGCGATCGAGACGTCGCGGTGGCGCTGGAGCGCGCCAGCGGTGTTGCACCCGCCATGGTGTGGCACAGGGAAACATCACTGCCACCCGTCGATTTCATCGTCTTGCCGGGAGGGTTCTCCTACGGAGATTATCTGCGCGGCGGCGCCATCGCGGCGCGCTCACCGGTCATGCGCGATGTTGAAGCGCACGCCCAGGCCGGCGTACCGATACTCGGCATTTGTAATGGATTTCAGGTCCTCACGGAAATTGGCCTTCTGCCAGGCATTTTAATGCGTAACGCGGGGCTAAAGTTTATCTGCCGGGACGTTCATGTCGCGGTTGCCGACAATGAAACGGCCTTTACCGCCGGTTACGCCAAGGATCAGGTTCTGCGTATCCCGGTCGCACACAATGAGGGGAATTACTTCGCCGATGAGGCAACATTGGATGCGTTGGAAGATGACGGCCGCATCGCCTTTCGCTACACGACACCGCAAGGCGATATCAATGAAGCGGGAAACCCGAATGGGTCGGCCCGCAATATCGCGGGCATTTACAACGAGACGCGCACCGTTCTCGGCCTCATGCCGCATCCCGAACGGGTGGTTGATTCAGCACATGGCGGCACCGATGGGGTCGCTTTGTTCGACGGCTTGGTGAAGGCATTGGCACAATGAGCGAAGTCAATCAGGAAACCGCCACTGAACATGGATTGAGCGCGTCCGAATATGAAACGATGCTTTCCATCATGGGCCGGACCCCGCTGATTACGGAACTCGGCATCTTTTCCGTAATGTGGTCAGAGCATTGTTCTTACAAATCATCCCGAAAATGGTTGAAAACGCTGCCGACCGAAGGACCGCAAGTTATCTGCGGGCCCGGCGAGAATGCCGGCGTCGTCGATATCGGCGATGGGTTGGCCGCCGTCTTCAAGATTGAAAGCCACAACCACCCGAGTTTCATCGAACCCTACCAGGGTGCGGCAACCGGAGTCGGCGGCATCATGCGCGATGTCTTCACCATGGGCGCTCGCCCCGTCGCCAATATGAACGCCTTACGCTTCGGTAGTCCTGATCACCCCAAAACGAGGCACCTCGTATCCGGCGTCGTCGCCGGCATTGGCGGCTACGGCAATTGTATCGGCGTCCCCACGGTGGGTGGCGAAACCAATTTCGATCCTGCCTATAACGGCAATATTCTTGTCAATGCAATGACCGTGGGCATCGCTAATGCGGACAAAATCTTCTATTCCGCCGCGGCGGGCCCGGGAAATCCCGTGGTCTATGTGGGATCAAAGACCGGTCGCGACGGCATTCACGGCGCGACAATGGCCTCCGCGGAATTCGATGATGACTCCGAGGAAAAGCGCCCGACGGTGCAAGTCGGAGACCCCTTTACCGAAAAACTACTTTTGGAAGCCTGCCTTGAGTTGATGGCAACCGATGCAATCGTCGCAATCCAGGATATGGGGGCTGCGGGGCTTACCTCCTCCACCGTCGAAATGGCGGACAAGGGTGGCGTCGGCGTCGAACTGAACCTGGAAAAGACACCGGTCCGCGAAGAAGGCATGACGCCCTACGAAATCATGCTGTCCGAGAGCCAAGAGCGTATGCTTATGGTTCTGAAGCCGGGACGCGAAGAAGAGTCCCGAGCGATATTCGAAAAGTGGGAACTGGATTTCGCCGTCATAGGACGCGTAACCGACAGCGGCCATGTGGTGCTGAGAATGAACGGCGAATTGGTCGCGGACATTCCCGTTGCGCCTCTCGTCGACGCCGCCCCGGTCTACGACAGGCCTTGGGAACGAACACCGGCGCGAAACGAACTTGCCGCGGCGGAAGTCGAAATGCCGGCGAAACCTCTCGATGCATTACGCCAGCTACTCGCCTCTCCAAATCATTGTTCGCGGCGCTGGATTTGGGAACAATATGACCACATGGTCATGGGCGACACGGCACATCATCCCGGTGGTGATTCCGCGATGGTCCGAATTCACGGGTCCGAGCGAGGGTTGGCGATCACCACGGATTGCACACCGCGCTATTGTCACGCTGAGCCGGAGGCCGGCGGCAAACAGGCTGTCGCCGAAGCCTGGCGGAACCTAATCGCGGTTGGCGCGACCCCCCTCGCCCTTACCAACAACCTCAATTTCGGCAGTCCCGAGCGCAAATCGATCATGGGCCAATTCGTAGGCTGCGTAACCGGTATCGGCGCCGCCGCGTCGGCACTGGATTTTCCCGTCGTTTCGGGCAACGTCTCCTTTTACAACGAGACCAGTGGCGAAGCGATTCTGCCCACGCCGGTGATCGGCGGATTGGGATTGGTCGAGGACCTGACGAAAACCACCCGGCTCGCCTTTCCCGCGCCAGAACAGGCTATCGTCCTGATTGGAACAACGACGGGGTGGCTCGGTGCCTCTTCATATCTGCAAGAGATCGAGGGGCGAACCGACGGCGCGCCACCACCTGTCGATCTATCCCTGGAAAAGATCAATGGCTCTTTCGTGCGCGCGCAAATCGTCAATGGTGCCGTCACCGCCTGTCACGATATTTCCGATGGTGGGCTGATCGTCGCAATCGCGGAAATGGCGATGGCGAGCGGCATTGGAGCGAATATTGAAGTCGTGCAAGCCGATATCCCATTGCACGCCTGGCTGTTCGGAGAGGATCAAGCACGCTACATATTGACCACGACCGATCCGGACGCGATGCTTAAGACGGCAAATTCGGAAGGTGTTATGGCTACCGTGATTGGTATAACCGGTGGCGAATCGTTGACAGTCGGTGGCTCCCATACCATATCCGTTAACGACTTACGCGACGCGCATGAGGCATGGCTACCGGAGTATATGGCCGCACCATAGGGTTGCGTGTCCGCAGGGGAGAGTAAAAATGGCAATGAATCAGTCGGATATCGTGCAGATGATCAAGGAGGCGTTACCGGACGCCGAAGTCCAGATCGAGGATTTGCGCGGCGACGGCGACCATTACGCGGCTTATGTCCGCTCTGCGGAATTCAAGGGAAAAACACGCGTTCAGCAACATCAAATGGTCTATAAAGCGCTGCAAGGCCGCATGGGCAATGAATTACACGCGCTCGCGCTGCAAACGTCGGTACCGGAAACCGCGTGAACGGCGACGAGACGGAGCGATAAGGAAGAGGAACGACCAATGAGTGACAATCCCGTATTCGGACGAATTCAAGAAGACGTAAACGACAACGACGTCGTGCTGTTCATGAAAGGCACGCCCGTCTTTCCTCAGTGCGGCTTCTCGGCGGCCCTTGTCCAGGCGCTGACCCTGCTCGGCGTAAAATTTAAGGGGATCGATGTCCTTCAGGACCCAAGTCTGCGCGAAGGCATCAAGGAATTTTCGAGTTGGCCCACCATTCCCCAGCTTTACGTCAAGGGCGAGTTCGTTGGCGGCTGCGATATCGTGCGCGAAATGTATGAATCCGGCGAACTGGGCGAGCTGATGACCAACAACGGTGTCGAGACGCAAAGCGCGGCCTGACGGATGTAACCGGCGTGCAGCAAAAGGGGCCGCGTTCGCGCAGCTCCTTTTTTGTATGAAGATGGAAAATTGAACGGTGAGGAAATCCCGCTCGGAACGCTATAGGGCACTTTCACGATTCGGCCCTGTCCGCCGCAGGATTTACCGCGTGCGATGATGGACCGGCGGCAGTGGCGGAAGGAACTGAAATTCCTTGTCCTCTGCACGCAGCTTCCGTTTGACGACACCAAACTCGACCCCGCAATCGATCTGCTGGACGAGGCAATTGATTGGGAGTTTCTCATCGAAACTTCCTACGCGCATGCGGTAACACCTTTACTTTGCCATGCGTTAACGCAGCTACCCGCCTCACTGGTGCCGAGCGACGTCCGGGAAGCCGCACAATCACATATCGAAGACAATCGTTCGCGTAACAACGAAATGACAAAGGCACTTCTACAAATCCTCAGCGATTTGGAAAAGGCCGGGGTACCCGCGGTACCGTTCAAGGGGCCCTTCCTCGCCGAACATTATTACGGCGACCCGGCGCTGCGGCGCTATAACGACCTCGATTTCCTCGTAGACCGGAATGCAGCCAACGAAACCATCAATGTCTTACTTGCCTTGGGGTATAAGGCAACCCTCTACGCCGCGTCGGCAGACAAGGAGACCGCGAAATTTCCGCGCCGCGACGATGCGTTATGGCATTTGGCGGGTGAATATTTATACATTCACCCGGATAAACCATTCGCCGTGGAGCCGCATTGGGCATTCGCGCCGCCGACTTTGGGGCTTGACCTAGACTATGCCAGTATTTGGACGCGAGCACGGCCCAGCACCCTCTCGACGGTGCCCATTCTCGCCCTGAGCCCACAAGACACATTGTTGAGCCTCGCTCTGCATGGCGCGAAATCGAATTGGACGCGTCTTCAATGGATCACCGACTTCGACCGCGCCTTAAAAATCGAAACACAAATAGATTGGCCGTTATTGCTAACCAAAGCGGAACAGGCCGGCCTACACCGAATCTTGCTCATGGCATTGCAACTCGTGCATACGCTATTCGGTTCCAAGTTGCCGCCGAGCGTCATCGCCGCCCTGGAGAACGACAGGATCGCGCAAACCCTGGCGGCGGAACGGATGGCCGCGCTGTTCAGTGCGGAAAACGGTGATTTTTCTAACGCGGCGATAACACGTGAATGGTCTCGAACCCTCAAGCGTCCGCGCGATAGACTGCGATACGTCTTTCGAACCCTGTTCATGCCGCGCACACGTCATTTCGAGACAATTTCGCTGCCGGACAGGTTCTTTTTCGTCTATTACGCCTTCAAGCCCGTATATGACTATCTAATGATACCGTTATGGGATACCGCCAAGAATATGGGCCTCGTAAGGCGCTCGAAGTAACGGGACGGCGATATGCGGCCACACGTGGCCATGCGGCTTCCTAAATCTGTTTAATCGTTGCCGTCATCATACGCGGCGATTGCCTTGTTCGGCACCGCACTCGCCGAAAGCAATAATGCAGCCGCGGGAGCAGTTGCCGCGACCGTACCGGCTTTCTTCAAGAATTCACGGCGCGCACTTTGCGCAACTTGCTCTACCGTAGCCTTTTCTTCTTCCATAACCCTCATCTCCAACAATATATAACGACTAAGTTTCAATAGCAGCTTGACACTTATGCTATCACAGCGCGAGCGAAAATTGGACCGTCTTCTATTAAATTTTTATCCCCGTGATTCAAACCTCAACACTCGATAACTCCAGACCTTTGAAGTTTATATTTTTCACAAGTTTCTGTGCTTTATCAGCGCGTCATTCTCACTCAAGCTCTCCCGAATAGTGCTCGCTACCATATTGAGATCGGAGAATTTGAGCGTGTGGCAGTCCACTCCCTTAATCCAGTCGACGATGCGCGATACGGCCTCTTCGGTGAGGTCATTGGGTATCGACATGCATTCACGGAATAGGCGGTCGAGCGCTTGTGTCTTGGACAGCGGCTCAAACTTGTAAACCGCACCGGGCGTGTAATCCGGAAAGACGATTGCCTGGACAGGATAAGTGCGTGCCGCATCCGCTCGTTGCCCGTCCGGAACAGGCAGATACTTAACGGTCTTGCCATCAGCGCGGCGGTGTACGGGCAGTTGATCGAAGCCTTCAAAATAGTGGGAAACGACATCCCAGCCCGTATTCTTGAAGCACATCGCCAGCGGTAGGGCACGGACTGAGCAGTCCGCCTTCAGGAGCGCGACCTCGTCGGATAAATAGGAAAACCCGTCCCGCACCAGAGCAGCTGTCATCGACGACTTGCCACGCCCCGCCGCCGCGGGCAGAAGAACGCAGCCGTCGCCATGGGCTAGGACACCCGTGTGTAAATTCAGGAAATAGTCATAATTATTGATGGAATTGGCCCAAACATCGCTCTTTACCAAGGGCGCCAATTTATCGAGGGCATCGCATTTTCCAACCGGTTCGCCGTTTCTGTAGACAAATATTTCCCTCTCGTCGTGGCACAAATCCAGTAATACAGGTGATTCTTTCGCACCGGATTGTTCGAAACCTCTCAATACGGCGTCGATCCAGTAAACTTGCTCAATCGCGCTGAAACGCACCAGATAATTCGTTTCGAGTATCCTGTAGAATCGTTGTGCCACGACCGAAGCCGCACGGAACGGCGGCATTTCATAGGACCGCGTGGTACAGGCAGCCGGCTTCGGAGGAACCGGTATGGCGGACGCATTTCGGTCCGGAATGTTGATCAGACCCAGATTAAAAAAGTCTTCCAAGGTTTTGGAAACATGTAACCATGCAGTAGCTTGTGAAACATTGAAGCTCGTCGCGTATTCGCGCATTACACGCGCCTTGTCCCAACCCTCCTCGATTGAACACCACAGATACGCCGCCGCCGTATTCAGTGCATAGACCTCCTGCCGGTCGCGAGAAAAAACGATGCCCTCGTGATCAATCAAAAATAGCCGCGTGCCGGGGACCAGTGTTCCTATCACAGTATCCGCATTCATTCAGTGAACCTGCCGCCTCCGGAGTAAATCGTTTGGCCTACCAAACTTGAACCGTAGCAAGGTGTAACCGAACCCTGACAAGAGCTTCAAGCAATACCCAGCTTTGCAGTCTGGTATCTAGATCTAGGTAATATTTGATATTTCCATGCTTGTCCCTTGCAACGCGCTCGGTGCTTGCGCATTCTGCGAAAAAGGAGACGAGAACCATGCCACTCGCTTATCTCGATCATGTCAATATTCAGACCGCCAATCTAGCGGGGATGTCACGCTTTTACGAAGACGCGCTGGGCCTCGAAAAGGGACCTCGTCCACCGTTCGTCGGTTTCGATGGCGCCTGGCATTATTGTGGCGGCAAGGCCGCCGTCCATCTTGTCGAGGTTAAGAAGGCCCGCGATCCTAAGTCTGTACAAATTGAACATTTTGCATTTCGTGGCGAAGACTTGGAAGAATTTCTTGATACTTTGCGGGAAATGAAAATTTCCTATCGCATTGCCATCGTGCCGGATGTTGAAATCCGTCAGGTCAATTTCCACGACCCGGATGGCAATCATATTGAAATCCAGTTCTCACAGCATGAAGAAGCCGATTTGAGTCCGTTCGATGGCTAGGTCGATTCAGTCCGCAAGTTTATTTAAACAATACGGATTTAGGGTCACATGAGCGTATTGCTTGGCTGCATTGCGGACGATTTCACGGGCGCGACCGATCTTGCCGGGACCTTGGTCCGAGAGGGCATGCGCACGGTGCAAATGATCGACGTTCCGACAGGCCCCGTGCCAGAAGTCGATGCCGTCGTGATCGCTCTGAAATCCCGCACCACACCGGTGAAGGACGCCATAGTGGAATCGCTGTCCGCCCTCGCATGGCTTCGTGAGGCAGGGTGCCGGCAGTTCTTTTTTAAATACTGCTCGACATTCGATTCCACCGATAAGGGCAATATCGGCCCCGTCGGTGAAGCATTGTTGGATGCGCTGGGCGATGATTTCAGCATCGCCTGCCCTGCTTTCCCACGCAATGCCCGAACCATTTGCAAGGGCTACCTGTTCGTTGGCGACGTATTATTGAACGAAAGCGGGATGCAGGACCACCCCTTGACGCCGATGACCGACGCTAACCTCGTGCGTGTGCTTGACCGTCAGACCAAGGGCGCGGTCGGGCTGGTTGACTACGCCACCGTTCGGCGCGGTGCCTTGGCGACAATGGAGGCATTTTCGGCATTACGCGGCGATGGCACGCGGTTCGCTGTCGTGGATGCGTTGGACGATGCTGATCTCAAAACCATCGGCGAAGCCTGCGCGGACATGGACCTTGTTACCGGGGGATCAGGCGTCGCAATGGGTTTGCCTGAAAATTTTCGCCGCCAAGGATTGCTTGAAGCAACGGAAACCGCCGACAGGCTTACAAGTATCGACGGATATGCCGCTGTCCTTGCCGGCAGTTGCTCGCGAGCGACGCGGGAGCAAATCGCAATCATGTCGCGCGACCACCCTGCCCTCAAAATTGACCCGTTAGCCTTGGCCAAGGATGAGAGTGTCGCGGCGCAGGCAATCGATTGGGCCAGGCCATTGCTGGCCGACGGTCCGTTGCTCATTTACGCCTCGGCCGATCCTGAAGAAGTGCAAGCCGCACAAGCCGCGCTAGGCGTCGAACGCGCCGGCGCCTTGGTCGAAGAAGCCATGGCTGAAATCGCCCGCGGCCTTATCGCGACCGGGGTTCGTCGGCTCATCGTCGCCGGAGGTGAGACGTCGGGTGCCGTGGTTGGCGGTCTCGGCATTACCGGATTGCGGATCGGACCGGAAATCGATCCCGGCGTACCGTGGACGGAAAGCCTGGGCGAAACACCTCTACTGCTCGCACTGAAATCGGGCAATTTCGGTGCACCGGACTTTTTCACCAAGGCTTTTGGACAATTGCCATGACCGAAACCGCGCTCCGCGAGGAAATATCCCGCTTCGGCAAATCGATGTTCGACCGCGGCCTGACCGGCGGCAGTTCCGGCAATATCAGCGTCCGCATCGAGGATGGGTGGCTGATGACGCCGACGGGATCGTCGCTTGGCAACCTCGATCCAGCGCGAATTTCGAAACTCGATGAAAACGGTCAACTCGTTTCCGGTGACGAACCGACGAAGGAGCATTTCCTGCATCGTGCCATGTATGAGGAACGTGGCAGCGCCGGCGCCATCGTTCATCTTCATTCGACCCATTCGGTCGCGGTATCCTGCCTGCCTGATGTCGACCCGGCCAACGTCCTGCCACCACTGACCGCGTA
>JAJFJC010000502.1 GCA_021774385.1 Alphaproteobacteria bacterium
CCCATGACCAGAAGTCCTGCCTCTCGCGCTTCCGCCTTTAGCGCCCGCTCCGCTTCGACGGGAACGTTGTCGCTGAAAATCATAGCATGGAGACCCTGCCGGATTGCCTTGCGAGCCTCGGCAATCGCATAGGCGCCGGGAACGGAAATCAGGGCGAGGTTGGCCTCGGGAGCGGATTTCACCGCCTGCCGAATTGTCTTCGGGTGCCAGGAAGTGTCCAACGAGCGCTTCTTAGGCTGATCCAGCAACAATATAGCCTCGGAAAGTGCCGCCGCCGCACGCGCTTGACTGTCGGCGCGGACCGCAATCACCAAATCATTTGCTTCCGCCTGCGCACCCGCCTCATCGAGGACCCCGGCTTCTTGCATGATCCGCCGGTTCGCGGCGGTTCCCATCATGAGCGCCGATTCCTCGATGCCCGGCAGCAATCCGACGCTCCGCGCGACCCGCATCAAGGCCACCGAGTCGAGATAGAAACCTCGACGTACCTCGTTGAGTGTAACCGCCCCCATGAATCCCCTTTCGCCGCTCCGTGCACTATCTAGTCCAGAGGCAATGTACCCGATCAACGCCACTTTGACAGCGCGGCTGTAAAGCGGTTCAGTTAGCAAGGGAAGTCACATAAATTGAGAGGTCGCAAATCATGGCAACGCACGACGAATGGCTGGCATTGACCGTCGAGGAACCGCTGGAACCCGGTCTGCCGATTTGCGACCCGCACCATCATCTTTGGGAATTCAAGACCGAACATACGCAGCCGCGTTATCTGCTGGACGAAATCCTCGAGGACCTCAATAGCGGGCACAACATTGTTTCCACCGTCTTCATCGAATGTGGCGCCATGTTCAAAGCGGGTGGCCCGGAAGCGATGCGGCCCCTTGGCGAGACCGAGTTCGTAAAAGGCATCGCGGCGATGAGCGCCTCGGGCCTCTATGGCGATTCACGGGTCGCCAAGGGCATCATCGGTACGACGGATTTGAAAATCGGCGACGCCGCCGCCGACGTGTTGGACGCGCAGATCGAAACCGGTGGCGGCCGCTTCAAAGGTATCCGGCTCGGCATGGCGTGGAACGAACATGACGAAGTCGGCAACCACCGCACCAATCCGCCGGGCGATTTGGTTTTACGCGATGAATTCCGCACCGGCTTCAAGCATCTGGGACCGCGCAATCTGAGCTATGAGGCCTGGTGCTATCACCCGCAAATCCCGGATGTGACCGATCTGGCGCGGGCATTTCCGGATACAATCATCATCCTCGATCATTTCGGCGGCCCGCTCGGCATCGGGCCCTATGCCGGCAAATCGGAGGAAGTTTATGCGGATTGGCGCAAATCCATCGATGAGCTGTCGGGCTGCCCAAACGTGATGGCGAAACTTGGTGGGATCAATATGGAGGTAAACGGCTTCGCTTGGCACGAGAAGCCCAAACCACCAACGAGCCAGGAATTGCTGGATGCGACACGGCACTACTACGAATACACGATGGAAAAGTTTGGCACCGACCGCTGCATGTTCGAGTCGAATTTTCCCGTCGACAAGCTGAGCTGTAGTTACAACGTGCTCTATAATTCCTTCAAGCGGTTGACCGCCGACTATTCGGCCGACGAGAAAGCCAAGCTGTATCACGACACCGCGACGCGCGTTTACAAACTCGGCGATTAGGCAGCTTCAAGGACGTGTTGCTAAACGAAGACCAGGAACTAATCCGCGAGACGGCGGCGCGATTCGCGCGAGAAAAACTGACGCCTTTCGCCGGCGAATGGGACCGGGACGGCGCCTTCCCGCGCGATGCGCTGGCGGAAATGGGCCAGCTTGGCTTTCTCGGTATGCTCACACCGGAGGACAAGGGTGGTATCGGCGCGGATCACGTCGCCTATGCCGCCGCATTAGAGGAGATTGCCGTCGGCTGCGGTGCCGTTTCGACGGTCATGAGCGGCCATAATTCCGTCGGCTGCCAGCCGATCAACCAGTACGGTACCGAGGCCCAGCAGAATCGCTACCTGCCGGCGCTGGCCAGCGGCGAGAAGTTGAGCGCATTTTGCCTGACCGAACCGCATGCCGGCTCCGATGCGTCGACATTGCGTACCTCGGCGGTACGGAAGAATGGACATTATATCCTGAACGGCACCAAACAGTTCGTCACGACGGGTGCCAACGCGGACATTGCCTTGGTCTTCGCACGTACCGGTCCGGATCAAGGTAAGCGCGGCATCAGCGCCTTCATCGTGCCGACCAGCCATCCCGGCTATATCGTCGTCCGCATCGAGGAAAAGCTCGGTCAGCGCGCATCGGACACGTGCCAGATCACCTTGGAAAATATCGAGGTGCCAGAGGAAGACCGCCTCGGCGCCGAAGGCGAGGGTTACCGCATCGCCCTGGCCAATCTGGAAAGCGGCCGCATCGGCATCGCCTCGCAGGCCGTCGGCATGGCGCGCGCGGCGCATGAGCTAGCACTCGCCTACGCCAAGGAGCGGGAGAGTTTCGGCACGCCAATCATCAACCATCAGGCCGTTGCCTTCCGCCTCGCCGACATGGCGACGGAAATTGAAGCGGCACGACAATTGGTGCACCACGCGGCGGCACTACGCGACGCCGGCCTGCCCTGTCTGCAAGAAGCCTCGATGGCCAAACTCGCCGCGTCGGAAATGGCCGAAAAGGTATGTTCCGACGCACTCCAGACTCTCGGTGGCTATGGATATTTAGCCGACCACCCGCTGGAACGCATCTATCGCGACGTCCGGGTCTGCAAAATCTATGAGGGCTCGAACGACATTCAGCGCCTGGTCATCAGCCGCGCAATGGCACAATGAGTGCTACGCCGGCGTAAATTTCTGACCCGAAATCGCCGGATGATAGATCGGCTGAATTACATTGCCGGCGGGATCCTCGCAATGGAAGCTGCGGGCGCCGTCGGCGTGATCGTGCGGTTCGTCGAGTACCTTGACGTCGCCCGCTTTCATGAAGGTGTACCAGTCCTCAAGCTCTTGCTTGGTATTGACGATAAAGCCGAAATGATCGAGACAGCCATCGCCTTCCGTTGGGCCTTTCGCACGCGACAGCGACAGATTGTCGTTACCGCAGGTCAAGTAGACCAAATTCTCGTTCGCGCGTGACAACAATTCCATACCCATGACGTCGGTATAGAATTTTTCGCAATCCTCCAAATTCGGGACGGCGAGGGCAATATGGCGGATGCCGCTAAAGGGCTTCGGTCGTTCGGTCATCAATAAGGCTCCAGTTCGAATTAAGAGGCACGCGAACAGCTTGTCCTAGCTTAGTCAACCTGACCGCTACATTGAAGCCCGCTGAATAAGGTGCCAAAATCAATACAAAGGAACACTCACGAGAATTCAAGGAGACGAACCATGACCGCGGCTGACCGTTACGATCCGAAGGCGTTCAAGGCGCTTACCTTTCACGATGCGGTGCCGGCATTCCGCGATCGGTCGGATACCCCGCGCGCCTATCTGGAGCGCTGCCTGGAAACCATTGCCGCACGGGAGCCAACCGTGAAGGCCTATGTATCCCTGAACGAGGACGGCGCACGCGACGCCGCCGACGCTAGCTCTGCGCGCTACAAGGACGGCAAGGCCCTCTCCGCCATCGATGGTTTACCGATCAGCATCAAGGACCTATTGGAGACCAAGGACATGCCGACGCAGATGGGCTGCGAAGCCTATGCCGGCAACTTTCCCAAGAACGACAATGCCGCCGTCTGGGCCTTGCGCGACGCGGGCGCCGTGGTGCTCGGCAAGACGGTATCGGCGGAACTCGGCGGATCGCATCCGGGTGCCACCACGAACCCGTTCGATCCGACACGCACGCCCGGCGGCTCATCCTCCGGATCCGCGGCCGCCGTGGCCTCACGCATGGTGCCCGCCGCGATTGGCACGCAGGTCGGCGGCTCCATTATCCGGCCCGCCGCCTATTGCGGCAATGTCGCGCTGAAACCGACGCAAGGTGGTATTAACCGGGGCGAGCGGCAGGCGACGAGCATGAGCACACATGGCGTCCATGCCGGCTGTATTGAGGATATGTGGCAGACGGCGATCGAAATCGCCAAACGTGCCGGCGGCGACCGGGGGGCTCTTGGCTTGTTCGGACCCGATACGGCACCCGCCGCCGTAAAACCGGAACGCGTTATCGTTTTGGAAACCGCTGGATGGGCGATCCTCGACGATGATAGCAAGGTGGCATTCGAAGCGCTGTTGGAGAATTTGCAGGCAGCCGGTGTCACGCTGCTTCGGCGCGCCGATCACCCGTTGGTCGAAACACTCGAGCAGGCGGTTGTCGACGCCCCCGCCATTACCGGTAACATTACCCCTTGGGAGAATCGCTGGGCGCACCGCAATCTGGTCAATCAAAAGGGCGAATTCGTGAGCGACCGGGCCAAGGCAACGCTGGCCAAGGCGGAGGCAATGAGCCCCGACGACTACCGGGCCGCGTTGCTGGCGCGCGAGCTGGCGCAGCGCAGCCATGCCGCCATCGGAAATCTCGCCGATGCAATGATCACGCTATCCTGCCCCGGACCGGCGCCACTGTGGCCGGGCGACATACAAGGCCAACCGCTGGCGCCTCGGCCAACCGGGGACGCTATCTTTAATACCGCGAGCTCAATGTTGTTCGCGCCCTGCGTGACCATGCCGATGATGAGCGTCGGCGGCATGCCCGTCGGTGTGCAATTCATGGGTCAGCAACACCAGGATGCGCGCATGACGGCGCTCTCCCGTTGGGTGTTGGAGAATGTTGCCCCGGTTTCCGTGGGATAAATTCCGCTAGAGCAAATTCACGTGCAAATCAGATCACCTAGAGTGATTCCGATTCATCACGATTTACTCTAGCGTTATTCGGAATCCACGACTTCGGTTCCCATGATCCGCTTGAAGCGTTCCGCATAGACGGGCCACACCTCGCGGTTAACCAGCCGTGGCGGCCGTCGTCCGGATAGGATCATCTGCCACTGTTCGGCCGCGGCGGTCATCCCCTTCAGGGCGCTCTCCGGTGTGATCGCCGCAATGTGCGGCGAAGCCAAAACATTGTCAAAGTCCAACAGGGGATGCCCAAGTGGTGGCGGTTCCTCCATCCACACATCGAGTCCCGCACCCGCCAGTTCATTTGCCGTTAGCGCCTTCGCCAACGCGTCTTCGTCGTGGATGCCGCCCCGACCAATGGTAACGAAATAGGCTGTCTGTTTCATTCGGGCGAAGGCTTCGGCGCCAAACAGACCCCTTGTCTCATCGTTCAAGCCGCACGCCACCAACACAAAATCGCTTTGCGTCAACACGTCATCAAACCCAACCAATTCCGCACCGCGCCGCGTACCCTCCTCCGGTGTCAAACGCGGATGGTGGGCGATGACTTTCATGCTGAAGGCCGTCTTGCAAATCTCCGCGACGCGGGCCCCGATTTGACCGAGCCCGACGATCCCCAGCGTCTTACCGAAAATATCGTTGTTCATGAAATCCCGGCGTTCCCAGTCGCGGTCGCGCCGCAATGCCTGATTGACCTGGGCTATCTTCTTGGTCAGGCAAAGCATCATGCCGACCGCATGCTCGGCGACTGCCTCCGCATTCATTCCCGCCTGGTTGACCACAAGGACGCCCGCTTCGGTGCAATCATCGACATGGATCGTGTCGTAGCCCGCGCCCCCTGTGGAGATCGCCAACAGATTTGGGCAACGCGCGATGAGGGCGCTGTGCCCGCGGTATTGGTCGTACACATCCCGCCAATTGCCGCGAATTTGATAGCCATGGGCTTCATGGAAGACCTTGTCGATTTCGTCCACCGGCATCGTTTGGTCGAGGCGCGTAAGCGCGATATCGCCGTCCCGGGTCAGTGTCTCTTCAAAGGCAGTGGGGTTGGTCAGAAAATCGAAATAGAAAACGCGCTTTTCCGGCATTTGTAATTATTCCCTTCCTATTGCCGTTATCAGCGGCACTAACGATATTGATCCATGTCGTTGATATAGGCCGCCCCTCTCAGCCATATTAACGGCGGCAATCAATTTCGTTTAAGAGTGAGTTCGTACGATGGCGTTAAAAAACATTCTCATACACGTCACCGAGTCGACGCAAACCAAATTTCGACTGGAAGCCGCTGTCTCGCTGTGTGTCGCGCATGATGCCCACCTTACCGGGCTAGGGGTCCGCGCGGTGCCGGAGTTACCGCCTTACAGTGTGGGACCAATTCCCGATATTATTCTCGAGCCGTTCGAAGCCCAGCAGAACGAAGCGATTATAGCCGCCCGCGAAGCTTTCGATGCCGCCGTGAACACCGCCGGCTGGACTGGCCGTAGCGCTTGGCTGCAAATCGAAGGTAATGCGACCGATGTCGTTGGCCTGCACGCACGATATGCCGATCTTACGGTGACCGGCCAGGATATGCCCGACGAGGATCAATGGGAGATCAGCACCATTGATCTCATCCTCCGGTCAGGTCGTCCAGTCTTGGTGACACCAAACGGCATACCGAACAAGGATATCGGCAAACGCGTTGTCATCGCCTGGAATGCCAGCCGCGAAGTGGCCCGCGCCGTCGCCGATGCGATGCCGTTGCTCGAGACAGCCGATTCGGTCGATATTTTAACGGTTGCCGCGAATTCGGATGGCGAAGTTCCCGGCGCGGATATCGCCCATCACCTCGCACATCACGGCGTCGTTGCAAATGTCAAATCGATGGGTGACCCCGGAAGCGAGCCCGGGGATGCGCTTCTAAAATACGTCACCGATACAAGCGCGGATTTACTCGTAATGGGCGCTTATGGACATTCGCGGCTTCGGGAATTCGTCTTTGGCGGCGTTACCCGCCACGTATTGAAGGCAATGACCGTACCGGTTCTGATGTCACATTGAGCGGTTACTCGATACCCCGTTCACGCTTCCAATCCACGACACGCCCAATAGTCGGATTGTCGGGCCGTTCGCGATAATACGGCACCAACGGATGCAGTTTTTCGAAGAGCCGCCACAATTCCTTCATCGGCGCTTCGTGATCGTCGACCCGTAGATTGACGATAGTGTAGCCTTCGTTTTCATAGACAATTATGGCCGCCGCGCGCTGGCCGTCGGGCTGACCACCCGCCTCCGTACCGGCGCTGATGGCATGCATGAGGCGCGTTTCGATGTCCTCGGCCTCGAACTCTTTCATGGCGCCGCCCATCGCCCCAACCACGTCTTCGTTCACGACGGCATTGCCCATAACGACCCAACCATCACCCTCGATATGCCCTGCCCAGGGGGTATTCCCATCACCGGTCCGCACCGCCGTGCGCCCATACCGATCGACGATGCCAAGCTGACGCCATTCGATGTAAGGGTCGCTGGCTTCGAGTTCCGCCATCACCCGGGCCGCGGGATATCCCAGTTCGAGCAGCTTGATCGCCAGCGGGCCGAGCCGTGGGTCGGTATAGGCTTGCGTCCCGACAGCACCGACATTCGCCATCACCGATGGAACACGCCCGCCGGTGCCGATTTCTCCCGTGGTCACCGAAACCCCTAGCCGCCCGGTGCGGGGGCATCGGCCGATGGCTGTGAAAGTGTGCGTCTCGGTGCCGCGATCGACCGTAATGTCCTTTAGGATATCCATCAGCCGTTACTCCACGATCTATGTCTTCAGACTGTCATTCCGGAAGCTGAAAAGCCGGCTCACCGGGCAGTAACCCACTCATTCGGGCACGAACTCGGACAAGCGCCAAAACGGTGTCGATCGTCGGTGTGTCGACTCCCGCCAAACTCGCCAATTCCGCCGCGGCGCCGACGATGGGGTTTATTTCCATCTGTCTGCCCCGTTCCAAATCCTGCAACATCGATGTTTTATGAAATGCGGCGCCCTTCCGCGTCCCTTCGATACGCGCATCGATCGATGCTTCCGGATCGGATCCCAACGCTGTCGCGATGGCGATTACTTCCGACATCAGCCGGCGCAAGAGAGCCTCCGATGCCGGCTCCTCAACCAAGGCACCACTATGCGCCAAGGTCAACGCACTCGTTGGGTTATAGGCCATATTGCCCATCAACTTAACCCAGATGTCCTTGCGGATTTCCGGGCGGACCAAAGCCTCGATGCCACAGGCATTCACCGCTTCCTGAAACTTCAGGCATCGCTCCGATTCCGAGCCATCCGGTTCGCCAATCAGATAGCGGAAACTGCCACCAGATTTCACGACCCCCGGCTCAATCACCTCGCTCGCAACATAGGTGATGCAACCGATCGCGCGCTCCGGCCCGATCCTATCCCATAGCTTTCCATCGGGATCGACCGCCTTGACCCGGCGATCCTCAAAGGGACCGGGCAATTTGTAAAAATACCACCACGGTACGCCATTCATCGCATTCGCCACCGTCGTATCGGGACCGAGCAACGGTTGCATCGCCTCAACCGCGTCGGGCGCTTGATGAGACTTTAGTGAAATTACGACATAATCCTGGGGACCAAGCGTGCTGGGATCATCCGTGACGCGTGGGTGGGCTACGAACTGGCGATCTCC
>JAJFJC010000503.1 GCA_021774385.1 Alphaproteobacteria bacterium
AGGCGGGCAATTCTAACCTGATGGTCTGTGAACGCGGCGCCAGCTTCGGCTATAACACACTGGTCAGCGACATGCGGGCCTTGCCGATTCTGGCGGAAACCGGATTTCCTGTCGTTTTCGATGCCACCCATTCGGTGCAACAGCCGGGAGGGCAGGGGGGTACTTCCGGGGGGCAGCGTGAATTCGTACCGGTCTTGGCGCGTGCCGCCGTGGCGATCGGTGTCGCCGCGGTGTTCATGGAAACCCACCAGGATCCCGACAGTGCTCCGTCCGACGGACCGAATATGGTGCCACTGAAGGAATTCGGTCCGCTCATGGAATCGCTCTTGGCCTATGACCGACTGACAAAAGGCCGCAATTGATCACATGGGCGTGGTGGCTTTCGCGGGCCGGATGACGTAATTCATTTCTTTTCGCATGACATTTCGCCTGGGGAGGCAAAGACGCAATGACCGCCATTCTTGACATTCATGGCCGTGAAATTCTCGACAGCCGCGGCAACCCGACCGTCGAGGTCGAGGTAACCCTGGAAAGCGGTGCCTTCGGGCGCGCCGGCGTACCGTCCGGAGCCTCGACCGGTAAGTACGAAGCGCTGGAATTGCGCGATGGCGGCGGCCGCTATGGGGGCAAGGGCGTCGCCAAGGCGGTCGATGCGGTGAACGGCGAGATTTTTGATTTGTTGAGCGGTATGGACGCCGATGATCAGGTAAAACTCGACGGTTTAATGATCGAACTCGATGGCACGCCCAATAAGGCGCGGCTTGGCGCCAACGCGATGTTGGGGGTTTCGCTCGCCCTCGCCAAGGCCGCGGCGGAGGATGCCGGATTGCCGCTATACCGCTATGTCGGTGGCGCCTACGCCCGGACCCTGCCGGTGCCGATGATGAACATTATCAATGGCGGCGCGCATGCCGACAACCCGGTCGATATTCAGGAATTCATGGTTATGCCCGTCGCCGCCGGTTCGCTGGCGGATGGCGTCAGGATCGGTGCGGAAATTTTCCAATCGCTTAAAAAGGCGCTGCAGGATGCCGGTCACAACACCAATGTCGGCGATGAAGGCGGGTTTGCACCGAGCGTCGGGTCGACCGAGGAAGCGCTTGGCTTTGTCATGAAAGCGATTGAGTCTGCCGGTTACAGCGCGGGCGAGGACGTCATGTTGGCGCTCGATTGCGCCGCGAGCGAGTTTTACAAGGACGGAAAATATGTTCTCGAAGGGGAGGGCAAGACGCTCGATTCCGAGGGCATGGTCTCCTATCTCGCCGATTTGGTGAGGCGCTATCCAATCCTCTCGATCGAGGATGGCTTGGATGAGGACGACTGGTCCGGTTGGGCCGCGTTGACGGCGGAACTCGGCAGCAAGGTACAATTGGTCGGCGACGATTTGTTCGTTACTAACCCGGAACGGCTCGCCCGTGGTATCGCCGACGGGGTCGCCAACTCGATCCTCGTCAAGGTCAATCAGATTGGCACGCTGTCGGAGACCTTGGAAGCCGTCGAAATGGCGCACCGCGCCGGTTACACCTCGGTGATCTCGCACCGCTCGGGCGAAACTGAGGATGCGACAATCGCCGATCTCGCGGTCGCCACCAATAGCGGCCAGATCAAGACCGGCTCACTGTCGCGCTCCGACCGCCTCGCCAAATACAATCAATTGATGCGGATCGAGGAACAGCTCGGCGCCGCCGCGCGCTATGCCGGTACGTCGGTCCTGCGCGGTTAGTGAATAAGAGGAAATTAGATATGTATATCGATGGCAATTGGGCGACCGCGGACGGCGTCCTGGAAGTGACCAACCCGGCCAATGGCGAGGTGATCGGCAGCGTGCCCGACGGCGGTCGCGAAGACGCCGCAAGGGCGATCGACGCGGCGGCGAAGGCGTTCCCGGGCTGGTCTGGTCTGACCGCCTATCAACGCTCTGATTATCTTTACCGGGCGCACAAGATCATGATGGAGCACCGCGAGGATCTCGCGCGCATGATGACCCTGGAGCAGGGCAAGCCGATCCGCGCCTCGCGAAACGAGGTTGGATACGCGGCGGATTTCCTGCTCTGGTATGCCGAGGAGGCCAAGCGCGTCTACGGCGAGACGATCCCGGCACCGCGCGGCGATCAGCGTTTCATCGTGTCCCATCAGCCCGTTGGCGTCGTGGCGGCGGTGACGCCGTGGAACTATCCGATCTCGATGCTGACGCGCAAGATCGCCCCGGCCCTGGCGGCCGGTTGCACGATTGTCCTAAAGCCGGCCGAAGCGACCCCTCTCTGCGCGGTGGAAACCTTCAAAATCTTCGAGGAAGCGGAAATTCCGGCCGGTGTGGTCAATCTCGTCACCGCGGCGGACCCGGTGCCCATCGGCGAGGAATTCACCAGCAACCCGGCGGTCCGCAAGATCACCTTCACCGGTTCGACGGCGGTCGGCAAGAAACTGGCTGCCGCCGCGGCGGCGCAGCTGAAGCGGGTTTCGATGGAGCTCGGCGGTCATGCGCCGTTTCTGGTCTTCGACGACGCCGACCCGGTGCATGCGGCCAAGGGGGCGTCGCTGGTTAAGTTCCTCAATACCGGCCAGGCCTGCATTAGCCCGAACCGGCTGTTCGTGCATAGCAGCATCGTCGATCCGTTCGTCGAGACCCTGACCGACCGCGTTACCCGTATGCGCGGTGGCAATGGCATGGAAGACGGTATTTCCATCGGCCCGCTGGTCAATGAAGCGGCCATCGCCAAAGTGGAACGCCAGGTCGAGGACGCCAAGGCCAAGGGCGCCACGGTCATGTGCGGCGGTCACCGCCTCATGGATGACGGGCTCGACCGCGGACATTTCTACGCCCCCACGGTGCTGACCGGCGTGACCGAGGACATGACCATCTACCGCGAGGAAACCTTCGGCCCGGTGGCCCCGGTAATCGCCTTCGACGACGATGAAACCGCGCTGAAGATGGCCAACGACACCCACTACGGCCTCGCCGCCTACGTCTATACGAACAATATTTCGCGCGCGATGCGCATGTTCGAGGGGTTGCGCTTCGGCATCATCGGCATAAACGACATCAACCCCACCGCCGCCGCCGCACCCTTCGGTGGCGCCAAGGAAAGCGGCCTCGGCCGCGAAGGCGGGCGTGAAGGGATCGCGGAGTATCTCGAGACGAAGCTGGGAGGGTTTTCGGTTTAAGGGAGTACACCAACTATTAGATAAAAGTTGGGATGTTGCGGCTCTTCGCTTGGGCCAACGCTGCGCACGCGCCAGCCTACGTCCGCTTATCGCCGATCGACACCCGCTTTACCTTCGATATCGGACATCGCGAGCGATACCGCGTTTTGTTAATAAATGTTAAGGGTTGTCGGACGCCTGCCGTTGCGGTTGGGCTGTCATGTGCTCGGGTGGCAGGTGTCGGACAAGCCTCAGGGGAGGAAACCGCGAGAGGACACACGGGTCGGATCAGCGAGCGTGTCCTATGGGTATTTGAATGTCGAGCGTTGTATTTGCGGTGCTTTGAAGCTGTATCGATGGCGCTGTTTTTGGCGATTGCCGCCCGCCTGGAGCGTTGAACGACCGCGGTATCGTTGGCTTTCGATCCTGATGGGGGTGATTTGGCGCCTGGTTTGGCAAGACGGTGCCGTGGCCAGCCGGGAGCCGGTGGCGTGGGCGATCGGTATTCAGGTTTCGGTTGATCATGAGCGTTCCGGTGGTGCGCGGGGTTGGGCGCCGCGCTCGAAGGTTTCGACGATGACCATGGGTCCGCCGCAACCGGGGCAAGGATAAGCGAGGGCTTGCGGTTCGGCGTCCTCATCAGTCCCGCTGTTTGCCGTATCGGGCGTCGGCAGGGCGAGAAGCCGGCGGGCGCGGGCGATGTTCTCGGCACGATAGCCATTGGCAAAGAGGCCATAATGTCGAATGCGATGGAATCCGTGCGGCAGGACGTGGATGAGGAAGCGGCGGATGAACTCGTGCGCCGCGAGGGACATGGTTTTATATCGCTCTCGGCCCTTGGCCCGGTAGTCCTTCCATTTGAAGGTGACGGTGTCGTCGTTGCATGCGACGAGGCGGCTGTTGGCGATGGCGACGCGGTGGGTGTAGCGGGAGAGATAGGCGAGCACGGCCTCGGGGCCGGCGAAGGGCCGCTTGGCGTAGACGACCCATTCGGCTTTGCGCCAGGGTGCCAGATGGTCCGTGAAGGTTTGCCTGTCGGCGAGGTGCCGGAGCGCGCCGAAGAATTGCAACTGCTCATGAGCCGCCGCGAGCTTCTCCAGGAACAGGCGACGGAACAGGCGCGAGAGGACGCGGACGGCCAAGAAGAAACCGGGCCGGCACGACACCCACCGCTCCCCATCGGACGACAAACCACCGCCGGGGACAACGCAGTGCAGATGAGGATGGTGGGTCAGGGCCGAGCCCCATGTGTGGAGGACGGCGGTCAGCCCGATGCGGGCGCCGAGATGTTTGGGGTCGGCGGCGATGGTGGTCAGGGTCTCGGCGGCGGCCTTGAAGAGAATGGCGTAGACAACCGCCTTGTTCTGATAGGCGATGTCGGCGGCCGGCGCCGGCAAGGTGAAGACGACATGGTAATATTCCACCGGCAGCAGTTCGGCCTGGCGCGCGGCCAGCCAGTCCCTTGCAACGGCGCCCTGGCATTTGGGGCAATGGCGGTTGCGGCAGGAGTTGTAGGCGACGTGGCGGTGGCCGCACTTGTCGCAGGCGGCGACATGGCCGCCGAGGGCGGCGGTGCGGCAGGTCTCGATGGCCGACATGACCTTGAGCTGTCCGAGGCTCACATGGCCGGCCCGGGCGCGACGCCAGGCAGGCCCGTGGGCGCGGAAGATATCCGCGACCTCCAGTCTTTCGCGCGCCATGACGCGTCAGGGCGTTGGCAACTGCTCCAGCGGGCTCTTGACCGCGCGCAGGGTGATGTTGGCGACCTGGGCGTAGCGTGCGGTGGTGTCGAGCTTGCTATGCCCCAGAAGCGTCTGGATGACGCGGATGTCGACCTTCTGTTCCAGCAGGTGGGTGGCGAAGCAATGCCGCAGCGTATGCAGGCTGACCGGCTTGTCGATGCCGGCCGCTTGCCTGGCGCCATGGAAGGCGCGGTTGAGCTGGCGTGCGGTCAGCGGGTTGACCGGGTTCTGGCCCGGAAACAACCAGCCGCCCGGCAACATCACGCCGCGCGCGCGGCCCGCCAGCCACCAGGCGCGCAGTAGATCGAGCAGCGGGTCGGACAGCATGGCGTAGCGGTCCTTGCGCCCCTTGCCTTGCTCCACCCGGATGACCATGCGCTCAGAGTCGATGTCGCCGAGTTTGAGATGGACGACTTCCGAAGCGCGCAGGCCGGCACCATAGGCCAGGCCGAGCGCGGCCTTGTATTTGGGGCCGGGCGCCGCATCGAGAAGACGGGCGACCTCTTCGGGGCTGAGGACGACCGGTAGTTTGTGCGGTTCGCGCACCGTCGTCATCCCCGTCCGCGCATCGTCACGACCGAGCGTTACCCCAAAGAAGAACCGCAAGGCCGAGACCGTTGCGTTCATCGAGGTCGCCGACGCGCCCTCGGATCGCATGTGAAACTGGAAGCGCCGTAAATCCTCCACATCCGCCCGGTCCGGCGAGCGGCCCAGAAACACGGTGAAGTCCCGCACCGCGCGAATATATCCCTGCTGCGTGCCGGCCGAAAAACCGCGCACCGTCATGTCCTCGATCATGCGGCGGCGCAACGGGCTGATAGCTTGCTTGATCATGACAATCTCCTGTGTCGAGTGAGGTTGAAACCCCAAATCTCAACACAGAAAACGCCCCTACAGCACGACACTGCGAAATCAACGCATGAAAAAACTACCGCGGTAGCGGTTTAGTCCTTTGACCCTTTTCGGACGAGGGCAATTGCAACTAGTTTTCTGTTTTCATGCAAAACTATCGAATGTTAGCCTCTGAGGGTTGTTAGTCTTTGACACCTGAGTACCGTTCGAAAATATATTCAAGTTGATAATTCTCGGCACGGTTAAGTCCTATCTTCTCACATTTTCTTGAAGTAGTTTCTTTATAGGTTCACTGTTGGCGGCGTCTAATGCGTTAACTCCGTATTTCGTGCGATAGATATTCTTTGCGCCTTTTCCCAATAACGTTTTGACAATCTGATAATGTCCAGAATTCGAAGCTGCAATAAGTGCAGTGCTGCCGCCTTTCGCTTGTTGATTGACATTGGCACCGGCCTCAAGCAAAGTCTCGACTATGGTCACATGACCTTCCAATGCGGCGACTATCAGGGCCGTTGCACCGTCCGCTGCCTGTTGATCGGCAAACTGGACGCCATTTGGAGCCCTCCCATAAAATGGGGTCGTAATTCTAATATTGGTCTTCATGTTGGGAGACGCGCCCTTTCTCAAGAGTGCCTTGACAGTTCGCATGTGGCCTTTCCGAGCTGCCCACCAAAGCGCGGTTGTGCCATTTTCTGAAGCCGCGTCGATCGTCGCACCATGTTCGATCAAGACATCGACGGTCGCGGGATGGCCGCTTGCGGCGGCCCACCAAAGCGCGGTGGCTTGATCTCGGTCAGGCAGGTCGACTGCTGCATTGTTCTCAAGTAGTGCGCGCGCGACCTCGGCATGGCCTTTGCGCGACGCAATCAAGAGCGGGGTCACGCCGCCCACCAAAGCGGTGTAGCACCGATC
>JAJFJC010000504.1 GCA_021774385.1 Alphaproteobacteria bacterium
CGTCCAGATAGCAGTACTTCTGAATGCAAAATGATTCTTGGTCGGTACACTTTACGCGTTCTTGGTCGACCAGACTAAAAACGCGCGGATCTGGTGGGACAAATGCAAACGGGCCTGCCGCCACTAGCAACAGCCCGCCGAACATCTGGGAATGCAGTTTTCCTGGCGTCCGCACGGTGGAACATCGATCAAGCATGTCATCATTCTGGTGATAGGTTGCAGTGTTACTCATACCGGCGGGAAATGCAGAGAGTGACGACTGCCGCTTTATATCTCCGAGGCCAGGTCGGTTGCGCGTTCGGTGCCCGGACAATCGAATATTAGATGGTGCGGATGTTTGTTCTGTTCGACTCTTAAGCGCCTCGGTGCGGCGGGTAGAACCATCCCACACCCTGCCGTCCTCTACCGTCGGCATGACTGACCCGGCAGACCTTCGCGACGCGCTGGATGCAATGCGCGCCGGCCTGGAGGAGCGCAGCCAGAGTCCGCTCGACTCGCCGGTCAGCCCTCACCGTAGCCGTACGCGAGACCGCAGCCGCTCCCGCGAGCGCGACGACCACACGGCACCCGGCGCCGGTGGTGGCGGCGGTGGCGGCGACCGCCGGGTGGCTGCCCGGACCGGACAACGGAAAGCACATCCGGCACCCACGGGCACCTATCAGGGATATCGGGGGTATCAGCGCGCCGCGGAGCATGCTACCGGGCAGCGGCGCCCGGATCGCGCCCGGGACCGGTACCATGAGCGGCCGCGTCCGCGTCCGCCCCCGCGCCAGGGACAGAGCCCTGAGCGGAAGCGACCGCGGCCGCCCCAGACCTCTCAGTCGGACTGGCGACCCCGTGGCGGGACGGGGCCGGCAATCCAGTCGGAAGAAACACTGTTTGTCTGGAGCGGGATTGGCTATGAGCTCCAGGCCCGGTCGGGCGGTGGCGGTCTGCAGACCACCACGGTGATGGCCTTTGGACGCGACCGGGCGGACGCTGCGCAGCGCATTTTGCGCCAGTTTGACTTTACCTACCGCCGGGCCGGCCGTGACTGGCGCCACCGGCTGTCTGAGTTTCTGCGCACGCAACACTGCCTTACGCTTCTTCCGCGCGAGCAGCCCGGCCAGGCCATCGCCGTGCTGCAGTTTCCCGCGGCGCTGGCCGACATGCTTGCAGCCCCCGGCCGTGGCGCCTACGGCACCTACGGCGACCGAGGCGGCGGTGGCGGCGGCGGCGAGCGCTAAAAGTCGGTAAACAACACGGCTCCGATGAGTGAGAAAAAGATGACGTACCAGAGGTTTTCTCCGATCGTCAATCGCTCCGGCTCCCCGGCCGGCCCGCTACTGTCTCCGGTGCGCTCGTCGTAGGCGCGGTCCGGGGACAGCGGCGACGGAGGCCACGCTGCCGTCGATCCGGGATAGAAATCCTCCAAGACCTCCCGGGCGGCCTCCCTGTCCACCTCTGCCGGGTCGCCGGCCGCCGCCGCCGCCGTCGCCGTCGCCGCATCCTCAACGGCGTCTTCCCGCCCGCGGGCAGATTGCGTGTACACGACGTTTTGCTGACGCAGATGCGTCATGGGCCAGCGCCAGCACACTGTGCGGTTCCAGCCGCTGCACCAGCCGCCCAGGCGCCGCCGGGCCGCCCAGAGCAGAATGGCCAGCAGCACACCGGCCGCCAGGCCCAACAGTGCACCCGCAAGCACCTGGTCTGCGCTGTGGTAGCGCAGCTCGAGGTGGGCCCACATGCTCGTTAGCACCAGCGTGCCGGCAAACAGGGCGCGCGACCAGGGCATCCGCAGGTTGAACAGCAGCTCGAGGGCCAGGGTTGCGCCAGCATACGAGGCCACATAGTGCACGCCGGCACTGGGCATCCCCGGCCCTCGACCGCAGACGCCGTTTGTGTCTGGCCGCGGCTGGTCCAAGAGCCAGACGAGCAGCGCACATAGCCGCGCCACCACAAACAGCCCGATGCCCAGGAGCGTGACCATGATGTCTCCCCGCCATCTCCGTGCCCCGATCTGCTCGGCCAGTGCCACCACAACCGGCGCCCACAGCCCGAAGATTACCAGGATCCGCTCCCAGATGCTGCCATCGCAGCAGAATGTCAGCGAAATGGTGGCAGGGGGGCCGTGCATTGCGCGCCGGGCGCCGCCCGCGGACTGGTCCCTGCGACCCGGTGGGTGTCTGTGCAAATAAAAGCTCTGCACTATTTTGACCCAACTTGGCCCGAGCCATTACCCGGGCACCGCACTGACCGCGCCACGGCAGCACCAGGGGCGGCGGCGGCGGCGGCGGCGGCACGGAGAGGCGGCAGCGGCGGCGATGATATCATGTGACCCGATGCAGTTTCTCTGGGCAACCCTGGCCTTTCTGCTCCATCTGATCGTGGGAACGGCGGCAGTGCAGCTCCTTAGCGGGGCGGCGGAGCAAAAGGTGCTGGGATGGGTGCTGTACGGGACGCTGTCGGTCGTTCTGCCGCTTTACCTGCGCAGCCTGACGTCGACGGGTAGCTGGGTTGCCGGGGTCGTCGTCGGGGGCGGCGTCTCGCTGGCAATCGCCACGGCGCGGGTCCTGGCGCTGCTGAGCCCCGCGCTGGCCATTGCCCTGCTGGTTGCGATCATCTCCGCCGTCGTTGGGCTGTCCTGTCTTGTTCGCAACGTCACACTCCTCAGTCGTAGCGGCGGCGACGGCGAGCTTCCGCCGCCCACCGGTGGCGGCGCCTACCGCGGTGCCAGCGCACCCGTATCGGGTGCAGGACACTCCGTCGCGGCGTCTAGGACTGCAGCTTCATCGGGCGGCGGCGGCGGCGGCGGCAGTAGCCGGCGGGGCCCGAGCGCGACAGCGTCGCATGCGGCGGCCGTTGCAGAGCTGTTCAAGGCAGAGTCACCGCCATTATAAAACCATTGTCTATATCCGCTCAGCCCCACCCAGTCCACCTGCATAGCCAACAGCGCGGGCTGCCAGCGCCCGCGCTCGCGTGATGGAGCGCCTCGCGGAAGACATTGCCACCCACTATGGCCTGGCCCACGACAGTCTGATGAGCATTGCACACGACGGCCTCGGCGCCGCCGGCGGCGCCGCCGGCAGCAACCTGTCGCGTGCCCTCAGCACCGAGCTGCAAACTCGCCTTCGTGCCGAGGGCATCACCCGCCTCAGCCAGCTGATCATGGCATCGCGCACACAGAACAGCGCGAGCCTGCACAACAGCCCGGTGATGCACAAGGCCGTCGTGGCCATTGATCGTCAGCTGGACGAGCTTGCGAGTGCCCGGCTGGAGAGGTCTGATTTTCTGGAGATTGGCGCAGCACCGGACACCATCCCGGCCATGCCGGCACTCGAGGCAATGCCCCAGCTCGCCACGTCTCCCGTGCCGGCCATGGAGGGCAGTCGGACCGGGTCAATGTTTGCGATGCCTGCACTCGAGCCCTTGGACGGCTATGCGACCTCCGCCGCTGCCGCCGTTTCCGACATGCCAGCCCTGGAGCGGATCGACCCGGAGGATGTTGTGTCCGACCACCAGAAAGCCTACATCGACCGGTCAGATGCCTGGTCTGTGCCGATGCCCAAGCTGGAGTACGTCGGCTATGCAGACAGCGAGAGCGAGAGCGAAGCGGAGGAAGCGGATGATGCCGGGCCAGCGACCGGGATGCCGCCGCTTGCCTACATCGGCGGCAGCGGCGGCTGCGACGGCGACGACACGAGCGTGGGCGTGTGCGGGGGACAAACCAAGGTCTCCCTCACGCTGAGCATGACGGCGCAGTCGTCCGACCAGCTTACCACCCACCCGGCGACCGGGTTGTCCTCAGACGGTGGACAGAGCTGGGCCTACGGCTTCAGCCGTCAGGCCGCCGTGGTCGAGCGACTCGGGATGGAGAAGCAGGCAAAGGTCGGCCGATGGGGAGCCTACAACGACACTGCTGCCACCGTCACGATGCCCACAAGCGGCGCGCACGAGAATCTTCTCCAGCTGAGGATTAGCACAGAGTCCGCGCCCGGGCAGACTGTCCCCCTCTGCACCCTGAGCTACACCCGCGATCAGCTAAGCCGGGCAATCGACGATGCCCGCGCTCACACGGACGGCGTCTACCTGATCGACCTGCCTGCTGCCCACCCGGCCGTCAAGTCGGTGCTGCTGGCACTGGAGCCGCGCCACCGCGGCGTCCGATCGGTCCAGGCGGTGGCCGTCCGTCTGGCCAGGGCGGCTGCCGCTCAGCCAACCCCGGCGACTGGGCTCGGGGGCCCACCAAGCACCCTGGCGGCGGCCGCCACCACTGATGACGAGGAGGACATTCGCGTCTCTGTCAGCTACAAGCTTCAGATGGGCGCAGCCGGTGTGACCTCCTGGGACGAGTCGACCGCCGTGTCCGTGCGTCTTCTCGACAACATTACGGGCACCTACGCCCAGCCGGCGAGCGGCGGCGGGCGGCGGCTGCGCACGGTCGTGATCGAGCAGGACGCGCACGTCACAGACCAGGCGACCGCCTTGGCCTTTTGGAGGCAAAAGCTGGCGGAGCTGACCAAGATGGGTCGCCCACCGGCTGCCATGTTTGCATAGACGACCACGGGGAGGCGGGCGGAGAGATGTGCGTGGGTGTGAGCATGGGCGTGGGCGTGGGCGGGGGCGTGGGCGTGGGCGTAAACCATTTACTACACCGCTGCCCATCTGGTTTTTCCGGTGGGTCGATGGAGTTCCGCTGTGGACAGTGGGGGCAGCACCGGTGTGCGCCTCGTTCGTGGTTCGGCCAGTGCGGCGTCTTGTGCCTGGATCTGGTCAAAGACATAGTCGCCGATGTGAACGGTTCTGTCGCCGGCACAAAACTGCTCCCGGATGATCGTCAGCTGCGTGCGCTGCGACGGCCGGGTTTCGGCGGTCCATGGCCTGGCCCCAGAGACGACGAGCATTCGACAGATGGGCTTACTGCCACTGTCGATTGCCAGCCCCAGCAGCTTCACGCCCTGCTCGCGGCTACGTGCTCCGACCGCCAGCAGATACCGCACGTGCGACGCTCGCCCACCCTGCACCGCCGAGACGAGACACTCGGAGAAGAAGGCAGTCGGGCGAGCACCATCGGCGACAAGCTGGCGGAGCCGGACCAGGGGCTCGCGCGCGGCGCCGCGCGCAAGCTGCAGGTCCAAACAGTCGCCGGCGTCGTATCTTTTCATGCACTCCTGCATGGCCCCGCTTATTGCTCGCAGGGTCGGCAGGTGAGCTATCAGGAGCCGCGAGACGACCGCTTCGAACACCGGGGCCGGCTGCCGGAGACAGTGCGCTCCGATTGCGTCCAGCATCGTGATCACCCGTGCAGACTGAGTAGTGCAGCGGGGAGTGAGTGGGGCCGGGTACCGTGTCTGCAGCAGCAACCACGTGGCGCGACCGAGGTCCTTGGTCTCGCCGCGCTGGAGCCGACACAGCAGCCGGGTCCAGGTCGACTCCATCAACAGCACCGAGGCAATCGTCACGGACGCTGTGTCGATTGCCGCGCAGACGGTCACCAGGCTACACCGTGTGCCCACCACCCAGCTCAGCACCTCCTTTGGCGTGGTGTGGACCCGTGTCCAGCCCAAGAGCTGGTCCCGCCGGACGAACGATCGCATGCTGCCTGCCTCCTCTGCTAGCATTTGGCAAAACCGGGCCTCCTTCTCCTTCCTGGGGCGCTTGTGAAAGTTTGCCGCCGCCCGGCTGCAGACCAGCGTCGTGCAGTAGTTCCAGTGTCCATGCTCTTCCCCGGGCGGTATCGTGCCGTCCAGCCCTCGGATCGCCGCAACCTGCGCCGCGGCCCGCGATGCTTTGGCGCAGCTATCGTCGCAGAACCAGCACAGCTCGCATTCGTCGCACATGACACGCTCGTCTGCGTCGGCCTGGTGCCCACAGTGGCTGCAGCCGGCACCCGTCTCGACCGGGACGCGCAGCTCGGCGGCGGAAAGCGGCAGGGGCACACCCCCGAACCGACAGTGGCCTGGCACGGCGGCCATTGGGACCGGCTGTGGCGGCTGGGCACGACTAGGGTTATAGGAGGGAGTTTACACACGGCAACTCGCCGTACCCGCGTCACGTGCTCTCACTGTCGGAGCCGCTGCCGCTGCCGGAAACGGGGTCGAATGCGTGGGCATACGAGTGCATCAGCAGCCCGGCCAGCTCGTACACCTCCAGCGGCCCCACCGAGTGGAGGGCCACCATTGGCTTTGCGGCAACAATGTGGGCCGGCGGCGGCCCGGCCAGGAACCGCGCATCGTCCGTGCACTCGGTATTCGTGCCACGGTGCCAGGCAGAACCACTGTGCAGGGCAGGGTCGTCGTGACCCAGCTTGCGCAGCTCAACCTCGAGCGCGTCGGTTGACCGCCCCGGCGCCGGCGCACCGCCGGTGTCGGCGCCGGTTCGGATGTTCCCACGGGTCTCAAAGAGCATCTCCCGGCCAAACACGGCGCCAAGTCGGTGCAGCTCGAGCCGACCCGCGGTGGTCGAGGCAACCAGCGACAGCTGGGCCAGTCCAAGGGACGGAACGGGCTCTGCCCACACCTCTCCCAACTGGAGGTCCAGGCAGGCCGCTGCCGCGGGGCTGGCCACAACCCCGGTCAGCAGGCCGGGCAGCCGCAGATGGAGGTGGGCTGCCGCGGTCCCCTCGAGCTGTAGCGTCTGGAGGTACGAGGGAAGGTCGACTCCCTGCAGCAGGGGGCGATACAGGCCCCGAAGGGACGCCATTTCGGCAACCTGGATCCTGCTCTGCAGTCTGCAGTCTCCCGTCGTCTCACACTGGAGGGAGACGGTCCCGTGCGATGCGGTCGGTTCTGGCGCGTTGGCGCCGCCCGCGGCAGACGGTGGCTCGTCCACCGCCGCCGCCATCTGCTGCTGTTGCAGGAGCTGAAGCTGGAGCTGCGCCTGCAGCGAGCCGTCTGCCCGACGCCGCAGGTGCCCGTCTCCCCGCAGCTCAAAGGCCTGCAGCGCTCCGCCGCCCTGCGGCGCCATCGCCATCTCAATCTGCTCCAGGCGCACGAGGCGCGGCTGGCCGGCCTGCTGCGCCTCGGCCTCTCCGTGCAGCGCTGCGGAGATCCGGCCGCGGTATCCACCCAGCTCCACCCGGCCCTTGATCTGGCTGGGGCCGCCGCCCGGGGCGGCCAGGTCGACGACTGCGCTCAGGCGCCCGCTCTGATCCCCTCCGCTGATCTCCAGGCCAAGCTGCGGCATGGCGTCCGTGCTGGCGGGGGCCGCCCGCAGCGTCATTGCCGTCAGCGAGACGATCGCCGCCGTGGCCGACAGCGTCAGCGTCTCCGTGCCGGGCAGGAGCCGGTGCACCGTCAGGACGGCACGGCGCAGCTCCACTTCTGCCGGGGTCGGGATCTGTCCTGGACGGGTGCTGCCGAGCCGCAGCACGGTGTCAAGATCAGCCACGCTGCCGCGGTGTGCATCACCGGCGTCCTGAAGCTGTGCTCGGGCCCGCAGGTGGTCGGCCTCGACGTGCAGCGTCACCCCGCCACGGGCGTCAAGCCGTCGACCCTCGTCGACCAGCAGGCGCACCGTCGTGGCAGCAAGCGCCCCGTCCCGCAGCTCGAGCCGAGCCGTTAGCTCCACCGACGGCCGCTCACCGACGGCGTCCGAGACTACGCGCAGTGCGCCGTTGTTCAGCCGCAGGGCGCCATCACCCGGCGGAAGCGGCGGGTCTGAGCGATGGCGGGCGGCCTGCATGCAGGCCAGAAAGGCCGGCACCGGTGCGCTGTCCGAGTCCAGCGTCTCGTCCTGGCCAAGACCGACCCACTGCGGGGCGCAGGTATCCAGGGCCACAGAGAAGCGCTCCGTGTCCAGCGCAACCGGCAGGGCGTCGGGGCTGCGCACGTGGTCAACGGCTACACCCTCGAGCGAGTCGGCCAGCTCGGCCCAGACCAGCCCGCTGGCGACCCGTCGGAGCAGCGACCCGAGCTGCCCGGCACTGGCCCGCTGCAGGTCGGCCCGCATGGCCGGCAGCTGCAGGCGCACGTCGCGCACCAGTACCGTGTGCTGCCGCGGGTGCAGCTGGCCGGAGCCACGCAGCAGGGCCAACGGGGTCCCGTCTGCCGCCCGGGCGTGCAGCTCTCCCAGGGTGAGCAGGGAGCGATGGCCGCGCATGCTAAGATTACGCGTCAGGACAAAGCCGACCTGCTGCAGATCGTCCCAGCTTGAGCGCAGGTGCATCCGGGTGCTCAGTCGCGCGCAGCTGTCCCCGAGCAGCGCCCCGCACCAGGAGACCAGCTGGGCGTCGTGGCTGTGTCCGCGAACATCCACGACCACCGACTGGCCCAGCTGCTCGTCGGCGTCCAGGTGAACATGTAGCTCGTCGCTGCTCGCGTCGCTGCTCGCGTCGCTGCTCGCGTCGCTGCTCGCGTCGGCCACCGTGCCGTTTTCGCTCGCTGGCCGCTGCGGGGTCGCCAGCACGCGGGTGTCTTCGCCCTCGATGCGGTGCGCCGCCGTGCGCACCGTTGCGCCGAGCTGGATGTGGCGGGTGCCCGGTGAGAGGTAGGCGGTAGCATTGTCCACGGCAAACTCACGGTGGAGCTGCTCTGCGTAGAGCAGCCCAACGCTGCCCTTGTCCACCCGCAGACAGGTGCGCAAGCGCGGCCAGGCCGGCGGCCGGCGGGCCGAAAAAGAGGCCAGCACGGGCAGATCAACACTGTCGGCGTGCAGCGCCGTCACGTGCAAACACCGGCTCCCGATCGGCCAGGGTAGCAAGGCGAGCGGCTGGGCGCTGACCCGGATGCCGCGGACCTGCGCCGCGCGGCCCCCCGTGTCGATCATCTGCGCCCAGCCGACCGTAAAGGAGAAGGGGAAGCCGACGCCGTGCACGTCGCGGTACTGGAACGGGTCGTGCTCGCTGTACCCCCTGGCCTGGTCCGAGCGGCCAAAGCCGGCCCAGTCAGAGATGAGGTGCCGGCGCAGCGCCTGGCTCTGCAGCAGCAGCAGCAGAAGCAGCAGGATCACCAGCGCCAGACCGCTCAGAACGGCCACCCAGGCAAGCGCACGGCGCCATCTGCCGCCACACCGGCGACCGCGCTGTGTCTTCTCGTAGGCCGCGTCTGCGTCCGCGTCCTCCTGCTCCTGCGCTGCCGCGGCCGGTTGCGCCGGCGTCCGTGTGCGCACAGTGCTTGACGGCCCCGGTGGCGGATCGTCCGTCTCACACACTATCTTCAACGCCTCCCGGATGTCTCCGCCGCCCGTCTCTGCCGCCCGGCGGATGATCAGCGCCTTGATCTGTCGCTGCTTCTCCTGCTGCTGGCGCCGCAGCAGCAGCTGCTGCTGTTCGTGCTCAAACTCGGCCACCGCCTGGTCGAGTTCTGCCTCGGCGTCGGCCTGGGCAGGCGCAAGCGCCCCCGGCACAACGCCGTCCATGCCAGGTCGACGGACCACGCGCGCGTGCGATGGACGCAGCGGTACACAGCGCATATACCTCGGTGGATACCAATCTTTACGACGCTCTGCTCCGCCCTCTCTCCCCCCCCCCGTCCCACGGCCCGCCGATCCCATCCTGCTCGGCTCAGCGACTCTCTGGCAGCTCTGTTGTCTGCGCCAGGACACGGCTCGGCTCCGGCGCTCCCCGCAGCCGCTTGACCATTGGCCCCAGCAGGCCCCTGCCCAGAAGAAACAGCTCTATCGTGGCCAGGCTGTACACGGCTGCCTGAAACTGCCATGCGTCTGCTACCCCGCCGGACAGCTGTGTCGTGATGAGCGTGCTGGCCTGCTGCACGCTGACCCCGGCAATGCTGCCAATGACCAGCGTCGAGACCAGCTGCAGCGGCAGAATGTTCAGAAAGGCCGAGATTCGGAACCGAAGGATCTTGGCCAGCAGCGACGGCACCACCGTCGCCAGCGCCCCGGGCAGCGGCAGCATGCCGGTGACGATTGAGAGATCGGCCACCGTCAGCGCGGCCAGCACACCGCTGTTTCCCACAAAGGCTGCAAGCGCCGGCAGCGGGGTCATCTTTGTGGCCAGCGCCCCGATTCCGACCCGGGCCAGGAAGAGAAGAGTGACCGGAGACAGCTCGGCGCCGCCGCTCCAGAGGATCTTGTCGTACTCGAGGGCCCCGGGCAGATACCAGGCAAGACTGCCCAGCGTGGCAGGCACAAGCAGTGCCGCCGCCCAGGACTTGACCCTGGCCGCGCCGCGGGCCAACCGGCCGCTGCCTGGCGCCGCCGCGACCGACAGGTCGGCGTTGACCAGCCAGTCTGCGGTCTGCGCGACCACCAGGGCGCTCCTGCCCGCGGCGCCGCGGGCAAGCGTCAGCACGGCCAGCCCAGAGTAGCTGGCCGCCAGCATCCCGCTCAGCGCCGCCCCCGGCGCTACCGCCTGCAGCGCCAGGGCGCCAAGGATTGGCAGCACCGGGACGAGGCTCGGCAGGAGCTCTGCGCCGCCCAGCGCCGCCCGCACAAGCCGCGCCGCCGTCTTGAGGCCAAAGTTGACCGTGCCCCGCATCAGGCCGGTGATTAGATACTGCCCTTCCGGTGCGTCGCCCGCCGCGCTGCTGGCCCAGTCGGAAAATGCGCGCAGGGCGCCGGGCGTGGCGCCACGGCCAAACCCGCTCACTGCCAACGCCAGAATGCCGCCGAGCGCAGACACGGCCACGTGCAAGGTGCTCGTGGCCGTGCCAAGATACGAGACGGACGGCACCGCTGCCTCGCCGGCGTTGAGCACGGCGTCGACGGCCGCCGTGAGCAGCCCGGTAGCGGCCTCTGTGGCGACCGCTTGCTCCAGCGCCGGCTCTGCGACCTCGGCCGACGCGTAGACCAGGGCCAGCAGCGGCCCCGTGATGGCCTCGTGGCCAAACACATGCAGCGCGCCCACGGTGGCCACGGTGGCTGCCAGACTCGCGGCGACCGCCAGGGCCGTCCGCCGCTGGCCTGGCCCGGCAGGGGCCCCGGTGGACGCCTCGGCGGCCGCCGGGGCGTCGACAAAGTCGTCGCCGTCGTCGCTGTTGCTGCACTCGTACCGGCGCGTGCGCGGACCTGGACCGGTCGTGGCGAGAAGCGGCGCGAGGTTGCGCGTGGCACGCAAAATGTCGCGCGCCGCGCGCCACTGGTCGGTCAACAGCCACCCGAAGACACCCTGGCCGGTCTCGGTGCGCAGGCCGGCCCCACGGGCGCGGTCGGCAATGTCGGCGAGCTCGGTGGGAACGGCCGTGTGATTTCGCACCCGCTCCAGCTGTTCGCGCATCAGCACCGTGTGGGCCCCCGCCGGGTTTGCCGCACGCAGCCGATCTGCCACGGCGGCCGCCCCCTCGTCGTCGAGCTCCACCCCCCAGTCCCGAATCAGCTGGTCCTGGTCGTCGGCCACGGTTTCCAGCACGGCCGGCGACGCCATTGCTCCGCTGAGCCCATGGGTGTGCAGCAGCAAGGTGATGCCGCCGTCCGGGTGGTCCGCCGTGAGCTCGCCGGCCTGGTCTCGTCGCTGCTCGGCCAGCCTGGCCGTCGTCTCCGGTCGGGGGCTCTGGTTGATCAGCTCCTCGTTTCGTGTCATCAGCAGCTCGGTGACCTCCTTCCTGCTCGCGTCGGGCCAGCTCGGCTGCTGTCCGCACAGGCCGGCCGTGCCGTGCAGGACTAGACCGACCAGCTGCATGGCGGCCGCGTCGGCGCCGTTTGTCTCAAGATGCGCGCGGAGCTCTCGGGCAATGGCCCGTGCGCCGCCGGCCACCTCTTCGTAGGCGGCGCTCTCCTCCCCGTGCTCCATGCCGACCCGCAACATCAGCGACACCAGCGAGCCGTGGACGACGGCTCGAACCTCCTCCACCGAGAGTCCGTCTGCGTCCTGGGCATACGCCGCAGCCGGGCTCACCCGGGCGGCCGCGGCCGCCGCCGCCGCCGCGGCACTGCGCGCGTCCGCCTCGGCCGCGTGCTGCGCATCCGCGTGGCCGCGCAGAAAGGCCCGCGCGTGCACGCCAACGACCGCCGTTACCGCCGCGATTCGTCGCGCCCGGGTTGGTGGCAGCGCCTCGCCCAGCCGCATGGCGTCCGTCTGGGCCTCGTCCGCGCCGCTGTGCTCCAACAAGAGGCTGCGGACCTCGGCAAGGGCGGCCTGCTGGGCGCCCAGTCGCGCCAGGGTGACGCGCCTGGTCCCGCGATCCCGCTGCATGCCAACCTCGTAGATCAGCGCCGCGTCGAGACGCCGGTCAACCGAGGCCACCTGCGCCGGGCTCAGTCTCGTCGTCTTCGCCTGCAGCAGCGTGCGCAGGATCCGGCGCCCGCTGACATAGTCTGTGACCAGCCGGGTGGCGGCTGCCCGTGCCCCCAGGCGCATCACACGCTCCACCGACTGCCGCGTGTCGAGCAGCGGCTGCTTTGCGGGATCGATCAACCGCTCGGTGACACTCTGTCCCCACCGGGGGCCGCCAGTGGTGCCGACGGCGCCAGTGGTGCCGACGGCATAGCAGTGTGCCTTGTGCCGCGGCCAGTCGGCCGCCTGGCAGGCCGTGCTACAGTAAGCGGCACCCCTGCAGCGACTGCACCGCTGCAGCGTGGCCGCAGCTGCGCCCCGACAACCGGCAGCACACGCAATGTCCGACATGGCGCCTGGCCGGGCACCCGCGGCGCAGACAGGCTACCCGGGTGGCCGCCCGAGGCGATATAGGCACCGGGATCTGCCCGGTCGAACAATGGCGCCGGCTGTCGCCGGCTGCCGAACACCGGATGTGTTCTGCCGGGGTAGAACCGAATCTACAAAAGGCGACGCCTGCGCCGGCCTTTTCCTCTTTCCCGATGGCGGCGCCGGTCGGTGCGGGCGCGGGCGCGGGCGCGGGCGCCGGGCACACGCTCAGTCTGGATCGATCCCGGCTGGCTGCCTACCTCGGAGAGGCGCGAACAATGCGGCTGCTGCGCGAGCTGCGCAAGCTCCCGGCCCTGCCCGGCGCCGGGCTGGACACGGAAACCCGCGACCGGATCCGCCTGGCCCCGGCCCCGGCGTCTCGGACCCGCGTCAAGTTCCAGGCGGCCGGGGTCTCTGCGACGCGCGTGGCCACGCTGGTGGCCGCAGAGGTACGAGTTTCGGGACTGGTGCCGCCGCTGCTCGACGCACTCTCTGCCTGTGCACCGGCAATGTACGACCGATGGACCGGGGCGCACGGCTGCTCCTCGGGCGACCCCACCACCGTGGGGGGACCGGGGTGCCGCTGTGCGCTGGCCTACCGGATGCACGACCTGCCCTGGCTTTCCATCTACCTGACGCCGGCTGCCGTCTCGGTGGCAGACCGCGCGGCGGCGGACCGCGTCCGCTCAATGGACGGAGGCCGCCGGCGAGTCCTGGTGCGAGCCGTGCTGTTTGTCGAGTGCGCAGAGATGTGCATGCTGCACGGCGGGGCGGCATACCTTCACCGGGTGGCCCCCCGCTACACCGAGTTGGTCCTGGCCGGCGCGGACGCCACGCCCGCCTCCAGCGACGGCCTGGCCGCCTATCTTGCGTTGCCTCCGACGGCGCCTCGCCGGCTGCTTGATACCCTATGGGGGCGCCTGCCGGCGACACGGGCGGCAATTGCTGCCGCTGTGGCGGCAGTGCCGGCGCCGGCGCGACGAGGGGAATCCACCTGTGGGGTCGAGGGACGCCTGTGGCAGCTACAGATGCGCCTCTCTTGCCTACCGGCCGGGCTTGGTGCCGTGGACGGCGCAGATGCGCGACTCCGGTCTCCTCGGCCAGTCGACGCGGTTCACGTGGATCCGGCCGGGCTTGCCAGCACCATGGACGAGATGCACTGCGACCCGGAGCTACACCGGGCCGCCCGCCGCTTCCTGGTCGAGCACCCCGACTCGGTGGCGGTGCAGATCGGCCAGAGTGACACGCACACGCTGCGTTGCAACCTCCAGAATCTGCTGCCCGCCGCCTCGGACGGGCTTGTCATCGACGGGTGCGACATGCGCAGCCTGCTCCTGCTTTCCGACTCGGCCTACGAGACGGCGCGGACCCGGGCCAGCCTGCGCTTCTGTGCCGACGCGCGCGCGGACGGCACGACGGGCGGCTGGCTGGCCCCGCTGCACACCCGATTTTACTTTCGCCGGGTGGCCTGCGGCGCCGTGCTGTCCGGCACGGGGTGCAGCGACGCGCTGGCGTCTGAATTTTTCTGCATGCTCAGCGCCCAGCTGACAAGTCCCCGGTCTCGGCGGGACCCGGCCGCTGGGATGGTTCCGCCGGGGCACTGGGCGTTTTCTTTCTATCGGCGGCTCCATCAGCTGCTTGACGGCTGGGGCACCGGCCGGGCGTGGATTGACGGCATGGCAGCAATGCTGAACCCGGCGTACGGCCGGAAAATGTGGGGCCCTCGGGCCAGTGCGGCCCGCCGACGCACGGCGTCTGCGCGGGGCCAGCTCTGCTCCGTGCCTAGCCGCAGCCCAAGCCTGCCGGCTGCCCTGTATGCCTTTCTCCACCTGCACCTTGAGCACTACATTGACCAGCGCGTCCTTCAGCGGGTTGGCTGCTTCCTGGGCGGAGACGGCGGAGACGGCGGTGCGGGTGCCGGCGATGGCACCGCTGATCTGGAAACGCGTACCCGCTATGCGCTGTTGCGCCGGCAGGTGGACGCCCGGGTGCGGCTGCCCGCGGTGCGTCGGCACAACATTGGGCCCACCCTGGTGGGCGTCGGCGCGGTGCCCGACTCGCTGATCAGACCGGACACCCAGCCGCTTCTGCTCAACCTCTACACGCTTGCCATGGACCGGCGCCGCGTGCCGGCCGAGCTTCGCCAGGCGCTGTTTGTCAGCGTGTGCGTCGACTGCGATGTGCGCCCGCCGCCGCAGCGTGGTGCAAGTCGCCACCGCGCGTCGGAGATCCAGCAAACAAAGGCACCGCCGACGGCTGCCGCGGCCGCGGCCGCGGCAGCCGAGGCGGGTGCCGCCCTGCCGTCTGCAGCCCAGCGCGTCGCCGGGACGGCACACAATCGGTGGGCCGCCCGTCACCCGCTGCCGCCGCCGCCGCGGACGACAGAGACCGAGCGCGGGCAGCCGCGGCCGCGGCGGCAGCTGACCACCGCATGTCTGCACGGAATTGCCGCGATGCTCTGCACCCTGGAGCTGTCTGCCTACTACCCGCCCACCAGCACAGCCGTGGCCACGGGCAGAGATGCAATTCCTGCCGGCGCCCTGGACCCGCTGCCGTTTGACGCCCGCGCGGTCGTCTACGGCCGCGAGCCGGCGGTCGCCAGAGAGCTCGGGGGCGGAATGGACACAAGCTGGCCCATGTGGCGCAGCGCGTCGTCCAGCTCGATCGCGCTCTTCTCCGCCGGCTGCCCTGCCCTGGGCGACACTCTGCGGATCCACCAGGCCCGCGATCAGCGGGCCGCCACGGCGGCCGCCGCCGCGGCAAAGGCGGCCGCCGCGGAAGACGCCGCCCGGTGCACCCGCGCCGTAGAGGCCCGGGCGTACGCCCTGTACTGCCAGCAGATGGCCGCACGAGACCTTGCCGTTCAGAGTACCGGATGGGAGGCAATGGGCGACTGGCAGATCCGAGCCCACGACAGCATGGGGCACATCTCTCCGGCAGTCGTCCTAGAATTGCAGTCGCCCTCCGCGGTGTCTTCCAGTACGTTGGGTGGCGGCGGCGGCAGCGGCGACGCAGAAGACACGACCGGAATGGCGGCGGCGGCGGAGGATGGCGGTGGCAGAGTGTAAAACCCAAACAAACCCTCGCTGATATATCCTCCCCGGCCCGCGCGTCACATTGCCCCCAGACCGAAGCAGCACTGCAGCGCAACACACGCGATGGCAGCGGACGATCAGCGGCACGAGTGGCAGCGGGCCGCGCCGCCCTTCACCTACAGTCGCGACGTGGGCGGCAACATGGGCACCTCTGGCGAGATGGCCCCAGCGGACGAGGCTGCGCCCGCCTCCCCCTACCTGCAGCCGGTTACCGGCGGCGTCGCGCCGTCTTCGGCCCAGAAGTACTATGCCCCGCCAGCGGCGGCGGAGGCGGCGGCGCAAAAAACGGCAACAGCCGCACCCGTGCAGGCACCAGAGGCCGCCGCCGCCAACCCCCCGACCCACCGGAAGACGTTCTACGTCTCCTTTGTCAAGAGCTGCGACGAGGCGGCGGTCGAGGGGAAGCTTGTCTACCAGCCGACCATCGAGACGCTGGAGACGATCCTGCACGACTTTCAGGACGGCAGCACGACCAAGAGCGGCAATGTGCACAAGGTTTCCCTGCGCAGCATGGATTACAGCCAGGTCGTCAGCTCGTTCCCCCATCCCCTGAATGTGCGGGTCGCATTTGCCGACGAGGGGCACACCTTTGAGGCGGAGACCGGGCGCATGATCCAGGTCAAAGTGCCGGCCAACAGCCACGACCAGACGGGGAAGCGGTACGAGCTGAAGGCGCCCGATGACCGCGCCTTCAACACCACCAGGCAGCGCGATCCAAACATGACCGAGGAGACGATGCGGTCGATGGTCTTCGACCATCCGAAGGATGGCTTCAAGATGGTGAAGCACGCCTGCCCGGTGGCCGCCCTGGCCATAAAGGTTGACGCGGACCGCGCCAACATGAGCCAGGACGAGCATGGTGTGCTGATGAGCGAGGAGGCGGTGGAGCGCAACATGAAGCTGGTGCTGGAGGCCCGCAAGGCCTCGTTGGTCGAGTACGACTTTGCCGATTTTGCGGTGGAGGTCATGCCGGCAAACGGGGGCACTTTCAAGGATGTGCCGGCACTGGGCGTGAACGCGGCGGCTACCCGCGGCTCTACCGCCTGGCTGTCTGACCCCTGTACGTTTTCCATGGCCATCCACATCGAGTACGTTTAGGACAGCAGCGGCAGCCAGGCGGTAGCAGCGGCAGCGTGCGCTGCACCCCGCAGCAGCACAGCGCAGACGATTGAGGCGTGAAGGGGACAAAGGGGGCGGGCGGGTGGGTGGGTGGCGTAAAACTGGTTTACCCTGTAGACTTTGCGCCGGTGAGGCGCGCCATGTGGGCACTGCGGCGAATCGTCGCGGGCAGTGCCAGCAGCTCTGCAAACAGGGCCGAGCGCATAATTGGCGCGCCGTCGGCCGCGCGCGAGTGCGCCACCGTGCGCTGGTTCGGCTGGAGGTCGTGCGCGTCGCAGAGCGAAAGAGACACCCGGCGCAGCGTGTCGTCGTCTACCACCGTGTAGCTGTTCCACTGGGCACGCGCCGGCTGTGCATTGCTGCAGAAGGCACAGGTCGGCCGGGCGGAGACGGCTGCCCCTGCCCCGTCGGCGCTCTCCGGCCCACCGTCCGCCGCCTCCGCCGGCGGCGGCGGAGTCAGGCACATTGCGTGCTGTCGGGCAACGGCCCGTAGCTCCGTGAGTCCGCCGCCGCCGCCCACGCCGGCGGCCGTCGCAATCCCGGCGGTGCTCGCCTGGCAGTCTGTGCCGTAGCGATCGCACTCGCCGCACGTAAAGATTCCACCCCGGCGGCGGGCTGCATTGTAGAGGCAGGGTGCTGCACACTGCGTGCACAGCTCGTACTGCTTGCGCCGCTGGGTCAGTCGGCGGCCCAGCAGATGCACGGGGATCAGCGGGGCCCGGTCGCAGAAGCGCGCGCTGTAGTTGCGCGGAAAGTACAACTGGGCGACCGGCTCATGTCCCGAGCCGTACACATTCTCGCTGTGCGTCGGTGGCGGCCGTGCCCGCGGCAGCTGATCAAACGCCTGCCACCATGCCCGGCTACAGCTGTTGTTGATCTGGTCTGCGCTGCACGAGAGCACGCCCGGGGTGGCGGCCACGCTCCCGGCCGCCAGTACCGCCCCGTCGTCCTCTCGGTCACGAAGAAGGTGTCCCAGCGATCGAGCGTCCGTCGCCCGGCCGCCTTCCTGGGCGTGCAGGACCACGTCTGCGTCCGCGTCGCTCTCGCTGCCGGCGTCGTCGTCGTCGCCGGCGTCGCCGCCGTCGCCGTCGTCGCTGTTGCTGTTGCTCCCACGAGACGCCGCACGCGCGCGCCGCCGGCCGCGCAGTGCCGTGTCGACCTCTAGATCGGCCGCCCCCCGGGCGCGCGAGGCTGCGGTGCGATGCTTGCAGATCATCCTGTCCAGCCCCACGTCGTAGTAGGTGTTTGGCACCCCGCTCATGTCGACGTCCCGCTCGCTGTTGATGCACTGCGAGCGCACCTGCATGCAGCTGGCGCAGATGTAGACCGTGTCTGCGTCCTCCTCCAGCTGCTCCATCGGGTGGATGCCGGCCCGGCGAATCAGCACGGCCCGCTGGTCAATGGCCGCTGCGAGGCTGATCGGCGAGACGTAGCCCTGGTCACAGTGCCGCTTGACCGCGTGCACATACTGGCTCAGCAGCGCACGGTCGGCCGGGTAGAGCAGTCGGAGCGCCTTGCTGGCGTTGGTGTGCTGGTGAAAGGTGCGGTACAGGCAGAATACCCGCCAGACCGTCGAAAGTCCCACTGTGCTCAGGCCCAGTGCACGCACCAGTCGGAGGTCGATCGGCCGTCGGGCGTCCGTCCGCTCAACCAACGTGCAGATGGCGTAGACCGAACCGGGGTCGAGGCTGGAGGCGCACGCCTCTGCGCTGAGCCCTATTACCGGCAGGTACTCGTCATGCAGGGCCTTGGCCAGAAACTCGACCAGGCTGTACTGGCGCACGTGGTAGTTTAGCCGATTTGCCAGCTTGTTCCGCGCAACGAGCTGCTGCAGGGCGCGCGTAAAGTTCCCGTCGCTCTCAAAGAGCCCGCGGATCTCGTCCATGCTCTCCCGGACAAACGGTTCAAAGTAGAGCCGGCCGCCGCCGCCGCCGCCGCCGCCGTCGTCGTCGTCGCCCTCTGCGTCAGCTTCCGCCGCCGGCGGCTCCGCCCAACGGCTGATGGCGCAGAGGTGATTGCGAATCGCCGGGCAGAGGCCCGTCGTAAACACCATAAACTCCTTGATTGCATAGAAAATCAACATCGTGTTCTCCGTCAGCCAGCCGTAGTTGTGGTGATCCTGGGCGGGCTTGGAGCGCTTGACTCCCTTGGGCGGAGGGGGCGGCGGCTTTTCGCCAAACAGCTCGACCCGGTCGGTGTAAAAGACCAGCCGCCGCAGGTGACAAAGGCGGCGCAGCCGGGGACGGACCCTCGCATGGGCGTAGGCGCCACAGAGGCCACAGTACAGCAGCAGGCGCATGCAGTGTGAAAAGGCCATGCTGCGCCAGGCCTCGCGGTTGACAATGTTCTTAAAGTTTCGCGACTGGCACCGCTGCGGTAGCACCTTGGTGAGAATCTGCACAATCGGCACGACCGGGCCGCTGTTGGATCCCCACAGGCGCGTGAGGCCGGCCGAGTTGACCAGGAGCGGTAGGCTGCCCTGGTACAGCGCCGTCTTGGGCGACGGTACCGAGGCGGCCCAGCTCAGGGCGCGCCCGCCCGGCGTCAGGCGATTCATGGCCTCGTACAACGTCTCGCCCGCTGGCTGCAGCACACCCGCTGACAGCTCCACCAGCAGGGCAGCATCGCACAGTGCCGCCGCACCGCCGCCCCCGGCGACGTCCTCGCAGTGCTGGGCAAGCGACACGTGCTCGGCCGTAAAGACGTGTGCTGCAAACGGGACCCCGGGCCCGCCGTCGCCGCCGCCGGCCGCCCGCGCGCAGCTGTCCGCGGCCGCAACCCGGAACTCGAGCGCGCGCAGGATGTAAAAGGTTCGCCCCGTCTCCTCCACCTCTGTCTCCATCTCCACGTCCCCGTCCGCCGGCGGCGGCGGCCGGGTCTCGCCGGGTAGCGGATCCACCGCCGGCGGCCCCTTGTCCGTCAGGTGGCCGCTGGTGTCGCAGCTGAGACACCACGGCGGCGCGTCGGCATCCTGCCGGAGGGCGGCCCAGAGGTCTTGCTGGCTGGAGGCTGAGAGCGTCTCCAGTCCGCGCACGGCCTCGGCAAAGCTGCCCAGTAACATGGCGGCGTGGGCTGCCCACGGCAGGTTGTTGGCCTCGACCCTCAGTAGCGTTGCCGGGTCGTCCACCTCGCCCCGGAGATCGGGGCGGAGCGGGCGCACACACGGCAGGCCAAGCACTATATCTCCCTCCGCGGTGGAAGCGCAAGTGTTGCTACTGAGGGCAAGCGAAAATCCATGCCAATCTGGCAGATTCTCCGGTCGTCCGTCTCGGGCGGCAGCTGGTCGGGCAGGTTGCGCAGCGCGATTCCGCCCGTCTCCACCACGTGGTAGTTTGAGCGCGAGTGGGCCAGCACGTCCCCCTCCAGGCCAAACTGGCCACCGGCCGGCTGCTGCAGGATCGCGCTGGGCGCGTACTCGCCCTCCCCCACGATGACCGTCTCAATGTTTGACGCCAACCCGGCCAGGCCGCTGGTATCCACCCGATTCTCCATGCGCTGGTTCTCGACGCCGATCTCGGGCACAAAGGCAGTGTAGCAGAGCACACAGTAGCCGCGGACGGCCGGCAGCACGGACGGCCCGTGCTCCATAAACTCGACATGGGCCGCGACCGGCAGGTACTCGCGTAGGATCATCCCTCCGCCGGATCGGCCTCCGCTGAACGGGTCCGTGCCGATTTTCAGCCCCTCGCAGTTTCGTCCCCGCGAGCAAGGCCGCTCGCCGAGCGCGGCAATCGGCGGCGTCAGATAGAGCAGATGGTGGCGACGGGGCGTGGCCGGGCGTACCTGCAGGCGGTCAAGGTCTGTCCGCGGACCAAAGGTGCGCTCGGCCCAGGTGCGGTCGCTGAAAATGCGGTTCAGGTCCTTCACGTCCTCTGGCATCGGCCGGCGCCCGGCCGACGGGGCCGTGCAAAGCTGGCGCAGCGAGACGCCGTTGACGTTGGGCTGCGCGTCGGTGTGGGTCCGCACGGCGGCCGTCACCGGCCCGCGCAGCAGCGCCACCGCCCAGTTTCGGATCGTCGCCGCCGTCGACTGTGTGACCGGCACCACTGCTGCGGCGGCGTTGGCGGTCGGCGCCGTGTGCTCCGCTTCGGCCCCGGCCAGGGCACTCGGGGCAGAAACCACTGCTACGGCCCCGGCGTCCGTGGGCACCGCCAGGGCGCCGCGCTGCTCCAGGTCGGCGAAAAACTCGGCCGGGCCGTCGTGGTTGGGCCGACCGGAAAAACTGCAGCGCGTCGGCGGCACGATGAGCGAGAGCGGGTTGTCTGACAGGTGCACCGGCTCGGCTGGCGGCTGCAGCTCGCTGAGGGCGAGCGGCATCTTCCGGACGGCAACCTTCCCCGGCCCCGGCAGCTCCGGCACACGGCTTATCATGGCCAGCGACCGGCCGCCGCTGCCGCTGTCGGCGGCAATCGCAACGCGTTTGCTCGCCGGACCCCCGTCCGCCTGGTAGACCACCATTGCCTGCGTCTTTGGCCGGCTGTGCTGTTCGAGGAAGAGGCGCAGCGCGGCGTCGATCGACTCGCCGCGAGAAAGACTCGCAATGGCCGCAGAGAAAAAGGCCCGGGCGTGTGCGTCTGGATCGTCGGCATCGCCGCTGCCGCTGCCGCTGACAGGAGGCGGTGCCATGGTGCCGGTGCCGCCACCACTACCCGCCGCGGAGACCCGTGCCACGACAAGGGCAGACATGCGCGGGGGCGGTCGCCAGGTACTAGGGTAGGGTAAATATTTATAGAACCGCCGGCTGCTACCCGGCTGCGGACCGGATATGCGGTGAGCCGAGCCGCAGCGAAGCGGCTCGGTGTGACCGCAACCGTGGCGGTTTCCGGTCAAGCGGTGTGCCGAGGGGCGCAGCCACGCCGGCCCCCGCGCCGGCGCCGGCGCCGGCGCCGGCGCGGGGCCGCGTGGGACACTCGGGGGCGCGGGCCAACAGCTGCATGCAGTAGGCCCACGTCTCGTCCTCCGGGTCCCCGGGCCGCACCGCTTCCTGCTCCCGCCGCTGAAGCATGCGCAGGGTGTTTCGGACCCGCGCCTGCCGCAGCTCTGGAAAGGCCATGGCCAGCGTGCCCCGGGCGCGGGCCATTGGCCGGACAAGCGGCGGGGCGTGCGCAGCCCCGCCAGGTGTACACAGATGCGACAGACTGCTGCTGAGCGCGTCCAGATTGTGCCGCTGCCGGTCCTGCTGCAGCTGCATCTGCAGCACCAATTGCTGCATCCGCGGGTCCCGGCCCGGTGCGGCGCTCGTGGCCCGTGCCAGCCGGTCGCGCAGGTCCACCAGCGCCACCCCGATCGCCTTGCCAGACAGCAGACGATTCTTCTCGTGGTGTGCCGTCATCTCGGCAAGCAGCGACTGGGCAATCTCCACCGGGTCAAACTGCATCGGCCGCCCGCCGACCGTCTGCAGCCGGGCGTCTATGCTCACCGTCTGCCCGAGTTCTAAGAACATTCCCGGCGACACCACGCGCACCGCATCCACGGCAGGCCGCCGCTGCCGCCGCCGCTTCCCGGTCCGCTCGGCCGCCGCCGTCGCCGCGTCCATGTGGGCGCACCGCCAGGCCCGCTCCACCTCGGAGAGCTGCCGCGGAAATGCCGCGTCGAGGTCGAGACAGTCGTGCGCACACATCTCAACGGCCGCTCGAATCATCTGATCCAGCGGGGTGCAGAGTGCTGCGGCCAGCGTGTGCATCGGGATGCCATAGTACGTGCGGCTTTTCGGCACCGGCGGCCCAGGACCCGCCCCGGCGCCGGTCGCCCGCACGGCGTGTTCTGCAAAGTAGAGATACACCTTATGCTTGCCAAGCCCGGTTGCCACAACCGACATTGGGCATGGGTCAACCGGGTGACCCAGCTGCGATGGCTACCCTCGGGCGGGCGTGTCCCTTATATGCCACGAGCTTCTAATCGCCCCGGTAGCCGGCTGGCACCGATGGTTGTGCCCGGTCGATGGCGGCACAATCGTTGACGTTCCACCCCCGGCATCGCCTCCGGTGCCCCGGTGACATCCCACCCGGCTCTGTCGGCCGCTCCCGATGCCGCCCGGGCCACCTACAAACAACCGGAAAATTTCGCATTTTCACCCGAGGCCGGCGCTGCTCATCGGCTGCCACCGTCTGCCACCGGCTGCCACCGCCTGTCTGCCACCCCCCCCCCCTTGCCTGCCACCGCCTGCCACCGCCTGCCACCCCTGTTCCAACCGCCTAATCACCCCCCGTGGGCCGCGGTTTTCGCTGACGTGGTCGCGTGCAGAAATCCCGAAAATCCGTCAGACCACGTTTTGCCCAACCTGACGCAGACCACGTACCCCCCGTCCACGTCAGGGTTTCGGACCGCCCACGCGCACCCTAAGCCATCTCTGGTCACCTGCCGTCTGTACGCGTCAGACCACCGATGGCTGTGCTGGTGACCGTCCCGACGATCATGGAAAATCCTCCCTCGCGTCCGGCGCCACGTGGCGCCGGCCAACCGAGGCCCGTACGGGCCCCGGGCGCCCGCGCTAAGCCACCATTGGGCTGACGTGGTTTGTTCTGGAAGACTGACGTCAGGTCTTCGT
>JAJFJC010000505.1 GCA_021774385.1 Alphaproteobacteria bacterium
CTGTCGCGCGAATGGGGCCGCTATAAGGTCAATGTGAACGCCGTGGGTTTCGGGTTGGTTCACACCCGCCTGACCCAGGCACTCGACGGGGAAGGCGCCAGCATCGATATCGAAGGCCGCAATATCGCCGTTGGGATTCAACGCGCGCGCCTTGAAGCGGCGGGCACGAACATGTCGCTGGGGCGCGGCGGTTACCCCGAGGAAGCCGCCGGCGCGATTTATCTGATGTGCACACCGGAATCGAACTACATCACCGGCCAACTGCTGATGTGCGACGGCGGGCGCTGACGACGCAATGATCGGCGACGGAAGATGAACTCTAAGTTTATTCTCGGCGAGACGGAGGTATCCGGCGCCGAGTTGGATATGCGCGCGGCCCGGGCCGCAACCGGACTGCGCGAAAACGGCATTGGCCCCGGCGATACGGTTGCGTGGCTGCTGCGCAACGACATTGCGATTTTCGAAGCAGTCGCCGCGATCCAGAAGATCGGCGCCACGGTCATTCCGGTCAATTGGCACTTCTCAGCCGAGGAAATTATCTATGTCCTGGAAGACAGCAGCGCCAAAGCCGTTGTGGTCCACGCGGACCTTTTCGCGCGGATCGAAAAAGAATTGCCGCCAGGGATTCTCGCGCTTGTAGTGCCAACGCCAGAGGCGATCCAATTAGCATATAGAATAGATCCCGAACTTTGCATGCCAACCGCCGGTGCGACCGTTTGGCCAGAATGGCTCGCGGCCTTCGAACCGCGCCAAGAACCGCCGCCCCGAGCGCCCACCCGAATGCTGTACACCTCCGGCACGACCGGACGGCCGAAGGGGGTCAAACGCCTACCGCCAACCGAAGAACAGACCAATCGCCTCCAGGCAAGAGCACGCACCGTCATGGGGCACCACCCAGGCATGCGCACAATCGTCTGCTGCCCGGCCTATCACGCCGCCCCTAACAGCTATGCGGGCCTCGCGGTCGCTTTTGGCGCGACCATCGTTTTGCAGCCGCGCTTCGACGCGGAAATATTGCTCGCCTTGATAGAGCGCCATCGCATTACGGGCATGTTCATGGCGCCGATCATGTTCGTTCGCTTGCTGCGCCTGCCAGATGAGACCCGTCGCCGCTACGACCTTTCGAGCCTCCAGCATATCATCCATGCGGGTGCGACCTGCCCGCCGAACGTAAAGCGGGATATGATCAGTTGGTGGGGACCGATCATCCACGAATTTTACGGCAGTACCGAAAGCGGTCTGATAACCCATTGCAACAGCGAACAAGCCTTGAGCCATCCCGGCACCGCCGGCAAGCCGACCGAAACGTCGACTGTGCTCATATACCGCGACGACGGCAGCCAAGCGGCCATCAACGAACCCGGCGAAATCTATATGATTTCATCCGACAACCCGGAATTCACCTATCATAAGGATCCGGAGAAACGGGCTGCCATCGACCGCGATGGGCTCATCACCAATGGCGATGTCGGTTATCTGGACGACGATGGGTTTCTGTATATCTGCGACCGCGTGAAGGACATGGTGATTTCTGGCGGCGTCAATATCTATCCCGCGGAAATCGAAGCAGCGATCCTCGACTTTCCCGGCGTGCGCGACTGTGCGGTATTCGGTATTCCCGACGATGAATTTGGCGAAGCCGTCGCCGCGTTGGTCGAACCGGTCGTCGGCGGCGCTGTCGTCGAAGCCGATTTGCGAACGCATCTGGCTGAACATCTCGCCAAGTACAAAGTCCCGCGCCTCATCGAGTTTCGCCATGACTTACCGCGCGAAGACACCGGCAAGATATTCAAACGCAAACTCCGCGAGCCTTATTGGGTCGATGCGGGGCGACGAATTTAGGTGTAACAGAAGCGGAGAACGGTAATGGACTTCCAATCCCTGCTCGACGATTTTACCGCCGCCATAGAAAGCGGCGACGGACAGCGGCTTGCGCAATTATTCACCGAAGACGGCGTCTATCACGACGGATTCTATGGCCCTTCACGGGGCCATAACGGTATCGCCAAAATGCTGGAGTCTCACTTTCACGGCAATGCCAAGGATTTTCACTGGCAAATGATGGACCCTGTTTGCGACGGCAAGACAGGGTACGCCCGTTATGTCTTTAGCTACACCTCGACAATGGCCGGATTCGAGGGCCGCCGTGTCGTATTCGAAGGCATGTCGCGGTTCGCGCTGAACGACGGCAAGATCAGTGACTATTCGGAAAATTTCGACACCGGCATTGCAATGGCGCAACTCGGCTTTCAAGGAACGGAGCTTGCCCGCATCCTGGGTAAATCGGCGAACCGCATGCAAGAACGCAATCGCGGCACGACTCACCTTTCGGAGCGCTAAAATTGGCAATGTCGCGTTGAAAACTAGGCGCCGCGACGCGCCTCCGTTGCCGACATATCAACGGAACCGTCGTCAGCCATGACCACGCCATAATCCGCTGCCGCCGCTGCAGCGCTGACCAGCCCAAGCCGCACATCCGTCGCTACTTCTTGCGGGTCGCGCGTCATGGGGTCGCCATAGCCGCCGCCGCCGGGCATTTCGACGATCAGGCGATCGCCTGTCGGAATGGTTTGGAACCCCTTGCTGCGCAGCTCCGTACCCGATTCCAGGTGCAGCCGGCCGTTCGCCCCGGAGCCACCACCGTCGCGTCCCCGGGCGGGATGAACGACTCGTTCGAAGCTTGCTAAAATACCAAACGGTGCGTCTTCCCGGCTGGTGATTTCCATGACTTGTCCCAAGCCACCGCGTTGCGCGCCGGCGCCGCCGGAATCCTCGCGCAAATCCTTTCGCCATATGACCATTGGTGTGATGGCTTCGGAAATCTCGACGGGCACGTTGCGCACGCCGCTCGGAAATGGCGTCGCGGACAACCCATCCTGTTTCGGTCGCGCGCCCGCGCCACCGCTGTGGAAGGTCATCATCATGAAGGACGATGTTTCATGTTCGGTGCGCGCGGTAATGCCATGTCCCGCGCCGAGCTTGAGGTTCCACAGATTCGATGTGCCTTCGGAGGGCACCACGTCCGGCATCGCCTGATGCAGACAACCAAACACGATATCCGGCAACATGTGGCCAATAGTCGACCGCGCCACCACTGCGCAAGGATGCGGCGCATTGACGATCGTGTTCTCCGGCGCGGACACCGTGACAGCGTCCAAGGTACCGGCATTGTTGGGAATTTCCGGCGCGACGACGCATTTAACGCCAAAGGCGGTATAAGCTTCCGTATAACACATCGGACAGTTGATTCCGAAATCGGAGGTGCCGGAAGTGCCTTCGTAATCGACATGAATGACGCCGTTGGAAATCGTCAGTTTCGCGACAAAGTCTATCGGGGCCTCCATGCCGTCGATACGCATGGAATGCGACCAAGAGCCCTGCGGCAACTTGTTGATCGCCGCCGTAATCGCCGTCTTACTCTGTTCAATGATGTGTCCGCCCAGGGCGTCGAGATCGTCGAGGTCGTATTCCTCCATCATCGCGAGAAGCCGCTTTGTGCCGGTCTCATTGCAGGCGGCAAGCGCGTAAATGTCGCCCTCGACCTGCACCGGTTCGCGGACATTGGCGCGCACCATGTTGAGGAACCATTCGTTCATCACACCACCCGTGGCCAGCGGCATGATCGGAACATACAGCCCCTCATGATAGACCTGCCTTCCGTCCGGCGACATGCCGACACCACCGATATCCACGACATGGCTGGTGCAGGCAAACATGGCAACCATGCGGCCATTGCGGAAGGCGGGTGTCACGACGGTGAAATCATGCAGGTGCCCCGTGCCCTTCCACGGATCGTTGGTGATGTAGACATCGCCCTCACGCATTCCGTCGACCGGAAAGACATCGAGAAAATGAATGACGGCGCGCGCCATCGTGTTGATATGCCCCGGCGTTCCAGTTACTGCCTGCGCCAGCATTTGACCCTTGAGGTTAAAGACGCCAGCTGAAATATCACCGGCTTCCCGCGACGAGGTGCTGAAGGCGGTGCGCACGAGGGTTTGTGCCTGTTCCTCGACAACGGAGATGAGACGGTCCCACATGACCTGATAGCGAATACGTTCCATATTGGCGTCAGTCATGGGACAAGCCCTCCTTCGTCATCACGATTTGGCCGAGTGCATTGACCGTTGCACTGAAGCCGTTGGTCACCAAGGTCGTTGTTTCATCTTCGACAATGATTGCCGGGCCCGCCATCTCCGCCCCGGGCCGCACGGTCGAACGGGAATAGACATTGGCTTCGCTCCAGGCGCCGCTCGCCGGATCGAAAATTTTGCGCTGCGCTTCAGGTTCGGGACGGTATCGCTCTTGCTGCTGGGCCACGGTTTGCGCAACCGGCCTGTCCGTCGCCAAAGAGAGTGTCCAGGTCAATACTTCAACGCTTAGGTTTGGAATAGTCCGACTAAAGAGACCGCTATACGCCGCCGCGAACCACTCCGCGAATGCGGCGCCGTCTTCAGTTTCGAACACCTTGTCCGGCATCGGCACGTTAATCTCGTGACCCTGACCGCGATAGCGCATGAAGGCGCCGCGGGTCTCGACCAGAGGCTCATTGGGAGCGCCGAGTTTAACGACGGCCTCCGCCTCGATCCGCATTTCTGCAAAAATATCATTGACGACCGACGGATCGAACTCGCGCAAATCCATATAACGCGTCCGAACGACTTCGTAGGAAATTTGCGCCCGCAAAAAGCCGATTGCCGAACCGACGCCCGCCCCCTGTGGCACGACGACAGTGTCGATCCCAAGCTTCTCGGCAAGCCGTGCCGCGTGCAGGGGTGCCGCGCCACCAAACGCCACGAGCGAGCGGCCGACCATGTCCTTGCCGTTCTCGATCGCATGAACTCGCGCCGCATTCGCCATATGTTCATCGACGATTTCAGCGATACCCGCGGCCGCGACATTAGTATCGGTACTCAACGGACCCCCGACGTCTCGGTCGACAGCTTTACTCGCAAGCTTGGCGTCCAGGCTGACCTGCCCGCCCGCGAAACGCGCCGGATCGATACGTCCCAGCACGGTATCCGCGTCTGTCACCGTCGGCGCTTCGCCGCCATTGCCGTAACAGGCGGGGCCGGGCACCGAACCAGCGCTTTCCGGACCGACCCGGATGCGCTGCATTGCATCGACATCGGCGATCGATCCGCCGCCGGCGCCAATTTCGACCATGTCGATGACCGGAATCCGCAACGGCAGCCCGCTACCTTTCAGGAAGCGGTACATACGGGCCACTTCGAAGGACCGCGCGATATGCGGGGTAAAATCATCAATGAGCGTAATCTTCGCCGTCGTACCTCCCATGTCGAAGGAAAGCACCAGGTCGAGGTCGTTTTCCTTGGCGATGTCGCGGGCCAGGATCGCACCACCGGCGGGACCGGACTCGACCAGCCTGATCGGCATGGCCATCGCGGTGTCAACCGTTGTGACGCCACCGCTCGACATCATGAGCAACAACGGACACGCCACATCGTTCGACTGCAAACCTTGCTTCAGCCGGTTCAAATAGCCGGCCATCATCGGCTGCACATAGGCATTGGCGGCAGCCGTAGACATGCGGTCGTATTCCCGAATTTCGGGGCACACTTCCGATGACAAGGTTATCGAGACATCAGGTAGCATTTCCGACAGGATTTCGCCGGTGCGCTTCTCGTGATCCGCATTTACATAGCTGTGGAGAAAACAGACGGCGAGAGACTCGATATCCGTCTTCGCGAAATCCCGCGCCAACGCACGGACCGCATCTTCATCCAGCGGCAACAACACCGATCCATCGGCGGCGATCCGTTCGGGCACCGTGAACCGCAAATCCCGCTCGATGAGCGGCTGTGGCCGCTCCATATAAAGGTCGTATTGCTCGAAACGGTGCTCATAGGCGATCTCGATTGAATCGCGAAACCCCTCCGTCGCCACCAAAGCAGTCTTGGCGCCCTTTCGCTCAATCAAGGCGTTCGTCGCCAAAGTGGTTCCGTGGATAACCAGCGATACGTCGGAGGCCGCAACGCCGGTCTGCTGCAGAACCGCGCCAACGCCTTCCAAAACCGCGCGCTCCGGCGCGTCCGGCGTCGTCAGCAGCTTTAAACTGTCCTGACCGCCGCCATGTTCCAAAACCACATCGGTAAACGTGCCGCCGATATCGACGGCCAATCTCGCCCCGTCTTGCATGTAAATTGCCTTTTCGTGAAAACTCTAGAACTCGATCCAATCGCCTTCGTCTCTGGGGCGAAACAAGATAATCGGTACTATGCTGTCTTCGCCAAAAAGCGTCAACGCGACACAATATCAACATAGGTCCTAAGAAGCACTTTTTACGGCGATGCAAGTTGTCTATTCTTCAATGAACATCATGAGGAAATGCGCGTGAAAATCACCTTCCGTTGCCCCGCCGAGTTGCGAGACCACTTGCCGAAACCACATTTGGCGAAGCGGGGCATTCCAGATTGGTACAAAAAAATGCCCATGGCCGCCTTTTCGGATGATCTCGACAGAGATGTCCAAACGGTCAAACAATGCCCGCCATTTCTGGATGCCATGGCCTATGGTTTCATCGTTCCCCTCCCCGTCGATGTGACGGTCGATGGTCACGATTTCTCCTGGAACTGGGATATTCCGCAACCTTCCGATGATTCCGATGTTCCGAATATCGGCTTATACAATCAGTCGCCGGTTGGTTTTCATACCCCCGCACAAGCCACGGGCACGCCGTATTTCAACGAAGGCATCGGCTTCGTGAAATTCAACTGTTTTTGGACGATAGAACTCGAGCCGGGCTACTCGCTTTACGTCATGCATCCGGCGAACCGATACGATTTACCGTTTCGAACCATCAATGGGTTGGTCGACGCGGATACCTACAACGAAGTTTTCGTCAATTTTCCGGTTCTTTGGACCGACCCGGATTTCAAGGGGACCCTGCCGAAAGGCACACCGGTTGCGCAATGCATCGCCATTAACCGCCAGCAGCATGAACTGGTATATGAAGATATCGACCATGCCCATGCGGGAAAGTTCCTGCCACTGACACGTGAACTAAGCCACAATGTAAACGTCTATAAAGACCGGTTTCGCGTAAAGAAACTTTGAAAACGCGTTGCACGGAGACCTACGGCATTGACAATCACGCGGTCTCCAGCATCCTGCGCACGCGACCATAACTGGTACTAAAACGACCATTCGGAAGGGCTGTCATTTTCTTAATGATATTGTTGAAGTTACCGTTGTCGATTCGATAGGCACGCCCATACAACACATAAGCATCATCGACCTTGTTCTCTCGCTGTAAACTGCCGCCAAGTTCAATCATGGCAAGCGCGTGTTCCGGCTCGTGCGCAAGGGTGGTTTCAAAATGATGCTTCGCGTCATCGAATCGAAACTTAAATTTCAATGCGAGGCCCAAACTAAAGTGGGCTCTTGTGTGATCGGGCACCTGAACGAGCACCAGATCGAATTCGGCGATAGCTTCATCGAGTCGACGTAATCTGGTTAGCGCAATACCGCGATTAACACGCAGATCAGCATCATGGGGGTTTAAGGCAAGCGCCTGATCACACACCACCATCGCCGCTTCATAGTCACCGGCGGCGTTCAGCACGACACCAAGGTTTACGCGCGCCTCAATATGATTAGGCGCCAATTCAACGACACGCGTGAAAAGCTTAATTGCTTCTTCGTGATTCTTGCCAGCCCAAACGGCGTTGCCCAAATTGAAGATCAGATCGGGATTTTCCGGCGCGAGCATCAACGCTCCGCGGTAAGCTGTTTCGGCTTCCTCGAAGCGGCCTAAGGCTTCAAGAGCGACACCAAGGTTGGCGTGAGCCTCGACGGTATCCGGATCGATCCTAATGACATCCCGATACGCCACGGCCGCGTCTTCATGCCGGCCCATATCGGCAAGCACGCGCCCTAGATTGCCGTGATAGCCGACGATTTCCGGATTTCGCGCGATCGCCTTGCGGATCAAACTCACGGCTTGTTCCTCGCGCCCGGTTTGATAATAAACCAACCCAATCAGATGCAGTGCGTCGGCATTTCCGGAATCGATGTCTAGGATTTGACGATACAGCCTCTCCGCATCCGCAACCCGTCCCGCTTCATGGCAGGCAATCGCCTCGGAGAATATCGCGGTGACATTTTTCGAGCCGCCGCCGCCATGGCCCTTGCGCCTCGTCTTTTTGTGCCCGGCCCTACTCATGCTTATTCCGCCACGCCCAGGCGGCCTTCATCCAGCGATTGTTAGATAGTGAATACTGAACAAATTCTCGGCATCCGTCCATCGGGCGGTACCGACATATCCCGCCGCTTCGGCAATTTCCACGAAACCGTCAAGCGTAAACTTGTGAGAATTTTCCGTATGGATCATTTCACTTTCCGCGATATCGAACGCCCGCTCGCCGATCCGTACCCTCTGATTCCTTAGGCTCCGGAGGTGCATTTCGATACGCCCTTGTGCCTCGTTATAGAACGCACAATGTTCAAAATCATCGGGGTCCAGATCAGTGTCGAGATCACGGGCAATCCGGTGGAGAATGTTAAGGTTAAAGGCTGCGGTATAACCGGCGGCGTCATTGTAGGCCGCATTCAACCTTGCCGTATCTTTTTGCAGGTCCACGCCAATAAGAAGTGCGCCCTTCGGGCCTAGTAGTGGCCGCAATCCCGAGAGAAACGTTTTCGCGTCTTCTCGCGAAAAATTACCAATCGTCGAACCCGGAAAAAAACCAAGCCGCTGGCCCGTATTTTCGGCAATCATATCGTCCGGCAATTCGATTTTCGCCGTGAAATCGGCACAGATTGCCCCCACCCGCACCGCCGGATAGTCAACCGCTATGGAGAGCGCCGCCTTGCGGAGTGGCCCCTGTGAAATATCGATGGGAACATATTGCGCTGGCCGTTCCAGCGCATCGAGAAGCAGCCGGATCTTCAAATCCGAACCCGCGCCAAGTTCAACGACGGTGCAACCCGGGCCGGCAAGAGCAGCCAAGGCCGGTCCCAATTCACGGAGCATCGCGGTTTCCGTTCGCGTGACATAATATTCCTCGGTTTCGCAAATTTTTCCGAATAGATCGAGGCCGGCGTCGTCATAGAAAAACTTGCAGGCAAGATTTTTCGGCGTGGCCAATAATCCGGATATCACGGAGTCCTGGAAATCTTCGAGCGCAGGCTCCAAATCGACGAAAAACGCGAGTGATGGTTTATGCATGCGAAACTATGAATTGGCCCACTGTTCCAAAATTTGTGGATAAGTAACAGCATTGCCGGACGATTGTAAATCCAACGACCCAACGCGCGCCTGATTTCAGCAGCGCGAATTATCTTAAAAGCATGTAGGTTGATGATTACGCTGAAACGCAAGAGTTCATACCTTTGCTAAACGTCGAAAATCTGTCCAGGCCGGGCCTTCCTACGATCAGCTTCAGCCTTGCGCGCGGTACTTGTCTTGCCGTTATGGGACCATCGGGCAGCGGTAAAACATTGCTCCTGCGGGCGCTGGCCGATTTAGACCCCAGTAGTGGCGAAGTTGAACTACATGACGAAAACCGCAATCAAGTACCGGCACCCAGTTGGCGCCGCCGGGTCTCTTATGCCGCGGCCGAGCCTGGATGGTGGGCTGAAACCGTAGCGGAACATTTCACCAATTGGGGCAAGACCAAACAGTTGACCGGCGCCCTGTTGCTTCCTTCCGACATTGGGGTGGCCTCGGTCGCGCGTCTATCGACGGGCGAGCGGCAGCGCCTCGCCGTCCTGCGTTCATTGGAAAAAAGCCCTGAGGTTCTTCTGTTGGACGAACCAACCGGTCCCTTGGACAAAGCAGCGGCCGACGCCATGGAGTTGTTACTGCGCCAGCGCATGCAAGAGGGTGTCGGCATACTCTTATCGACACATGATTTATCACAGGCATCGCGAATGGCCGACCGGATATTGCGTTTCACGAAGATAGGCGTGGAAATCGTTTCGACATGACGTTTCTCACCCTCGATTATTTCGATCTTGGGCTCGCCGCGACTCTTGTCTTGGTCAACGCCGCGCTCTCATTGTATTTGGGATTGGGCCTCGAGCGTCGGTTTCTCATCGCCGCGACGCGTATGGCGGTTCAATTGACCCTCGTCGGACTCGTGCTGAAGGCTTTGTTCAATATCGCTTCCCCCCTTCTGACCGCCTTGGCCGCACTTTGCATGATTTTGTTTGCGGGGCGAGAGGTGATGGCGCGCCAGGAACGGCGCTTCATCGGCTGGTGGGGCTACGGGCTCGGCACTTCCGTCATGCTGACCGCTGCATTGCTTGTGACGATCTTCGGGCTCTCCACTCAAGTACGGCCGGACCCTTGGTATGATCCGCGGTACGCGATCCCTATTCTGGGCATGATTCTCGGCAACACCATGACCGGCGTCGCGCTTGGCCTGCATACCCTGACAAACGACGCGGCGCGAAATCGCGCGGGGATAGAAGCCCAACTCGCGCTTGGCGCGACCCGGTCGCAGGCCTTGCGCAGTACCGCCCGGGGGGCGCTGCGCACCGCGCTCATCCCCATCATAAATTCGATGTCGGCAACCGGCCTCGTCGCGCTGCCCGGCATGATGACAGGGCAGATCCTCTCCGGTATCGATCCGATCGACGCGGTCAAATATCAATTGCTGATCAGCTTCCTGATCGCCGGCGGCACCGGGCTTGGCGCGCTCGCCGCCGTACAAGCTGGTGCCTGGCGGCTGTGCGACAACCGTCACCGATTACGGCTCGACCGGCTGACCGACTCCAAAAGCTAGTATCGGCAAATCTGCTTAGGTGATTTTCGGCCGTGAAAATGCTATCGATCGCGCCTGAACCGCGGGAGCAGAGCGATATGGGCCGTAAAATACTATTCATCACTACCGACCAGCAGCGCTACGATGCGCTCGGCTGCAATGGCGGCACCATCGCACGCACACCGGTGATCGACGGACTAGCAGCCAATGGGCTCAATTACCACCGCGCCTACAACCAGAACACCGTCTGCATGCCGGCGCGTTCGACCATGATCACGGGGCAGCATGTGCGCAGCCACGGCGTGATCATGAACGGCATTCCGCTGCCAACAGATGGTCTCGACGTCGCCGCCGCGTTGCGCGACCGCGCGGGTTACCGCACCGCGCTGATCGGCAAGGCGCATTTCGAACCGTCCTCGGCGCCCGACCAATCCTATTTCGAAAACCGCGCGGCGCGCGAGGACACCACCGGCCCGCACCGAGGCTTCGAACGCATGGAACTCGCCGCCCATACCGGCCGCGCTGGCCGCAGTCTGTATCACTATCCGAAATGGCTTGCCGAAAATCATCCCGACCAGGTCGACGGCTTCTTCGAATATGTCACGGAGAAGAAGGAAATCAGCTCGCGCGGCGGCGGCGATACCGGTTTGGCGCAGCTTTGGCACAACCCCATTCCACGCGATCTGTATCACACCGACTGGGTCGCCGACCGTGCCATAGACTGGCTTGACTCCTTGCCGGACGAAGACGATTGGTTTCTGTGGATGTCCTTCCCCGATCCGCATCATCCCTGGGACCCGCCGCAGTCCGAGCTGCACCGCTGCGCGTGGCGTGACCTCGATTTGCCCGATTTCTACCCCGGTAGCCGTGAAAAGATTGTCGAGATCCTGTCCGGTAAGCCGCGCCATTGGCTGGAATGGTATGAAGGCAAGGGACAATTCAACTACGAGGTCCCACCGCTCTTCCGGCCCCATGAATTGACGCCGGATCAGGTCCGCGAAGTCAACGCGATGGTCCATATTGAAAACGAGCTCATCGACGAGGCTTGCGGCAAGGTGCTCGACCGCATCGGCGCGCGCGGCTGGGGTGGCGACACGGATGTGTTCTATACGACCGACCATGGCGAGATGCAGGGCGACTTCGGATTCCTGTTCAAGGGGCCCTATCATGTCGATTCCCTGATGCGGGTGCCGATGATCTGGCGTCCCGCGCCCAATACCGGCGTCGTGCCGCAAAGCATCGCCGACCCGGTCGGGCATCTCGACCTTGCACCGACCTTCTGCCAAATCGCCGGTATCGATCCCGATGCGGGCATGGAAGGCGCGCCCCTGCCACGAGATGCGAATTCGGGACGCGAACGCGTCTTGACCGAATGGGACAGCAATTATCTCGGCAACAACATTCGCATGCGCTCAATCTACCGCGACGGCCATGTCTGCACCGCCTATGAGAAGACAAACTATTACAGCGGCGCGGAAGGCGAGCTCTACGACCTCAACGAAGACCCGCTGCAATGGCGCAATTTATGGGACGACCCCGCCTATGCCGGTCTGCGTGGCGACCTGCTGGCCGATTTGCACGACAATCTGCCAGCGCCGCGCGACACGCCACTCGAACCCGTGGCGTTGGTTTAAGGCGTTCCATGACCACCGCGGTCGACTCCCCCTGCCTCGGCGTTTGCGTCATCGATGCGCGCACTGACACCTGCTACGGCTGCTTTCGTACGCCGCGTGAGATCGGCGGCTGGCCGCGCGCGAGCGAAGCGGAACGCCGCGCCATTCTCAGAAATCTTATTGTTCGGAGGCGCGAGGCAGGGTTACCGGATTTGCCGTTTTATGAAGAAGTTAGCAATGAATGAGGTCGCTTTCCCCTCACCCTGCCCTCTCCCCAGGGAAAGGATTTGCCCAAGTCGGCATCAGTTCTTTCCCTCTCCTCGGGGAGAGGGCAGGGTGAGCGGAAATACCGTCGGCCAGATTACTTAAACTGCAAAGAAAGACCGTCGCATGAACGACCGGACCTTCCATCTTTTCGCCGACGGCCCCGCGCCCGTGGCCCCCTATAGTCATGCCGTCACCACCGGCGACTGGATCTTCGTCACCGGGCAATTGCCGACTGGCCAGGAGGACGATCCTATCCCGGAATCGATCGAGGATCAGACCCACAAGGTGATGGCGAACTTGAAAACAGTGCTCGAAGGCTGCGGCGCCGGGTTGGAACATGCTATTAGCGTGCGCATCTTCCTGACCCGGTTCGAGGACGAATACGACGCCATGAACGCGGTCTATGAAACCTATTTCCCCGCCGACAAACGGCCCGCTCGCACAACGGTCGGCGTTACGGCGCTGGCGCGTGGATGCCGCGTCGAAATCGATTTGATCGCGAAGCGGGGCGCCTAACCCCGCACCCGGGGCATCACCTCCTCGACGACACCCTTCATCAGCGCGTCGGGATGCGCCCAGGTGCCATGGTCGCGCCACCAGATGGCGTCTAGATCCAACTCGATGAGGGCCTGTGTCCGGTCGGCGACTTCGGCGCCGGAGCCGAGCGCGATCATCGCTTCGACCGCTTCATCGGGGATATAGGCGGTAACACGCTTCGCTTCCTCCCAATCAACCGCGTGGCCGAGGTCAGGATAAGGTTGCGCGGTTTGCTCGGGAACCGTGACCCGCGCCAGGCCGGCCCGGTCGAACAATTCTCCAGCGAAGGCGTGCCGACAGAGATTGCCGACAGCGGGCCGCATCAGCTCGATGGCGCGCTGCTTGTCGTCATCGACACAAGCGGTTAGCACCAGCATGCGACGGACATCCTCGCGTTTGCGGCCGGCGCGGGCCATGCCGGCCTCGACATGTTCCAACGCCCATTGCACGCAACCCGGATCGGCACCGGCCATGATGAGCACGCCGTCCGCCACCTCTCCCGCGAGCTGTAAAGACTTCGGACCACTGGCCGCCAGATAAACCGGTAAGTCCGGGTGCGGCGGGTCGAGTTCGATTTCCAGCCCGCCCAGCTCCGTACGCTCGCCGCTAAAAATACTCTTCCACAACGCTGCCGACTCGCGCATCAGTTTGAGGGTCGCCGCCTTGCGCCCAATGATATAGGCGGAGCTGTAACCCGTACCGACGACCAGTTCGGCGCGGCCATCCGACACTTCATCGAGCGTGACGATAGCGCTGCCGACTGTCACGGGATGGCGGGTAATCGGGTTGGTCACCCCTGGACCGAGGCGCAGCTTCTCGGTCGCCAGGGCCGCGCAGGTCAGATGCATATAAACATCGCGCCAGCGGCCCGCGAGCAGTGGCGTGTCCGGCACCCACATGAAGTCGAAGCCTGCGTCTTCCACCAGTTTCGCTTTGGCGGCGGTATCTTGTGGTTTACCGACCATGGGGACCCGGAGGCCGAATTCGATACTCATGGGATACTACTCTCGATTAATTGGCGGAACGGACGCGAAAGAGGATAGACGATCACAGCCTCGCCCACCAAATCGCCCGACCGCCGTCGATTGATCCTGAATTTTGCCTGTGCCACTTCCAAATACGCTACGGGGTGATAAGCTACGCGCTCTTGAAGTAAACCAAACGTCAATCGCAAGGGGACATAAAGCCCATGATAGGGGAAGGTAGCCAAGCCCCGGCGTTTTCGATGACCAATCAGGACGGTGCCGCCGTCTCATTGGACGATTTCGCTGGAAAATATGTGCTTCTGTGGTGGTATCCAAAAGCCGATACCCCCGGATGAACGGTCGAGGGAAAAGGGTTCCGTGATAGAATCCAAGAATTCAACGACCACAATGCCGTCATCTGCGGCGTCAGTTTCGATGCACCCGCGGACAACAAAGCGTTCAAGGAAAAGTTCGATTTCCCGTACGACCTGCTGACCGATGAAGGCCGGTCCGATTCCATCGCCTTCGGCGTGGCGGACACGGATTCGCCACGGCCGGCCCGCATGTCGGTCCTGATCGGACCGGACGGGAAGGTCGCGAAGGCCTATGAAACGGTCAAACCACCCGAGCACCCCGATCAGGTGCTGGCGGACCTGAAGAGCCTTTCTTAGGCGTTTCAGCGGTAAAATAACCCCGGCGGGAAATGGCGCGACAATTGCGCGATTTCCCGCCGCTTATTTTGACCCTATCCAAAATTCTCTGGCTCGACACCAAGGCCGGGTCCTCTTGGAACGGTCATTTGGCCATCGACAATGGCTGGTGGCGGCGCTACGTCTTCGGCAAAGAACCGGGATGTGCCGAACCCACAATCGGGGATCGGTTGGCTATGCAGGCTGGCGATATGAAGCGCCGTGGTAACACCGACGGCCGTCTCGAGACTGTTGGTGATCGTGCAACGGACGCCCTGCGTGGCGGCAAGCCGAATAATCGCGAGCGAACGGTCAGGCCCACCGAGCCGTTGCGGCTTGAGGATTAGCGCATCGACGGCCTCCGCCGCGAGCAGTTCGCGGATCGCGGACTCGTTGAGCGCCGCTTCGTCGGCGGCGATGCCAACCGGACTTGCCTTGCGCACCGCCGCGAGGGCCGCCGTGTCGCCTGCCGGTATCGGTTGCTCGACATAATCAACGCCAAATTCGGCAAAGTCCGTGAGGTGCGCCGCCGCCCAGTCGGGATGCCAAGCCTCATTCGCATCGAGCCGCAAGGTCGCGTTCGGCGCTGCGACGCGGATTGCGGCAACCCGGGCCAAATCTTCCGCGCGCGCGGCTGAGCACTTGATCTTCAACGTCCGATGCCCTTCATCCACCAGCCGGCGCGCGGTTTCCGCCGCCCCTTCCGGATCGCCATCGGTCACCAAGCCATTCACGGGGACCATGCTCGCCGGCACCTCGGATCCGACCGCCAGAAAGG
>JAJFJC010000506.1 GCA_021774385.1 Alphaproteobacteria bacterium
ATCCTAAGATCGTACGTGAAACCGTTGCGTCATCCTTGATGGTTGATGGCGCTTGTGCCGCCCGAGAGATCGAAGACGCGTTTTTGGATATGTGGCGGCGTTGGAAGGCGGGGGTGAATGGCTAATGAATTCAAGCACCGACTCGGCCGCGACTGTGGGTTTATACCAGCCAAAGACTCTTAATGTTGAAACGGGTAAGACGGTTTAATGGAACTGAGCGCTTATGAGAGGTCGGTTGCCGGGGGAGCGGCAGGTGCCGCGTCAGCCATGGCTTTACGGATTGTCGCTGAAGCTGGGCGGCTTCTCGGTGCATCGAGGTTGATTGATATCAAATCGGTTCACGTTGATGGTTGTCTTTACCATGGCGATTCTGGGGTCCATTTTGTTGAACGTTTGGTTGCGGATGGCGGCTACGTTCGGGTCCCGACGACATTGAATGTCGGCGCGCTTGACTTGCTGCATCCGGAGCGCGTGCGGGGCGACGCGCATTTCCGTGTTATGGCGCGGCGCTTGATGGACGCGCATTTATCCCTCGGTTGCGCACAGAGTTTCACCTGCACACCCTATCAGGCAGGACATCGTCCTGGTTTGGGCGAGCATGTCGCGTGGGGTGAAAGCAACGCGGTAGCCTTTGCCAACTCGGTACTGGGCGCGCGGACAAATCGATGCGGTGATTTTTTGGATATCTGTGCTGGAATTTCCGGACGCGCCCCTTATTGCGGTCTTCATTTGGATGGCAGCCGGCATGCGAGTGCGGTCGTGCGAACGTCTCGTCTGTCGAGGGCTTTGAAGGATACCGATGCGTTTTATCCGGTACTCGGTGCCTGGCTGGGTGCGGCCTTCGGAGAAACCGTGGCCGTGATCGACGATCTTCCTGTTGGGCTTTCGGATGATCGGTTGAAAGCCGTTGCCGCTGGTGCCGCGTCGTCCGGGGCAATCGGCCTTTTTCATATTGCGGGCGTTACGCCGGAAGCGCCAACGGTGGAAAGTGCCTGCGGCGGTCGTCCTCCAGACGTGGAAATCGATCTGACTCCTGAGATGATCCGGCAAGCGCGGGATCGGCTGTCGACCGTGGACAGCAACCGAATTGATGCGGTGGCGGTTGGCAGTCCGCACTTTTCGCGGGAGGAGTTTGCCGTGCTGACGGGGTTAGCGCGCGGCAAGAAATTCATCGTTCCGTTTTATGTCTGTACCGGGCGGGGTGTTGTATCCGATCTGGAGCAGAATGGAGACCGGCGGATACTGGAGGAGGCTGGTGTAATTCTCGTCGCGGATACCTGTGTCGTGGTAGCGCCAATTTTACCGGAATCTGGCGGCGTGTTGATGACCAATTCGGCGAAGTTTGCGCACTACGGACCCGCGAACACCGGCTTCGATGTCGTTTATGGAAGCCTGGATGATTGCGTGGCGTCGGCGGTTTCGGGGCAGGTCTCTCGGGATGAAACGCTATGGCGGTGAGGGTGCGCGGCGAGGTTCTGATCGGGGGTGCCGCGGAGGGACCTTTGTTCCGTATGGCGAAACCGATTAGCTTTTGGGGTGGCGTCGACCCTAGGACGGGTTTTGTATCCGACCCTCGGCATCCAGATCACGGCAAGTCGGTCTCCGGTACCGTGCTGGCATTGTCCGAGACGATCGGGTCGAGCTCGTCGAGTGCTGTCATGTTGGAGCTGCTTGCAGTCGGCTTGGCGCCTTGTGCGCTCTTGCTAGGACGCCCGGATGCTATCCTGACGCTTGGAGTCGTCGTCGCACGTGAGTTGGGTGTTGGTTCGATTCCCGTACTGCGACTCCCTGTTGAAACGATTCCATGGGAAGGACAAGCGAACATCTACGAGGATGGCGAAATTTCGTTTGCTGGATGATGCGCGCTGTTATGGTGCGGGCTAGAACAAGACAAAACGAAGGTTTTAGGAAGATGAGCGAAAGAGTTGCCACCACCGCGACCCTGGAAGCCGTGCCCGTGCTTGAGAAGCATCGCTTCGACGAGGCTGCCTTATCCCGTTATATGGAATCGAATGTTGAGGGGTTCCAGCCGCCGTTGGAGATTGGGCAGAGCATGGGCGGGATGTCCAATCCGACATTTATTCTCCGTGACGGCAATGGGACCCGTTATGTGATGCGCAAGAAGCCGCCCGGTAAGTTGCTGCCGTCGGCGCACGCGGTGGATCGGGAATTCCGCGTCATCTCGGCACTTGGTAAGACGAACGTCCCTGTTGCTAAGGCTTATGCCTTATGTGAAGACGAATCGGTCATCGGCCAGACCTTCTACATCATGGAGTTCAAGGACGGCCGCGTCTTCCGCGATATGTCCTTGCCAGAATTGGCGCCGGCGGCGCGTGGCGCGATTTACGACGCCATGAACGATGTCCTCGCCAAGTTGCACATGGTCGATTACGAGGCGATCGGACTTGCTGATTATGGCCGTGTCGGCGGCTATATCGCACGTCAGGTCAGCCGTTGGAGCAAACAGTACGCAGCCAGCAAGACTGAGGATATCGTGGCCATGGACAAGCTGATGGCGTGGCTGCCGGAGAATATACCAGACGACAACCTGACGACCGTTGCGCACGGTGATTTCCGTCTCGAGAATATTATCTTCCACCCAACGGAACCGACGGTTCTGGCCGTCGTTGATTGGGAACTTGGCACGTTGGGAAACCCACTGTCCGACCTTGCCTACAATTGTCTTCCCTATGTCTGGCCTGACGAAGGCCGCGGCGATCTTATCGGTCTGGATTTCGAAATTTGCGGCATTCCTTCAGAGGAAGACTATGTCGCTTCCTATTGCCGCCGCACGGGCCGCGATGGTGTCGACGACTGGACCTTCTATGTCGTCCTTTCTCTGTTCCGCATCTCCGCGATCATTCAGGGAGTCTATTACCGCGGCCTTCAAGGCAACGCACCGTCGGAGGCCGCGCTGGAACGCAAGGAGTCCTGCCGCATGCTGTCGGAAATCGCCTGGGACATGCTGGAAAAGAGATAGCGCCAGCGAAGAATTGGACCAATTCATCATGGATGACGACAATCTAGGCGATCTGGAATCGCGGCGTCGTGCGGCACGTGCCATGGGTGGCGAAAAAAGCGTTGCGAAAATTCACGACCGTGGAAAGCTGACGGCGCGCGAGCGTCTGGCGTTACTGCTCGACCCGGATTCGTTCGTTGAGATAGGCATGCTCGCCCACAGCCAGCACGAGCCACTCAAGGACCGCACCCCGGCGGACGGCATGTTGGCGGGTTCGGGCAAGGTTGATGGGCGTACGGTCTACGTCACCGCCGATGATGGCACGGTACTTGCCGGTACCCGTGGGCGGGTTGCGGAAGTGAAGAACAAGCGCGTGCGTGATCTGGCGCTCAAACACGAAAAACCATTTATCGCCCTGATGGAAGCAGGTGCGGCGCGGGTACAGGAAACCTATGGCGCGACAGCGGCAGGCCTTGGTTACCGTTTTGGGGATCATCTAAAGATGTCGGGCCGTGTGCCGCAAGTCGGCGCGGCCGTCGGCCCCTGTTTCGGGGGACCGTCCTTTACCGCGGCGCAGTCTGATTTCGTGTCGATTGTCGAGGGAACCGGCTTTCTTGGTATGTCGGGACCGCCTGTCGTGAAGGTTGGAATTGGTCTCGATACGACGAGTGAGGAAATCGGTGGCGGCAAGATGTCGGCGGTCGAGACAGGGCAGGCCGGCTATCTCGCCGAAAGCGAAGCCGAGTGCATGGCGTCGATCCGGGAATTCCTGTCCTACCTGCCGTCAAGCTGCAATGAGGCGCCACCCCGTGCGACGCCGAGGCCCGCACCTGTTGACAGTGAGGCTGGTTGCGAAGCGGTTGCGAAGCTTGTGCCCGAAAATCATCGCCGTGCCTACGATATGCATAAATTGATCGCGCTACTGGTCGATGACGGGGACTATTTCGAACTGAAGCGCGATCACGCCCGTAGCGTGATTACGGCCTTTGCCCGAATGGACGGTTATTCGGTTGGAATTATCGCGAATCAACCGCTCCGCCAAGCCGGTACGATCGACGATAAGGGCTCGGCGAAGGTGCGGCAATTCGTCGATCTCTGCGATGCCTTTCATATCCCGCTGGTTTCGTTGATGGATTGCCCTGGCTTTCTTGTGGGGCCGGAGATCGAACGTCAGCGGATGGTTAGCCTTACCGGCCGGCTCCTGAATTCAATCTTTGATGCCTCCGTACCCTTGGTCACCATTGTGCTGCGCAAGGCGATAGGTCTTGCCTACATTGCATTGGGTGGCCGCGCCGTTAATCCGGATTTGTTGGTTGCCTGGCCGACGGCACGCTTCGATGTCATGGGGCCGGAGGCGGGGATTGAACTCGTGCATGGCCGCGAGATTGCCAATGCGCCCGACCCAGAGCTTGCGCGCGATGAGATCCGCGGGCGAATCGAGGAAGAATCGAGCGCCTATGCGGCGGCCGGCATGGGCTTGATCGACGATGTCATCGCGCCGGCGGAAACACGTGCTTGTATTCTTGATGCGCTGGAGCGGTGCAGACGTTCCCAGACCTTTGGCTGGAAACACCGAATTGATCCATAACATGCATTTGGAAGAACGTATCCGTGGAGGAATGAATGGATATTGGCATTGGAATTCGAAACATGGGTACGCAGTCGACCCGTGAGTTGATGTCCGCCTGTGCGAGAGCCGTTGAAGAACTAGATTTTGAATCGGTTTGGATCACGGATCACATTGCGATTCCGCCCGACGATGCCGAGGGTAGTGGCGGCCGCTATATGGATACCTTAACGACGCTGGCCTGGCTGGCAGGAATTACCGAACGCGTTAAACTTGGCGCGGGTGTATTGATTTTGCCCTATCGCGCGGCGCTACCGACCGCGAAGCAGGTGGCGACGGTGCAAGAGTTAAGTGGTAACAGGCTGGTCCTGGGTGTGGGAATCGGCTGGATGGATGCCGAGTTTCGTGCTCTTGGCATTCACAGGCATGCGCGCGGCCGCATTTCCGATGAGACCCTGGCGTTCCTGAACACCTGTTTTGCAAAGGACGAGGTCGAGGCCAACGGGCAGACATTTTTGTTCAAGCCGCGTCCTTTGAAACCGCCTATTTTGATTGGCGGACGGGCGCCTTTCGCGATCGAGCGAGCGGCAAAATTTGGTGATGGTTGGTTTCCAATGGCACGGAAGCCGGAAGATGTTTCTGCTGCATTGCTCCGGTACCGTGAATTGACTGAAGCCGCGAACAAGACCCCGGGACAAATAACCTGCTCGGCACGCTTGCCGGTCGCGGATCAAGCGCAAACCCGCGACTTGCTGGACCGGTATCGCAGCGTCGGTGTGGATAGGCTGATCTGCGGTATCAGCTACGATACGATCGAGGAATACCGTGCCCAGTTGGAACAATTAAAGCGTGCCCTGTAATGCTAGCCTATAGGATAGCCACGCCTTAAATGATCCGGTGGAACTTTCTTACCCGGCGATGCGCGCCGCCTTCGATTTATAGTTATGCCGCCGTAGTTCCAACCGTGCGATTTGCTGACGGTGTACCTCATCCGGGCCGTCGGCAAACCGCAATGCGCGCATGCGCGACCACATGAAGGAGAGCGGAAATTCCTGGCTCATCGCACCGCCGCCATGTGCCTGCATTGCATCGTCGATGATCTTGAGCGCCATGTTCGGGGCGGCGACCTTGATCATCGCAATTTCTTGGCGTGCTTCCTTATTACCGACGGTGTCCATCATATAGGCGGCCTTAAGGGTCAGCAGGCGGCACATCTCAATCTCGATGCGTGCGTTGGCGATGCGCTCTTGGGTTACGCCACGGTCGGCGAGTGTGACGCCCCACGTCGTGCGTTCCATGGAGCGTTTACACATAAGCTCCAGTGCCCGCTCGGCGACGCCGACAATACGCATGCAGTGATGTATGCGGCCCGGGCCAAGGCGGCCTTGGGCGATCTCGAAACCTCGGCCTTCGCCGAGCAGCATGTTGTCGGCAGGGACTCGGACATTGTCGAATGTGACCTCGCCATGGCCGTGCGGCGCATCGTCGAAACCCATGACGTTGAGCATGCGGTGGACTGTAATGCCCGGTGCGTCGCGTGGCACCAGGATCATGGATTGCTGGTTGTAGGTTGGTGCGTCCGGATCGGTCTTGCCCATGACAATGAGGATCTTGCAACGCGGATCGCCGATGCCCGATGTCCACCATTTGCGGCCGTTGATAACGTATTCGTCGCCGTCACGTTCGATTCTGGTCTCGATATTGGTTGCGTCGGAGGAAGCAACCCTTGGCTCCGTCATCGCAAAAGCGGAACGAATTTCGCCAGCGAGCAGTGGGTCGAGCCATCTACGTTGGTTCTCTTCCGAGGCATAGCGAACAAGGGTTTCCATATTGCCGGTGTCTGGTGCGGAGCAATTGAAGACTTCCGGTGCCCAGTTGATGCGGCCCATAATCTCGCAGAGCGGCGCGTATTCCATATTGGTCAGGCCAGCGCCCTTGTCACTTTCCGGCAGGAACAGGTTCCATAGACCTTCCTCTTTCGCCTTGTCCTTGAGTTCCTCAAGTATCGGCACCGCAGCCCAGCGCGTGTCGCCGCCGGCGACCTGATCGGCGTATGTTCCTTCGTTCGGATAGACGTTTTCATCCATGAACGCTTGAACACGTAGTTGAAGTTCTCTCGTTTGTTCGGAAAATTCAAAGTCCATGGGGTGCCTCCCTGCACACGGTACGATTGGGGGCACCTTAGCGCGGCCAAGGTAGCGTAGGCTACCCATGGGACGGCGAAAAATGTGCGGCGGCTGCGGCGATAGGACGCGTGAGTTTTGGAATTCCTTAGCCAGCGGCCTTGCGCCAACTTTTCAAAATATTATTCGCGCTGGCTGGGTCCATGGACTCGAAATACTGGGTCATGCGAATGCCATACTCGGAGGTCAGGAAGTCGCTAAAGATGTCGGTGCTGTGCAGGTGGCAGACGATGCGGGCGAACGCCTCGCACTCGATTCCGATTGCCTTGCAGGCGATCGCTAGTGCTTCACCCGAACAATATAGCGAATCCTCTGCCCAACCGGAACCGATGTCGCACAACTCCTCGAATGTCTGTTTGAACAGAGTCATATTGTCGTGCGTCAGCGCATGGAGCAGCCGCGGACCGGGCTGCTCTCCTTGGATGTCGAGCATCGGCGTCGCGGTACGGTTCTCGAATATATCCTCGTCGATTGCTTCAAGGACCGCGTCCGAAACCGCATGTTTCATGTTCTGGTCGCTAATGTTGAACCGGTCCGCGATGTAGCGCTGTAGCGTGTCGCCAACCCAGTCCGCCATGCGCATGGCGATGTCGAGATCAAGATCTTTCCGGCCGAGAAGAGGCGCGCGATAGGCTTCCATATTCTTTGAGTCAGCAACTAAATCGTCCATGGTATTCGCTGAAAGTCGCGCGCCGTCATTCTGAAGTAATGAGACTACGACATCGGAATCGCCGGTTTCGACCAATGCTTCGCTTACAGCTTCGGAAACACTGTCGCGTTTCGAGACCGCGAGTGCGTGCTGGCGCGCGTGTCGAGTCACGACGGCAATCAAATCCTGATCGCAGAGCTTCGGACTCTTTGCCAAAAGCGGATAAGCGACATCTATTACATCGTTCGCAAGTAAAACAATAAGATCTTCCGGCGCGTCGTCGCGTTCGGATAGCTGCTCGGCCAACGCGCGGCGTACAGGCATTTCCACGTCGCGGACAAGTTGGTGCAGGATATCGCCGAGCAATGCCGTTTCTGATTTGCCCAGCGTTGTGCCGGGCGCTAGGCACGCCTGACCCAATGCTTCGACTAATTCGCGGCTTTGCGGAACGCGACCGGCATTCGCGATTTCCCTGAGACTTGTGAATTGATCGGCTTGCATCACTGGCTCGCTGAATATTCCAACTAAGTTCACGATTTTCGCGTACAGTATTTTCAAAATAAAAAAATATGTCAATATTATTAAGTTTTAACAATATATTGTATAAATTCATAAATTTACTTTTATTTTTAAATAAAAATTTAAAGAAAATTTTTTATATATTTTACTGACTTATCACGGTTTGAAAATTTCTGCGTAATTTGCGGAAAACTTTAACCATGTGATGTGTATCACTGCGGTCTTCCTTGAGCCGTGGCAATTTAACGATGTTGGAGAAATGAGCGATGTCGAGGGGGAAGAATGAAAACATGGCAAAGATTGATTCGAGGTCAGACGTCGTTTTTACGACGCAACACCGGGATGAGATTTAACGAATTGACGAAGGTGGGCCCGGCGATCACGGAGACAATTTTGCCTGAAATTTCGAAATTTGCCCTTGCCGTCTGCAATAGAATTATTGCGTTGGTTTTTTTAATTTATTTTGCGCCTGTTATGTTTGGCGTTGCGTTCCTGATAAAATTGGATTCCGACGGTCCGGTTCTCAGACGCCGGCTCCGCCGTGGTTCGAACGGTGTGATTGTAAAGCTCTGGGAATTTCGCACGATGATCGAAGAAAAGGCGGACGATGGCGCTTCGACAGTTTACGCGTCTGGGCAAACCGTGTTGGGTGCGTTTCTTTGCCGTTCGCGCCTTGAGATGCTGCCGCGCCTCGTCAATATGTTGCGTGGAGAGGTTTCCTTCGGCGCGCTTCTTAGCTAAAGTTGTGGCGCGGTTCGAACTGCTCTCTTTCAGGTATTCCCCCGAAATCGAACAACGATTTTAGCGAAGAAGCGGGTATCTGAACTAGCCCTGAACGTTGGACCAATCCAACAAAGAGGGAACACTTCAAAGTATCGAAAGATTTGATCTTGGTAGCGGTAGTGACGCTTCGCTAACGATTGGTTGGACGATGTGCTGTCGGCAACGGACGGAATAAACGCGTTGACGGAAAGCGTAAACATTCTTGTGATCCGCCGTGGCGATGGCGTCGATGCGGTGGAAAGTTACACCGTATTCCATGATAGTGCCGCCAGCGCGACAATATACGTCGAGAACGCGACCTAAGCGATCGCGAAGCCGCACATAGACCTCGTTCAAAAAAGATAGTTTAAAGCGGCTCGCGCCTGATCTGTTCAGGCGTTACATTGCTGCCTTGCTTCCGTATTTTTCAGTGTTGGAATTTAAACATGACGACAGACAAGCCGCTCACCATTCGCTTGAACGCCGCTGATAATGTGGTCGTCGCGCGAACTGATGTACTGGCCGGAACCGAAGTCGATGGCATCGTTTGTATGGATACCATTCCGGCGGGGCACAAGATCGCGATGGTTTCGATTGCCATGGGAACGGCGGTTCGGAAATACAACCAAATTATAGGATTTGCCTCGGTCGATATTCAGCCCGGCGCGCACGTCCATGTCCACAATGTGGAAATGCGCGACTTCGAACGGGACTACGCCTATTGCGAAGAAGCATGCCCCACGGACGACTTGGCCGAATCGGTAACCTTCGAAGGTTACAAGCGTGGCAGTGGCCGCGTTGGAACCCGCAATTATATAGGCATACTGACAAGCGTGAATTGCTCGGCGACCGTCGCACGCTATATCGCCGATGCCGTGAAGCAAGACGACCTTGCTGATTACCCTAATGTCGATGGTGTCGTTGCGATGGTGCACGGCACGGGGTGCGGCATGGCCGACACCGGTGAAGGATATGCCAATCTGCAGCGTACGCTTTGGGGGTATGCCCGGCACCCGAACTTTGCGGGCATCATTATGGTTGGCCTTGGCTGCGAAGTGAATCAAATCGATTTCCTCTTGGAGGCATATGGTATCGAGCGTGGTCCACTCTTTCGCACCATGACCATCCAGGAGTCGGGGGGAACGCGTCGGTCGGTCGAGCGTGGTGCCGCCTTAATTCGCGAGATGTTGCCGGAGGCGAACAAGGCGCGCCGCGAGACCGTGCCGGCGAGCCATCTGACTCTGGCGCTGCAATGTGGTGGCTCGGACGCCTATTCGGGTATAACCGCGAATCCCTCGCTGGGTGCCGCGGTTGATCTACTGGTACGGCATGGCGGTACAGGCATTCTGAGCGAGACGCCGGAAATCTACGGCGCGGAACATTTGCTAACACGTCGGGCGGTGAGCCGGGACGTTGGCGAGAAACTGATCGAGCGAATTCGCTGGTGGGAGGCCTATACGGCACGCAACGGAGGCGAGATGAACAACAATCCGTCGCCCGGCAACAAGGATGGCGGCCTGACCACGATTTTGGAGAAGTCGCTTGGCGCCGCCGCCAAGGGAGGTACAACGAACCTGTGTGGCGTTTACCAATATGCGGAACCGATTACGGAGAAAGGTTTCGTCTTCATGGATTCACCAGGTTATGACCCCTGTTCGATTACCGGCCAAGTGGCGAGCGGGGCGAATATCGTCTGTTTCACCACGGGTCGCGGATCTGTATACGGATGCAAGCCGTCGCCGAGCTTGAAGTTGGCGACCAATACGGCGATGTTCGAGCGCATGGACGAGGATATGGACATCAATTGCGGTACCGTCGTCGATGCTGGGGAGACTATTGAAGATGCTGGTGCGCGCATTTTCGAGCGTCTGCTCGAAGTTGCCTCCGGAGACCAAACCAAGAGCGAACGATTTGGATTCGGCGACGACGAATTTGTACCATGGCAAATTGGCGCCGTTATGTAAGGGGTGCCCTGCTTAGTCTATCTCGTACTCGGTAATAACAATAAAAGTACAATCGATGTCTGAAACATCTCCGCCGAGTTCCGGCGATCAAATGCCATCCGCTCAAAGGGTTCTTTCGCTATTCGCGACCATGTGCCGGATCAGGGCCTTTGAGGAGGCTGCCGACAAGGCGGCCAAGGAAGGATTGATTACCGGCGCCGCTCACCTTTCCATCGGACAGGAAGCCGTCGCGACCGGTGTTTGCGGCAATCTCCGCATATCCGACCTGATCACCAGCACGCATCGCGGGCATGGTCACACGATCGCCAAGGGAGCGAATGCCGAGGCCATGATGCGCGAACTCTTCGGCCGCGCCGGCGGGACCAGTGATGGCAAGGGCGGGTCGATGCATATCGCGGATTTTTCCGTCGGCATGCTGGGGGCGAACGGTATCGTCGCGGCAGGCATCCCGATTGCCGCCGGCGCCGCGCAGGCCAAGCGGCTGTTGGGGGAAGACGCGGTTGTCGCGTGCTTCTTCGGTGACGGCGCCGTCAATCGGGGGCCGTTTCTGGAAGGTCTCAACTGGGCGCGGATTTACGACCTGCCAGTTCTTTTCGTTTGTGAGGACAATCGTTATGCCGCTAGAACCAGGACCGGCGATATGACCGGCGGGCCGGGCCCGGCGGCGCGGGCGGAAAGCCTGGGTGTTCCGTCGCATCCAATCGACGGCAACGATATCATGGCGGTTGATAGTCTCTCTGGACAATTGGTCGAGGAGATGCGCGCCGGCGCCGGGCCGCAATTTATTCACGCGAAAACCTATCGGCAACGCGGCCACACCGTCGCCGACCCCGGCACCTGGCGGCCAGCCGAGGAGATCGCGGAATTCATGGCGCACGACCCGTTATCAATAGCGCGCGATTTCTTGACCAGCAACGATGTTTCAAAAGCCGATCTCGATAAAATTCAAGCCGATGCGCAGCAGGAAATGGCATCGGCCTATACCGCCGCCCGTGATGCGCCCTGGCCGGCACCGGAACTCGCCGCGACGGATGTGCAGGACATTGGGGGTGCGGCATGACGGTCATGACCTACCGGGAAGCGTCACGCGTTGCGTTGGCCGAGGAAATGCGCCGCGACCCGACTGTTTGGGCGCTGGGCGAGGATGTCGGCGATGGCGGTGTCTTCGGACAATATCTCGGTTTGAGAGACGAATTCGGTCCCGCGCGGATCGTTAGTACACCAATTTCCGAATCGACGATCATGGGCGCCGCCGTTGGCGCGGCGATGGTTGGCACGCGCCCGGTTGTCGAATTGCGCTTCTCGGATTTCGCGCTTTGCGCGGTGGACGAGATGGTGAACCAGGCGGCCAAGGCACGCTACATGTTTGGCGGTCAGACGCGGGCGCCGTTGGTTATTCGTCAACCGATTGGCATGTGGCGTTCTTCCGCGGCGCAACATTCGCAGTCGCTTGAATCCTGGTATGTGCATATTCCAGGCTTGGTCGTGCTCGCGCCGGCAACGCCGGCGGACAATCGCGGTTTGTTGAAATCGGCAATCCGCTGCGATGAT
>JAJFJC010000507.1 GCA_021774385.1 Alphaproteobacteria bacterium
ATTCCTGCGGTAAGGGCGCCAAAGGCAAACCAGCGGCAAAACAGGCTGAACCCAAAGCATCCTCGCCAGCCGACGCGGTAACCGAACCTCTGAAATCGCTTGAAAAGGGTGTTGGCGGTACATTGAAGAAACTCTTCGGTAACTAGCATTAAACACCGATGAAGCGTTTCTATCGCGAAGCCACCGTGGTGTCGGAACAGGGACGGTATTCAGTCACGTTGGACGGCCGTCCGGTTCTGTCGCCCGGAAAGTCGCCGCTTGAATTGCCGACACGGCTGTTGGCCGAGAGTGTGTCAGCGGAATGGAATGCGCAGGGCGAGGAGATCGACCCCGCGAGCATGCCGATGACCCGCTTTGCAAATTCCGCGATCGACCGAATCCGGCCGCGCCGCGATGAGGTCGTAAATGAGATCGCGGCCTACGCCGAAACCGACCTGTTGTGCTATCGCACGGCAACTCCCGAGGGGCTCGCCGAGCGGCAGGCCTTTACATGGCAACCCTTGCTCGATTGGGCCGCCACGCAATATGGCGCATCACTTCGCGTGACCCAGGAGATCATACCCGTCGCCCAGGATAAGGACGCTGTGGCGGCGTTGCGAAATCAAATCGTGTCGCGGGATGAGTTTGCGCTGTCCGCGTTGCATAGCCTGACGGCGGCGTCGGGCTCGGTTGTTATCGCATTGGCCGTGGCGGAGAGCCGAATCGATCCAAAAGAGGCCTCGGCCGCGAGCCTGATCGATGAGACCTATCAGGCGGAAGAATGGGGCGAAGACCCGGAATCCATTGCGCGTTGGGAGGCCATCGGCGCGGAGATTGAGGCGGCGGCGCGGTTCCTTGCTGCGGTAACACCGTAAATCGATTTCATTTCCTTGCCGTGGCGCCCCGCGAATGCGAATTTGAGAAAAAATAGGGGTCGCCATGTCCGATATAATCCGTCAACTCGAAGTCAAGCGTGAAGCCGCGCACCTCGGCGGTGGTCAGCGCCGTGTTGATAGCCAGCACGCGAAGGGAAAGCTAACCGCGCGCGAGCGAATTGATGTCTTCCTCGATGAAGGCTCGTTCGAGGAATGGGACATGTTTGTCGAACACGACATCAGTGATTTCGGCATGGCGGACCAAAAGATACCGGGCGACGGCGTGGTGACCGGACATGGGACCGTGAATGGCCGTTTGATATTTGTGTTCAGTCAGGACTTCACGGTTTTTGGCGGCTCGCTGTCGGCGGCGCACGCCCGCAAGATTTGCAAGATCATGGATCAGGCGATGAAGGTTGGCGCGCCGGTGATCGGTCTCAACGATTCCGGCGGCGCCCGCATTCAGGAAGGCGTTGCTTCGCTGGCGGGCTATGCCGATGTGTTCCAGCGCAATGTCCTGGCATCGGGCGTTATTCCCCAAATTTCGTTAATCATGGGGCCTTGTGCCGGCGGTGCGGTCTATTCGCCCGCGATGACCGACTTCATTTTCATGGTGAAGGACAGCTCTTATATGTTCGTCACCGGGCCGGATGTCGTGAAAACGGTAACCCACGAAGAAGTCAGCCAAGAGGAACTGGGCGGCGCGGCGACCCACACCTCGCGATCCGGCGTCGCGGATTTGGCGTTTGAAAATGATGTGGAGGCGTTGCTGCAGCTCCGCCGCTTCGTTGATTTTCTGCCGGCGTCCAATCGCGAGAAGCCGCCCGTGCTGCCGACGGAAGACCCGGTTGACCGGGCGGAGCAATCGCTCGACACCTTGGTGCCCGCGAATGCGAACAAGCCTTATGATATGAAGGAACTGATCGAGAAGGTCGTCGACGAAGGCGATTTCTTCGAATTGCAGCCCGATTACGCCGGTAATATCGTCATTGGGCTGGCGCGGATGGAAGGGTCGACGGTTGGCATCGTGGCGAACCAGCCGATGGTGCTTGCCGGTTGCCTCGATATCGCATCGTCGCGCAAGGCGGCGCGGTTTGTGCGCTTCTGCGATTGCTTCAATATTCCGATTTTAACCTTCGTCGACGTTCCAGGATTTTTGCCCGGGACCAGTCAGGAATTTGGTGGCATCATTAAGCACGGCGCGAAGCTTCTTTTCGCCTTTGCCGAGGCGACGGTGCCCAAGGTTACGCTGATCACCCGCAAGGCGTATGGCGGCGCCTATGACGTGATGAGTTCGAAACATCTGCGCGGCGATGTGAACTACGCCTGGCCCAGCGCCGAGATCGCGGTTATGGGCTCGAAGGGTGCGGTCGAGATTATTTTCCGGGGTGATATCGGCGATCCCGACAAAATCGCCCAGCGCACCGAAGAATATCAGTCGAAGTTCGCCAACCCTTTTGTGGCCGGGTCGTTAGGGTTCATCGACGATGTCATTCTGCCGCGCAACACGCGCCGGCGGCTGTGCCGCGCGTTACGGATGTTGCGCAACAAGCAACTCGAAAATCCCTGGAAGAAGCACGACAATATCCCGTTGTGACGATGCCGGACGCCGATCGATCTAAAACGCGGTTGCGGGGGCTTGCAATACACCTGGTTGTTTATTTCGTACTCGGTGGAATTTCCATCGTGGTAAATATTCTGGTCACGCCGCAGACATTTTGGTTCGTCTTGCCTGTCGTTGGATGGGGCGCGGCGTTGGCATTACATGTGGCTTACGTGATGGGCCTTTTCGACGTATTCTTGGACAAATAGAAACCGGCGGGCGGCGGTCCCGCAGATGAGGATTTGGCGATGGCGACTATCGATATCGATTTGTACAGTGACACCCAGACACGCCCGACAGCGGCGATGCGCGATGCGATGGCAAGCGCGCCGGTCGGCGACGAACAACGGGGCGAGGATCCGACCACCAACCGGCTTTGCGAGATGGTCGCGGACATGTTGGGAAAGGAGGCCGCGGTATTCATGCCTTCGGGCACGATGTGCAACCAGATTGCAATCTTGGTGCATTGTCGCCCCGGTGACGAAATCGTTGCCGACAGAACCGCGCATATCATCAATTCGGAAGGCGGTGGTCCGGCGGTGTTCGCGGGCGTGATGCTGAAGCCTGTCGATGGTGTCCGAGGCATATTCACCGCCGAACAGGCCCAAGAAGCGATCCGCCGCGCCCGACGGCACGCGCCGCGGACGCGAATGATCGAAATTGAGCAGACAGCGAATTCCGGCGGCGGGTCAATTTGGCCGCTTGAAACCATTCGCAGCGTGGGTGCGGTCGCCAAGGAACATGGGCTGATTTTCCATATGGACGGGGCGCGGTTGTTGAATGCCGTTGTCGCGAGCGGGGTCCCCGCGCGTGATTTCGCCGAGCCCTTCGATTCGCTTTGGCTTGACCTATCGAAGGGTCTTGGCTGCCCGGTGGGCGCGGTACTGGCCGGCAGCGCCGATTTTATCGAGCAGGCTTGGCAATGGAAGCAACGCATGGGCGGCGCCATGCGCCAGTCCGGCTCGATCGCGGCGGCGGGGGTTCACGCCTTGGAACATCACGTCGACCGCATGGCCGAGGATCACGAGAACGCGCAATTTTTCGCCGAGGCGATCGCCAATCTGCCCGGCATTCGCGTCGAACCCGACCGGATCGAAACCAATATGGTCTTCTTCGACGTCTCCCAGACCGGGCTGACCGCCGCCGAACTCCACCAAAGGCTACTCGATCGCGGCGTGCGTATTGGTGAGAATGACCAGTATCGTATGCGCGTCGTAACCCATTTGGATGTGACACGCGATCAAATCGCAAAAGCGGCGGAGGCCGTGCGCGAGGTTGTTTTGGAGGCATCGCACGCGGCGTGACGTCGCGGTGAACGGCAAATTGTTGCCGTTTGGACCATATCCGGAGATAATCGGATCCTATTTACCAGATGCTGCTTTTTTACTGGGGAGCATGCCATGCGCCTGAGCGTGTCTAGACTGGTTATTTGTCTACTTTTTTTTTGGTTGGCGCCGATCAAGGTGGCCGCGGCCGACGAAGTCCGTTTTATCCAGGCGCTGGCGGATCAAGCGATTTCCGTATTGAGCGATAGTCAAGGCACGCTTGAGGAGCGGGAGCGCGATTTTCATGGCCTATTGAACGATAGTTTCGCCATGTCCTTGATCGGGCGTTTTGTCGTCGGCCGTTACTGGAAGACAATGACGCCGGATCAACAGGCCGAATATCAAGCGTTGTTCGCGGCGTGGGTTTCAAAATCCTACTCGGCCCGCCTAGGCGGCTATTCCGGCCAGGAGTTCAGAATCGACCGCACGCAGAAGGCGGGACAGGACGACGTTTTCGTTCGTACGCGTATTGTTCAAAAGGACAGTGCGCCGCTTCGCGCCGATTGGCGCGTTCGCACGTTTGACGGCAAGCACAAGGTTATTGATGTGGTGGTTGAAGGTGTCAGTATGCTGACGACGCAGCGCTCGGAGTTTTCGGCCGTGCTGCGCAAGCATGGGCCTGATGGCTTGATCGATGCACTGCAAACTCGTTTGACGAAGTTCCCGGCGAAGGCTGGATAAATAAAAAGGAAAAACGAAAAAATATAAACAGGGAGGAACGAATGAGACGCTGGATGTGGAGGGGAGCCACAGGCACCGTTGTCGTATTTCTAGGATTGTTGTTTGCGCTAGGGCCGGAGAATGGCGGTGCCTGGGCGGGATCTTTCGAAGATGGTTACGACGCATACCAACGTGGTGATTTTGCGACCGCGCGAAAAATGTGGACGCCTTTGGCGGAAGCGGGCGAGGCCCGAGCACAGTACAACCTTGGAATCATTTACGACGAAGGACGCGGAGTCGCGGCAAGCAAGGAAAAAGCACGCGGTTGGTGGCGCAAGGCAGCAGCACAGGATCTGCCTGAAGCGCTGCATAATTTAGCCACGAGCTATCTGTTTGGCGTCGATGGCGCGGACGATCATGCGGAGGGCCTTGCCTTTTTGGCGGCGGCGGCGAAATTAGGGCTGAGGCGCTCTCAATATGTGCTTGGTAAGATTTATCTTCATGGTCGCGGCGTGGAAGCGAACGAGGCGGCAGCACGAGACTGGATCGAAAAGGCTGCGACGCAGGGGTTGGACCGCGCGCAATATAACATGGGTAAGATAGCGCGCGACGGTGTTGCCGGTGCTATCGACAAGAAGGCGGCGGCGTCCTGGTTTTTGAGCGCGGCGAAACAAGGTTATGCAAAAGCGCAGAATCATATCGGCATGCGTTACGCACGCGGCGAAGGCGTTGAACGGGATAATTCCGAAGCAATGTTTTGGCTGACACTTGCCGCGAGACAAGGGCATTGGACGGCAAAAATCAATCACAAGACCCTGGCGGCGAAAGTTGGCCGGGGCGTATTTGCCGATGCGGAGCGTCGGGCTGACGAATGGAAACCCCATTGAGAAAACAACACTGGTAAGGGCGGTAGGACACGCTTCGGCACCTTTGACCTATTGACATTGCGGGGCGACGCCGGTCTGTTTGCAAGATCTGCAACAGGAGGCGAAACGCAGTTGTTTTCTAAGATATTGATTGCCAATCGTGGCGAGATTGCCTGTCGTGTCATGCGCAGCGCGAAACGAATGGGTATTGCGACCGTTGCGGTCTATTCCGATGCGGATGTGGATGCCATGCATGTTGAAATGGCGGACGAAGCGATCGCGATAGGCTCAGCACCATCGTCTGAAAGCTATCTTGTCACTGAAAATATAATGCGGGCGATCGAGGAAACGAGCGCCGAAGCCGTGCATCCCGGCTATGGATTTTTATCCGAGAATGCGGCATTCGCGGAAACTCTTGATACCGCCGGTGTCGCGTTTATTGGGCCGGGTCCCCGCGCCATCGCGGCGATGGGCGATAAAATCGAATCCAAGCGTTTGGCGGAAGAAGCAGGAGTCGCCACGGTACCGGGCCGTCCTGGCGTTATCGCCGATGCCGAGGAAGCTGTAACGGTCTCCAACGATATCGGTTACCCAGTAATGCTGAAGGCCTCGGCCGGTGGCGGTGGCAAAGGTATGCGAGTTGCGCGCGACGATGACAGCGTGCGGGAAAGTTTTCACCTTGCCGCCAGCGAAGCAAGATCCAGTTTTGGCGACGACCGAATTTTCATCGAAAAATTCATCGAGAGCCCACGGCATATCGAGATTCAAATCCTTGCCGACAGCCATGGCAATACGATTTATCTCGGCGAACGTGAATGCTCGATCCAACGGCGCCACCAAAAAGTCATAGAAGAAGCGCCATCCCCCTTTATTGACCCCGAAACACGCGCGGCTATGGGCGCGCAAGCGGTCGCGCTCGCGCGGGCGGTCGATTACAAGTCCGCGGGGACGGTTGAATTTATCGTTGATGGTGACCGCAATTTCTATTTTTTGGAAATGAATACGCGGTTGCAGGTTGAGCATTCGGTAACCGAAATGATCACGGGTGTTGACCTTGTTGAGCAGATGATTCGGGTTGCGGCGGGACAGGAGCTCACCCTTAGCCAAGATGATATTCGGCTAAACGGCTGGGCAATAGAATCGCGAGTTTACGCCGAAGATCCGTTCCGTAATTTTCTGCCTTCCACGGGCCGCTTGGTTCGATATCGCGCGCCCGTTGAAAACGACCAGGTCCGTGTCGACACGGGAGTTGGTGAAGGTGGCGAAATTTCGATGTTCTATGACCCGTTGATTGCTAAACTTGCAACCTTTGGTGCGACACGGGATGACGCTATCGCACAGATGCGGGGCGCCTTGGATGCCTACTATATCCGCGGCGTACAGCATAACATCCCCTTCCTCTCGGCGGTGCTGGCTCACCCGCGCTTTGCTTCGGGGGATATTTCCACCGCCTTTATTGAAGAAGAATATGCAGAGGGATTCAGCACCGGCGATTTAGTGCATGACGATCCCCGTCTCATCATTGCGGTCGCGGCGGCAATAGACATGAGGCAGTCGCGGCGGCGTGGCCAGGTGAATGGTCATGAGCAGGCCCCGGGGAAACAAATTGCCATCGTGGGCGAACGGGATTCTATCGAATATACGCTTGAGATCTCGTATGATGATGGCGATCATATCGTCATGGTCGACTCCGACCGATTTGTTGTCCGAGGCGAATGGCGGCCGGGCGATCCCCTGTTTCGCGGTACCGTCAATGATGGGGCGGTTTGCATTCAGGTTGAACGGTGTGGAACACGCTATCGGCTGAGTCACGCCGGCGGACAACTGGACATTCTAATCGTTAGCGAAAAGGTTGCGGCACTGAATCGGTTGATGCCGATCAAGGAACCGCCTGATATGTCGCGGTTCCTGCTGTCGCCAATGCCAGGCCTTTTGATTCGGCTATCGGTCACCGAAGGCGATGCCGTGAAGGCGGGAGAAGAGCTGGCGATCGTCGAGGCCATGAAAATGGAGAATGTGCTGCGCGCCGAACAGGATGGTACGGTAAAGGAAATGCTGGCCGGCGAGGGCGATAGCCTGATGGTCGATCAGCCGATACTGGAGTTCATCTGACGGGAGGCATTCCAATGTCCGTCCGGGTTTGTATAGAAGGCCGCGTCCAAGGCGTCGGGTTTCGCTACTGGCTCGTGCGGGAGGCCGACCGCGCCGGGGTAACCGGGTGGGTCCGGAACCGGCGGGACGGCTCCGTGGAGGCGCTCTTTTCGGGTGACGAAACACGGGTTCGAAAACTCATCACGCGCTGTCATGAAGGACCGCCTGTTGCCTATGTTACAACGGTTCGGGAAGCCCCCGCCGACCCACCGGAGATATCCGGTTTTCAATCCCTGCCGACCGCGCCATGACCGACCCCACAGCAACGCCGCCGGAGTTCGATGCCAGTTTCCGGGAACAATTGGAGACGCTTTTTATATGGCGTCGTGATGTACGGCACTTCCGGACCGACCCGGTTGCGGGTGATACAATCGAGGGATTGATCTCGCAAGCTTGCTTGTCGCCGTCGGTCGGCAACAGCCAGCCCTGGCGGTTTGTTCTGGTTGAGGATCCGGTATGTCGTGGTGAAATTCGGGACAATTTCCTCAATGAAAATGCCGCAGCACTCGGCGACTATAGGGACGAACGGGCCACCGCATATGCCAAGCTGAAGCTGGCCGGGCTTGACGATGCGCCGGTACATCTCGCTGTTTTCGCCGATACCGGGACCGGGCGCGGACATGGGTTGGGCCGGCGGACCATGCCGGAGATGCTGGAATATTCCGCGGTCGCCGCTGTGAATACGCTGTGGCTTTCCGCGCGCGCCGCGGGCATTGGCGTCGGCTGGGTGTCAATTCTCGATCCGCAGGCGGCAAGCGAGACCTTGGAGGCGCCCGAAGCGTGGCGGCTCATCGCCTATCTTTGCATCGGCTATCCGGCGGCGGCGCATCGCGACCCGGCGCTGCAGCGGGCCGGTTGGCAGGCGCGCGGACATCTCAAGGATTTTCTTTTTCGCCGCTGAAGTTGCTTTTTTGGAATACGGCATCGAAAGATTCACGCAGAGCAACATCCAAATCGGCCATTGAAACCGGCAGGCCGAGATCGACAAGCGACGTAACGCCGAATGTTTCGGCGTCGATGCCGCAGGGAACGATGCCGGAGAAATGCTCCAGGTCGGGTTCGACGTTGATCGAAATACCGTGAAAAGTGATCCAGTGACGAATGCGGACACCCACGGCGGCGATCTTGTCCTCGCGCCCGCCACCGCGGTCGACCCAGATGCCGACGCGGCTTTCGCGGCGCTCTCCCTTGACGTTGAAGGACGCTAGCGCCTGAATGACCCATTCCTCGAGATTATGCACGAAACAGCGGACGTCCGGGCCGCGTTGCCGCAAATCCAGCATTGTATAGGCGATCCGCTGGCCCGGGCCGTGATAGGTGTATTGACCACCCCGCCCCGCGCGGTAAGTGGGAAACCGGTCTGGGTCGAGTAAATCCGAATCCTTGGCGCTGGTACCGGCCGTATAGAGCGATGGATGTTCGAGCAACCACACCAACTCGCCGGCACTTCCCTCCCGAATATGCGCGACTCGGTCTTCCATCGTCGAAAGTGCGTCCTCATAAGGCACCGGCGTGTCGCTAATTCTCCATTCAGGTGTGTTCATCATATATTTTTTCGCGTTTTGATAAATAATGCCGGGCTGTGCTTGCCACGGTATGGGTGATTTGGTATTTCCCGTGCGTCCAACTAAGACGTAAGTCTATAATAAATCCAGTTTCGGACGAAAGTCATGCGGTCGTGGCGGAATTGGTAGACGCGCAGCGTTGAGGTCGCTGTGGGGGAAACCCCGTGGAAGTTCGAGTCTTCTCGACCGCACCAATTTCGAAAGGGGCCTGCTGACATCGGCAGGCCTTTTTTGATTCCAAGGATCCGCCGAAATTCATGCCGCCGTTACATTGCGGTGCTAGTCGTACAAGAGGGGGAACAGGTCATGAGTAAAGATAGCGAAAACGATAAAGAAGCACTTGTCTATCACCGGATGGACCCGCCGGGAAAACTGGCGATCGTCGCAACGAAGCCGATGGCCAATCAGCGCGATTTGTCGCTGGCTTATTCACCGGGTGTCGCCGCCGCTTGTGTGGTCATTGCCGACGACCCGGTGGAGGCCGCGACCGTCACCGCGCGCGGCAATTTGGTCGGCGTCATCTCGAACGGTACAGCAGTTCTCGGGCTTGGCAATATTGGTGCACTAGCGTCGAAGCCGGTCATGGAAGGCAAGGCGGTCCTGTTCAAGAACTTCGCCGCTGTCGACGTCTTCGATATCGAAGTCGACGAAACAGACGTTGACAAGTTCGTCGAGTGCGTGGCGCGGCTCGAGCCGACTTTCGGCGGTATCAACCTGGAGGATATTGGTGCGCCGGCCTGCTTCGAGATCGAGAAGCAGTTGCGCGAGCGCATGAACATTCCGGTGTTCCATGACGATCAGCATGGCACGGCCATCGTCGTCGCCACTGCGATCTACAATGCCTTGCGCGTGGTGGAAAAGAAGATCGACGAGGTACGCCTCGTCACGTCGGGCGCCGGTGCGGCGGCGCAGGCCTGTCTGCATCAGCTCATCGCC
>JAJFJC010000508.1 GCA_021774385.1 Alphaproteobacteria bacterium
GGCAGGGCTGGTTCACCGGACGCTAACATTCAATGACGATTGATAGGATTTCGACAAATGGACTGGCGGACGATGCAGTCTCAGGCGCGAAAATTGCGATGGGAGCGGATGTTCAGGGCGATATCCTATATTTCGATGGAACGAATTATGTTCGGTTGCCGAAAGGTGGTGCCGGCCAAGTCCTGACAATGAACGCCAGCGCGACCGCGGTTGAGTGGGCCGCCTTAGAAAATGGAGTGAAGTTTCTTGACAAAAAGTCGGTTTCAACTTCCGTAAATTCTATTGATTTCAATTTGACAAACGGATTTAACCCGACGGTTTATGACGAGTTTTCAATCAGAGTTTTTAGCGTATCTGTTAGTCTACCAACCTCTCGAATCGCGGTAAGGTTTGGTACCGGTGCCACGCCGACCTATCAAAGTGGTGTTTCTGATTATTCATGGTCATTTGTAAAAGCTGATCAGGTGAGTTCCCTTACAGTTCCTGCTGCCGCTGCGGATGACCTTGATAGCGCTATGCATATTATCGACAACATGGACACCAATTCCAAACAGGGTGTATTTGGAGAAGTAAAACTTTATGGGTGCGGCCAAACCGATGATTATCCCGGTATTTACTTCCACATGCTTGGTGGTGCGGATACGAGCACGCGGCGAAAAAGCTGTATTGGTATGGGGTCGTTTCATAACAATAACGGAAACACGGAAGCCATTACAGCGGTTCAATTCATTCCAACATCAGGTACTATAGAATCTGGAACCTTCGCATTGTTCGGGACTAAATTTTTATAGTCAATTGCACGAAGAATTTTGATAGCGATTAAAGCCGTAACAGGCCTCTGAAAGTTTCCGGTTAATCGCACGGCCACGATAGTTGGCATCGGTCAATACGTCTTGAACCCTGTAACCGATGGCTTTGCGATCATGAGTCCATATCACATGCGGCAGCGCGGTTACCGTCCCCACGGGCTTCATTCCGTCGAAGCACATCCAGACCTTTGCGTGACCCGCGGGATTGTCAAAATACGCCCACTGCATGAAGGGTTCCGACCACCCGAGCGCGGGATAAAGCCGTTGAAAAAAATTCAGGAGCGAGGGCATATCCTCGCGCCGCGCCATCCGAAATGTAAGGTCGTCAGACAATATTGTTACTCGTTGAAATAGGAAATTTTCAGCAACATCATGGGTGGTCCTGAGGTTGGCGCGATTTGATGACTGCTATCAATTTCCTGCGCCTGATCCTATGCCGTGTCAAGGGTGATTGCCCTTTAAATTAATCGGATAGGTTCATCTGCCGGCCAAAGGCGAGCCACGGCGGATTAGCCGCGCCTTTGATGGAAAAATCGGTTCCCGGCAATACGGTATTGCCGGCACGCGCCCGGCGGAATCCGCAAGGTCGAATTCGAGGCCGTGACGCCGAATAATCGCGATCGCAACATTTAGGAAAAATTGAATGACCGTAACCGCCGCGCCACGAAAGGAAATAACCGTTGTCGATCACGAGGCCCGCCGTATCGCGGAGCGGGCGGAATTCAAGGCGGATTCCGTTGGCAAGCGTCTCGACCGCATTGATGACGACATCAAGGATGGTTTCCGCAAGGTCAGCGACTCCATCTCACGCGTTCACAGCCGGATCGACAAATTGCTGTGGGGTGTTTTGGCGGCGCTTGGTGTTGTCATCACGCAAATTGTACTTCGGAAAATCGGATTGCTATAGGAGTATCCCATGCGCCCTTTTTGATCATGGCCGCTTTCATGGCGGCCTTTTTTATTGCTCCGGCCAGCGCGCAGCAGGCGTGCGGCAAGCGGGTGAACATCGTGAAACGCCTCACAGACGTGTATCACGAAAGGCAACGCGCCACCGGCGTGGCAAGCAACGGCATGTTGCTTGAAACTTTCGTTTCTCCCAAAGGGACATGGACGGCCCTCATCACCTATCCGAACGGCACGTCCTGTGTCGTGGCTGCCGGTGAAAATTGGCAATTGATGGAAATCGAGAAGCCTCATCTGTGAGTGCCGCGTCATGGTTCCCGACAGGCGTTGGGAGTGGGGCGCAATGACATCCCTCGAGTGCGATCGATCGCCGGAATACCCTGTCAGGGTTCCGCGCTTGGAGATTTGTTCACACCAGGGCAACGACGGAAGCTGACGAAATGCTGAACATCAAACATTTTCGCGAACAGATCATCCGTCCAACCCTCGAACATCTGGACATGCATACCGCGGCGGCGGAGAACCTTGTGCTTGGTACCGCCGTTGCCGAAAGCAATTTGACGCACCTTGTCCAACTTGGCGGCGTTGAAAATGGCGGGCGCGGGTTTTTCCAAATGGAGGAAGCCACCGAAGCTGACATATGGGAAACCTATCTTTCCAGGCGTCGGGATATAGCGGCGAAGGTTCCCGCTGACCGCGATCTTGTCGGCAACCTAAAATATGCCACGGCGATGTGCCGTATCCACTACTGGCGGCGACCCGAACCGCTACCCCATGCGGAAGACGCGGACGGCATGGGGGCGTACTGGAAGCAACATTACAACACGCGTGAAGGCGCTGGCCGCGTTGACGGCTTCGTGCGCGATTTCGAGAAGTACGTTCTGTAAATGAAGTGATTGGCGGAGGTGGAGGAATCGAACCCCTAACCTTTCGGATACCACGATATTCAAGACCGCTTGCGCGCCATTGCACGGCACCCTCCTTGGCGGAGAGCGGTGGTCTCGATCCACATTCCCTAAGGAACCAAACGGTTAGCAGCCGTCGCCCGCACCTTGCGGGTTCACTCTCCAGTGATGGACGAACTGCTACTCGATCGCATTTTTGATCTTCCCATTTGAACTGACTGGTCATTAACACAGCCGAAGGAAAATAACATGCGAATTCTCGCCATACTTTCGCTCGCCCTCGGGTTCACCTTGGGCTCGTGCGCCGAATTGATCGAAACGGTCGACGGCGATGATATTTGGACCAATGCGGATTGCGATAAAGCCGGTGGACGTTGGACGGAGTTTATCAACGATGCAGGGGCTAAACCCGCCTTCGCATGGTGTGAGGCGAAATGAGCGCCTACGCCGAACACCGCTCGGAAATGCGCACCGGTGATATCCTCCTTTTCTCCGGCAACGGGCTGATTTCGAGAGGCATTCAGGCGATCACGGGATCACCCTGGAGCCATGTCGCGTTGGTGCTCGAGGTCCCGCTCTACGACTTCGTTTGCTGTTTCGAAAGCACGACACTCTCCGATATCCCCGACTTGACGACGGGCGCCCCCGTGAAGGGCGTCCAACTCGTGCCACTGAGCCAGCGTCTGGATACCTATGATGGGGACAAGATAGCCTGGCGACGGGTAGAGGCTCGCCGCACACCTGCCATGATCGCCGCCGCGCTCGCCGTACGGCAGGAATTCGCCGGCCGGCCCTATGAAGAGAACCAGCTTGAACTGATCCGGTCCGCGCTCGACACGTTCACGCTCAAACAAAACCAGCCTGACGCGTCCTCGGTGTTCTGTTCCGAGCTGGCCGCGATCCTCTGGCAACGCATGGGCTGGATGAAACCGCTATCGCCCAACGAATTCACGCCTGCGGACTTTGCGGGAGACGGATTGCCGGTGGCGGCGGGGGTGAGCTTAGGGCCGGTTGCGATGTTGAAAAACTGTCAGGGCGCTGAAGCGGCGGAAACTAATGAGGGCTAAAATTGTTCGCTCTAAATACGGTGCTGATTGCGACTTCATGCCTGCTTGAAGCGGTTCCGAAATTCTGCCCCCGCATCAATCATCAATAATTCCGTAAGCGAATAAATAGGCGATAGCAATCTCTCCGAAGTTCAGGCTATAGGAAACGCGGCGAAGGTCGTTGGCGACATCGGCGTTCCGACGCCGGGCGCGCAGGAACCAAACATAGGCGTCGAATGTATTCTTGAATATTCCGTCGCCCATTTCCTTCCGTCGCGCTAAATCAATCATGGCCCGAACGTTGCCTTCCTTACTCGATAAAAACAGACTTTCCTCGATTTGTGGTGAAGCATGGGCTCTTGGTTCCACACGCTGAATAAGCAATTCAGCCAGTTCGCGTTTAGCTATTTCGGAACCTTTCATGGCGGCGCGTTCCATCCATAAATATGCCGCACCGAGATCTTTCGGAACGCCGTTGCCTCCCCGTAAATCCCGTGCAAGTTCCAGCAGGCCTTGTGGCGATGCGTGTAAAACCGCATCCATTTCTTCTAAATAAAGCAGCACATATTTTTTCATCGTCGGCGAGATAATTTCGCTGACAAGTTTTTCTGTTCGTTCCTCGTCATTGTACTGAATGGAAGCGAGCATGTAGCCATGAAACCAGTATTTGGCTTGCCGGTTATTCCGTGGCACGTCTTGCCCGCTCCAAAAGATCTTGGCGAGATAGTATTTAGAATCGTCATCGCCCAAGGATGCCGATTCGCGCAGCATGGCGATAGCCTCCTCCATGTCGCGTGAAGGACATTCATTGTCGACGATCCGCCTACCGAAGAAATGCAAATCGGTTGCGAAATCGGAAATGTTTTTTTCAAGGAAAGGATCGCGGACAAACCCGGCGATCGATTGCGGTTTGGGGCGTTGGCGCTTTTCGGCGATTATTTTTCGGCTTTCGTTTAGTCGTTTGCGTACCGCATCGCAATAGCCGGGCTTTGAGCGTTCAAACAAATCGCTTGCCCACTTCGCGGATGGCACGTCTTGGCCATGCGCGATGTTTGAAAACGCGAACAAGGTGGACAAAAATATCAGATATTTACGCATCACCTAATTTTAGCGGGGTTTTTGAATTAATTCAATTTAAGCGGGTGTAAGGTTCTCTCCCTGGCACCGGTATTAGAAAGCCGGCGCTCTACAGTTTCAGGCTCAAGCAAAACCGCTCCAAAGCGTCCTCGGTGTTCCTTCCTGAGTTGGCTGCCTTCCTTTGGTAGCGCATGGGGTGGATGAAACCGCTATTGCCCAACGAATTCACGCCGGCTGACTCTGCGGGCGCGGGACCGTTGGAACGCCACTGACGCGCACTGGAACGGCCTCTGCGGAGAGCTTTGTGCTTTCGCGAACGCAGCCTGATCGGAATCCGTCCGGTCTTGACGCCCTAACCATGTCAGTCCTGCATGAGTTTATCCACGCGGCTATCCGCCTCTTCTAAAGTCAGGGTCTTGGCGGACATCACTAGCTCTGTAAAGGTAGCAGCCTCTTCTCCGTGGGCATTCAACAAGACTGCGCACCGTCGCAAGGCAGCGACGCTTTCTTGCGGCACCCTAACCGAGACATCGACCGTCTCTAGTCCGTCGGAGGTCACGGCGGATCCAATATCTTCAGGGATCGGTGTGTTTTCAATTTCCGAAGTCGATTTGTTTCGGATGTAGGGGACGTAATCCATATCGCTGCGTAGGATGTGGTTGGACAGCCAGTTTCTCAAAAACTTCAGCAGTTTTTCCTCATCGACCTCCGAGGGATGGCTGACATGTGCCTTGTGCAGCGCGTGAACGTCGAGCGCCAACTCCCGATGCGCGGCTTTGTGCGCCGCGAAACCCGGATAGTTATACGCTTTCATTATCTCTTCTTCGTGTTTGAAGTGTTTTTCGACGTAACGGCCAAGCGCGGCCAATATCTTGTCGATATTCTTCGCCGGCGTGTGGCTCTCCATCTCCTTTTGTAGCGCGTTGACCAAGGAGAATAGGTCCTTGTGATCATTGTCGATGGTCTGTACGCCGGTGTTGTATTCTTCCGACCAGTGCAAATATTTCATCGTTTCATAACCCTTCGGCGGCAACACCAAACGATGCGCGCCCCGTGCCATGGGATGGAACATGGCCACAATGCTATCAGAAGGATGGTTAACGACATCTTAATAGGCGTTAGCGGTCGCTGGCGCTTTATAGCTTCACGCTCAAGCAAAACCAGCCCGACGCGTCCTCGGTGTTGTGTTTGGAACTGGCCGCGATCCTTTGGCAACGCATGGGCTGGATGAAACCGTCCTCACCCAATGAATTCACGCCGGCCGACTTTGCAGGGGACGGATTGCAGGTGGAGGATGGGGTGGAGCTTGGCCCGGTGGTGATGCTGAAGGGTGTCGCTGAAACCGATACCCCTGAAACCATAAACGAGGATTGAGGAGGTGTGGCTGCCGATCTTCAACGCTGAAACAAAGTATCAGGCTACAATCGAATCTGTATCGATCTCTTCGGTCTCGTCAAAGATTTTACGAACTTTTTTTTGGCGCATGGAAAATATAACTAAACTCGCTGCCAGCAAAACAGCGCCACATAAAGAAATCGCCCCTAAAGCTAATGTGTCGATCCCGAACGTGATGTCTTTTCGATCAATCAGATACGAAGCTAAAACCCAAAACGGCCCTGAAAATAAGGCAATGCCTAGCCCGAAAAGACTCTTATGAACAACGTTGTAGGTTAGAAGTTCATCTAGATCGGCTTCATTCACAGCGACATACCTTGTCCTTCGCACCAAATATTTGGGCTTTACAAGGGCGCCTGAAACGGTTGGGCCATCCCTACGATTAAACATTCCCTACCTCCCACGCATGAATTGCGCGCGCGAAGATAGTAGTGGTTGCCACCATTCTCATCGTACTCCATTTGGTGTACGATTTGGTTGAAAATAGGCGCCTGGAATGTATGGAAAAACTATTCTCTTGCAGAGATGAAAACGTCACCCTTTTGGGGGTAATGACGAGAAAAAACGTGCAATTCTCAAAAATTTATCCAATTTGGTTTCAAAAAAAGGCGCTCGCGGAGATTCCACCTACGGTATGATCACCCAAATCAGTGCCGCACTGGAACGGCTTCTGCGGGCGGAGGGGTGGTGGGAGGTAGGACTGTGTGGCATCACACCACCCTCGTATCTCGGTATGCATCATGGGAATATCGCCACCATCACGGTTAGCGGTTATCTTAGTTTACAACCCGGACTGCCGTACGGTAGCGCTGCACAGTCTACATAGTGGGGTGGTCGGAAAGCGCCTGACTTAGGAAAGGGCTGAGAAAATTCGCGTTTAAGCCGCGCGGTACTGAGGACGATTGACTTGCCGATCCCTAATTTCTTGAGGTATTCGCAAACCCTTTGAGGCAATTAGAACCTCGGTCCCTTTACGCTTAGTCTCAACAGAATAGTTAATATCAAACTCGAATTGTCTTCGGCTTCGGTACAACTTTGTGATCTCGGGTGCGTTGTCATAAGTCACGACCCATGGCCGGTCAAGAGCCACAATCGCATCAGCCAATACCGCGTGATCTTCGCGGTTGTAGAAGCTGGTGTAAAGGCTTGACCCTTTTCTGAAATATGGAGGATCAACACAAAAGAACGTTTCCTCTGGCAAGGTGCATTTTGCTTGCTCAATAAAATCCAACGCATCGCGACGATATAAATGGATGCGATTGCGGTATTTAGCGATCCGCTTAACCCTGTCGATCAGACCTTTTCGGTTGAAGCGACAATCAATTTTGTAATGTCCGTTCTGTTGTAAGCCCCCAATAATCCCAGCGTCTTTGATAATCCCTGAGCGATTGGTACGGTTCAAAAAGAATGCGGCAAACCCCAGCTTTAATGGATCGTCCACATTTCCCGCGCTAAAAATATCCTTTTGATGACGCCATTCGTCAACGGTGATAGGGCCTTTAGCGATCTTGTAAACCAGTTTATCGGTATCATTCAGCACAGCGTGCCAAAAGGCCCAGATAGCGGGGTCTACATCATTGATGTGGATGTCACTCACATGCCCTGCATAAAGCAACGAAAGAGCCAATCCACAACCACCGGCAAAAGGCTCGGCGTAGTGGCTGCGCTGCAATTTGTTATTCTTGATAAGCCCGGACACAAGCTCAAAAAGGCAACTTTTGCCCCCAGGGTATCGCAGCGGTGAGTGTGCTCTTGCCATTGCGATTACTCCTAAGTGGTCATTTCTTAAAGGCAATTTAGCAGAATAAATTTACTTCGGCCAGTACAATCTATGTGTTTGATTTCGCTTCGTTTGACAGTCCGACAATAAGCTCCTTCACTGTTTCGAAATCGTTAATCAACTGCTCGCCATTGAACGCCGCTGATGTCGGGTCATGTTTGGTGCTGTTCCCAAACTCAGAGAACCTTTTGATGATTTCACGCAGCGTTTTTTGTTGCTGGCCTACCCCCAATGAGCCCAACTTACTCTTGGTCAAATACGAATAAAAATCAGCTGAACGGGTTCTGCCGCAGGCGGCCGTCAACGTTTCGAAGAACGCCCATGCACCGACAGAAAGCAGCGGCGTGTGATCTTTTGTCGTAAGCGAAACAAGTGAATAATAAAGCCTCTCTAGTTTGTGGTTTGGAATGGCGGCCAAAGCTTCTGAAATTTCATCCGCCGGAACAATTTTTGTTGGTTTTGTTGGTTTTTTCGCCTTCTTCGGTCGCTTCTTACCTTGGGTTGGGCTGGCTACGTCGTGTTGGTCTGTCCGCTCCCCAGACAAGCCCTCAACGTTTCGCAAATCATTCGCGTAGTTGGCTAACCCATCTTTGTCTCGGCCCTTACGAGTTGTAATTTCGCGTGTGGCTACGTCCTCCATAAATTTCTTAAACACCAAGTCAAAATCCCCTTCGGGGAGGTTGGTGGAAATTTTCAATGGGTCAGTGTGTGTGATGCCAAGAGCGTCCTTTACAATTGGATTTCTTGAGAAGCTCTCAACAGTGGACAGGCGCCCCTTGCGTTCGTCTTCGGTAATTAAACCTCTTGTTTGTCCAAGATCCAAAAGCGTTTGCGCCAGTGTGTTCTTTGAGTATCCGCTATTTCGTGTTTTTTGCTCAGAATTCCACTGTCTTCGCCCCCTTCCTTCGTTG
>JAJFJC010000509.1 GCA_021774385.1 Alphaproteobacteria bacterium
ACGGGCCATGTCATCGAATATACGGGTCCTGCAATTACATCATTGTCGATGGAAGGCCGGATGACGGTTTCGAACATGACCATTGAAGCCGGTGCCCGCGCCGGGCTGATCGCACCCGACCAAAAGACATTCGATTATCTAGAGGGGCTTCCTTTTGCGCCAAAAGGGGCCGACTGGGAAGCCGCGGTCGCCTATTGGAAGACCTTGCCCTCGGATGAGGGAGCGACTTACGACAAGGAAGCGACACTCGATGTCAGCGAGATTGCACCGCAGGTTACTTGGGGTACGAGCCCCGAGGATGTGGTGTCGATCACAGGTGTCGTGCCCAACCCGAAAGACGAGGCAAACCCCGACAAGGCCGCGGCGGTCAAGCGATCCTGCGACTATATGGGTTTGATTCCAGGTACGAAAATGACCGATGTCGAGATCGATACGGTATTCGTGGGCGCCTGCACGAACGGACGCATTGAGGATATTCGCGCCGTTGCCGAAATCGCCAAGGGGCGCAAGGTGAAGGAAGGTATTAGGACCTTGATCGTTCCGGGTTCCGGTCTCGTAAAGAAGCAGGCAGAAGAAGAAGGGCTTGCGCAGATTCTGATCGATGCCGGTTTCGACTGGCGTGAACCGGGTTGTTCGATGTGCCTTGCCATGAATGTCGATCAATTGCAGCCGGGCGAACGCTGTGCCGCGACGTCGAACCGTAATTTCGAGGGACGGCAGGGCCGTGGTGGGCGGACACATCTGGTCAGCCCGGCGATGGCGGCGGCGGCGGCGATCACCGGTAAGCTGACGGACGTCCGCGAATTGTTGAACGGCTGAGGGAGGATAGAGCGATGGAAAAATTCGATACATTGAACGGTGTTGCGGCGCCGATGGATATGATCAACATCGATACCGACAAGATAATTCCCAAGCTGCATCTCCGCACCATCAAGCGCACGGGACTTGGGAAGGTTTTGTTCGAGGAAATGCGCTTCGAGCCGGATGGGTCGGAGAAGCCCGACTTCATCCTCAATAAGGAACCCTACCGCGGCTCGAAGATTATCGTGGCGGGTGATAATTTCGGGTGCGGCTCATCACGCGAACATGCGCCCTGGGCGTTACTGGATTTCGGCATCCGTTGTGTCATCTCGACCAGCTTCGCCGATATTTTTTACAACAACTGCTTCAAGAACGGCATCTTGCCGATCCGTGTGACCAAAGAGCAACTGGACGCGTTGATGGCGGATGCCAAGGACGCGGAGAACCCTGAACTCACGGTCGATTTGGTGAAGATGGAGATTCGCCGGCCCAATGGCGTCACCGTATCGTTTGAGCTGGATGCGTTCCGCAGGGAGTGCTTGCTGGGCGGTCTCGATGATATCGGTCTTACCATGCAGAAAAATGATAAGATCGACAGCTTCGAGGTGCAGCAGAAGCAAAATCAGTCTTGGCTCTAAGATCGGTGGGAGACTTGAAATGGCGACGCCGCGAACCTTGTTCGACAAGATATGGGATGCGCACCTCGTCGATTTAAGCGATGACGGGCTTAGTGTGATCTATGCCGACCGGTTGCTAATTATGGAAATGCAGCCGCAAGCCTTCGAGGGGTTACGGTCGGCCGGATTAACAGTCCGCTGTCCGGACAAGGTGCTCGGCGTCATGGATCACGTCATCCCAACCGGGCCACGCGACGTGGAAATTACCGACTCTGTCAACCGCATGATCGTCGAGCAGGCCTATAAGGATTACGAGGAATTTGGCGTCGAACTGCTCGATTTGATGGACCCACGGCAGGGCATCGTCCATGTTATTGGGCCGGAACAAGGGTTTACATTGCCTGGTGTGACGCTGTTCTGTGGCGATAGCCACACCGCCACGCATGGCGCATTCGGCGCGTTCGCGATGGGCGTCGGTACCTCGGAAGTCGAACATATCCTGGCGACACAGACCCTACGCCTCCCAAAGCCCAAATCCATGCGTGTGACGGTCGATGGCGACCTAGCGGCCGGCTGTACCGGGAAGGATGTTATCCTCGCCATCATTGGCGCGATCGGCACCGCCGGCGGCACCGGCCATGTCATCGAGTTCGCCGGGTCGGCGATACGCGATCTGTCGATGGAAGGCCGCATGACGGTATCCAACATGACGATCGAGGCGGGCGCCCGGGCGGGGATGATCGCGCCGGATGAAACCACGTTTGCCTATTGCGAAGGGCGGCCCCGTGCGCCAAAGGGCGCGGATTGGGACCAGGCCGTGGCTTATTGGAAGACGCTTCCGACCGATGAAGGAGCCGTGTTCGACAAGGAAGTGTCGCTTGATGCGGCCAGGATTGCCCCGCAGGTTACCTGGGGCACCAATCCAGAAGAAGTCGCACCGATAAATGGGTTTGTGCCTGATCCCAAAGATGCGCCGAACGAGGACCGCCGCAGCATGATTCAGCGTTCTCTCGACTATATGGGGCTGAAACCCGGGATGGCGATGGCGGATATCAAGATCGATCGCGCCTTTATAGGGTCGTGCACGAACAGCCGAATCGAGGATTTAGAGGCCGCGGCGGCAATTGCGCGTGGCCGGCATGTCGCCGATGGTGTCGAGGCAATGGTCGTGCCTGGTTCGGGCTTGGTAAAACGAGAGGCGGAAGCGCGTGGGCTCGACCGGGTTTTCCGTGAAGCGGGCTTTGATTGGCGTGAACCGGGTTGCTCCATGTGTGTTGCGATGAATGGCGACTTCATCGAACCGGGACAGCGATGTGCCTCGACGTCCAACCGAAATTTCGAGGGCCGGCAAGGTCGTGACGGCCGCACGCATTTGGCCAGTCCCGCCATGGTTGCTGCTGCCGCGGTGACCGGCCAGTTGACCGATGTGCGCACACTTCAGACGAACGATAACTGAATACACGAACCATTTGAGGAATCCTTATGGCTGCCAATAAATCACTGCTCATTCTTCCCGGCGATGGTATCGGACCCGAGGTCATGGTCCAGGTGCGCCGGGTCATCGAATGGTTCGACCAGCGCCGTGAAGTTACTTTCGAGGTAAAGGAAGATCTCGTCGGCGGCGCCGCCTACGACGCGCACGGAACCCCGCTGACCGATGCGACGCTGTCCGATGCGATGTCGGCGGATGCGGTTCTGTTTGGTTCCGTCGGGGGGCCGAAATATGACGATGCGCCTCGTGATTTGAGGCCGGAAATGGGATTGTTACGACTCCGCAAGGAACTCGACCTTTTCGCTAACCTGCGACCCGCGATTACGTTTGATTCCCTGCTCGATGCCTCCACCCTAAAAGAGGACGTAATACGCGGTCTAGATCTGCTGATTGTTCGGGAATCGACAAGCGGCGTTTATTTCGGTACGCCCCGCGGTATCGAGACGCTGCCCGATGGACATCGCCGGGGCTTTGATACGCAGACCTACACCGATAGTGAGATTCGCCGAGTCGCCGCCGTTGCGTTCGACCTTGCCCGTCAACGCCGCGGCAAGTTGACGTCTGTCGAAAAAGCAAACGTCATGGAAAGCGGTGTGTTGTGGCGTGAGGAAGTCACGAAGCTGCACGAGGAATCCTATTCCGATGTCGAACTCGGCCATATGTATGCTGACAATTGCGCCATGCAGCTGGTTCGTGCGCCGACCGAATTCGATGTCATCGTTTCGGATAATCTGTTCGGTGATATCCTCTCGGATTGCGCGGCAATGCTAACCGGGTCGCTTGGCATGTTGCCCTCGGCGACCCTTGGTGCACCGGATGACAGTGGCCGGCGGCGCGCACTCTATGAACCGGTACATGGCAGCGCGCCGGATATCGCGGGCAAGGACATGGCCAATCCGCTCGCTTGTTTGCTAAGCTTCGCCATGTTGTTGCGTTATTCGTTCGCGCTGGAAGAAGACGCGACGCTTATCGAGAATTCGGTGCGCAATGTATTGAAGACGGGTGTCCGGACTTCCGATATAATGGGCCCCGGCGCGGCGCGGGTATCGACCACCGTTATGGGTGATGCGATCGTGCGGGAGCTTGATAAACAGTCCGCGTAACGAGGGATAGCGCAATGGCTAGAACCTATTTCATCGGAATGATTTGGCTCTTTGCTTCGGTGGGAACAGCCTGGGCTGCCGATGTCGGGCATGACTGCGCGGAAGGCGCGGACGAATATATCGTCGCCGATACCAAACCGGCGCCACCGGCCGGCGTTTGACAGACGGCTTGATTGCGGCATTCAGTCGGTTTATCGTGCGCCACAGGCCTTAAGGAGGTTTTGTCATGCGTAGTATCGTTGTTTCTTCGGTAGCCGCTCTCGCAGCAATGGGCTTCGCGGCAACGGCACAAGCTGACGGCGATTGCGGTTGGGGTGGACACAAGGTTACCTCGACAAGCAAACCGGCCGTGACGGCTGATAGCACCAAGACGCCGCAACAAACTCCCATTCCGACGAAAAAGACACTGGCACAATCGGTGAAGGTGTTGAAAACGGAAAAGGGCGGCTAACAAGCGCTCCCAAGCGACGGAATTGATTTCGGGCGAGGGGGACACTCCTCGCCCTTCTCTTATGTGCCGTCTTTATGACGCACGATGTTCAAGCAAATAGGATCAGAAAATGGGTTATAAAGTTGCGGTAGTCGGCGCGACAGGCAATGTCGGTCGCGAGCTGTTAATGACTCTGGATGAGCGGTCATTCCCCGTCGATAGCGTAACCGCGCTGGCTTCTGAAAATTCAGCGGGCAAGGTCGTTTCGTTTGGCGAGGATAAAGAACTGGATGTTCAAAGCCTGGCGTCCTTCGATTTCAAGGGAACCGACATCGTGTTGTCTTCCGCCGGGGCGAAGGTCTCCGCCGAATTCGCGTCCCGGGCGGCGAAAGCCGGGGCGGTAATCATCGACAATACGTCGCAGTTTCGAATGGACCCGGATATTCCCTTGGTCGTCCCGGAAGTGAATGGTCATGCGATCGCTGACTATGGTCGGCGCAATATTATCGCGAATCCAAACTGCTCCACCATTCAGATGGTCGTCGCCTTGAAACCCCTGCATGATTTGGCGGGACTGCGCCGGGTAGTCGTGAGTACCTATCAATCCGTATCGGGAAGCGGGCGCGCGGGAATGGACGAATTGTTCAATCAGACCCGCGCGGTCTTCGTGAACGACCCGCTGGAACGACAGGCGTTCACCAAACAAATAGCCTTCAATGCCATTCCGCATATCGACGTGTTCATGGATGACGGGTCGACCAAGGAAGAATGGAAAATGGTCGCGGAAACCAAGAAAATCCTCGATTCCAAGATCAAGGTGTCCGCGACCTGTGTTCGCGTTCCCGTGTTTATCGGCCACGCGGAATCGGTGAATATGACCTTTGAACGACCGATTTCGTCCGACGAGGCGAGAGAGGCGCTCTCTGCCGCGCCAGGGATTGTCGTCGTCGATCATCGGGCCGATGAGGGGTATGTAACCCCCGTCGAGTGTGTCGGCGAGGATGCCGTCTATGTGAGCCGTATCCGGGAAGACATCAGCGAGGAAAATGCGCTCAATATGTGGGTCGTTTCTGACAATCTCCGTAAAGGGGCGGCTCTCAATGCCGTGCAGATTGCCGAGTCGCTTGTCGCCGGATATCTCGATAAGGCGGCGTGACAAACCCTCCAAAAGGTGGACTTGGATAGCGTTACGCTCCTAATCTCTAAAGCATGAGCGATGAGTCGGATAACGCGGCACCCAAAAAGGTAAATCGTGACACCGCGTTTCGCATGGCTGTCCAAAGACAGCGGGCCGGCGCGTCGGCGGAGGCTGTTCGGATCTATCAGCGAATTCTTTCGGTCGATCCGTCATTCGCACCCGCTTGGATAAACATCGGTGTTGCGTTGCGCGCGCTGGGTCGTGTCGATGCCGGTGTCGCCTGTCTTCAACGCGGCGTTTCCATGAAGCCTGATGACGCGGCGGCGCGATCCAATCTGGGCAATGCGTTGCGCGCCGCGGGTAGACATGAAGAAGCGCGAGACAGCCACCTCGCCGCGATCGCCGGCAACCCGGAAGCGGGATCGTTTGTCTATAATCTCGGACTTGTCCTTCGTGATCTTGGCGACATTGAAGGTGCGATAGAACGGTTCGATGAGGCGGAGTCGTTGGGGTATGCGCCGGCGGACTTAAAGTGGGATCGCGCGTTGGCTTATTTGTTGGGCGGTGATTTCGGGCGCGGCTTTGAAGCCTATGAGTGGCGCTGGCATATTCCAGATGCAAAGCCGCGTGACTTGGATGGGCCGGCTTGGACCGGCGGCAAAATTACCGGCAAAACGTTATTGGTTTATGCGGAACAAGGCTTCGGCGATACCATACAATTCGTTCGGTATCTGCCGATGCTCGCCGACCTTGCGGGGAGCGTTGTCTTCGAATGCCAGGAACCGTTGGTTCAACTTTTTCGGAACAGTCCGGCATGCCGTGATGTGACCATCGTCGCCCGCGAAATTGATGAATTGCCAGCCTATGATGCTCATGTCGCGTTAATGAGCGTGGCGCATTTGCTAGATGCACGGGAAAATTCGATACCAGGACAGCGCCCTTATCTGACGTCACCTGAAAAAACGCCGCGGATCCCGACTCGAGGGAATAATCTACGCGTTGGCATCGTCTGGGCCGGTAAACCGAGTCATCGGAATGATCGTAATCGATCCCTGCCCTTTTCCTCTCTGGCGCCGTTATTCGAAACGTTAGGCGCGGACTTCTACAGTCTTCAGTTGGGCGAACCGGCGGATATGATGGCGCGTCATGGCTATTCCGCTTTGGTGACCGATTTACGCCTGGCAATTAAAGATTTCGCGGATAGCGCATCGCTGATGAGGTCTTTGGATTTAGTGATTAGCGCGGACACGGCGCCGGCGCATTTAGCGGGTGCGATCGGCTGTCAGGTTTGGACATTGATACCTTTTGCGCCGGATTGGCGATGGATGGTGGCGCGCGACGACTCGCCTTGGTATCCGTCGATGCGGTTGTTTCGGCAGACGCAACCGCGCGATTGGACTGACGTTGTCTCGCGTCTTTGCGAGTCTCTAAAACATGAGGTCGCCAAAAAAGCCTCGAATTGCTGATACCGTTTCAGCGAATTGTTTCCAGGGGAAAATGAGATATTTGATGCAGCTTGGGTAGCGCGCTGATGAGATTCAGATCGGCGGCCCCTGCCTCGGCGGTTGCTTGTAAGATGGCATAAGCACCGGACACCGCATGGCGAAGCGCCGTCGTTATTTCACTAGATATCAGGAACTGGCCAACGAAAAGGGCGCTAAAAATATCGCCGGCACCAGATGCGGGAACATCGACGGTCGGTGCGTTACACCGCCAAATGCCCTGCGCCGTCGCGGCGATGGCGCCAATGGCGGCCCCTGCCCGAATGCCGGTGATAACGACAATGTCGGGTCCCTTGTCAATCAGGACAGTGGCCGCTTTCACGGCGGTATCGATCGATTCAATTTCGATGCCTGACAAAAAAGACGCTTCAAAACTATTTGGCAGAATAACATCGGCGGATGATAGGGCGTGGTCGCGGAAGAATTCAGGGATGCCGGAGGAGACATAGAATTCGCCATTGTCTCCCATGACGGGGTCACAGAACCAGCGCGCGCTGCCATTGCCGGACCGGACCCGCTCGGCGTTGTCCTTCACGAGCTGACCTGTCTCCGCCGACCCGAGGTAACCCGACAGCAGCGCATCGCAGTGCGTGAATAGCCCGCGATCCTCCAGGCCTTCCAACAATTCCGCGATATCGGTTGAGGGTGTTGCCCGCCCCCTAAACGACCCTTGCGCGGGATGATTCGAAAACACAACGCTATCGATGGGCCAAACCGTATGGCCCAATCGCTGCAGGATTGGCACGGCGGCAGCGTTACCGACATATCCGCTGACAACGCGCGACTGTATGGAAAGTATCGCCATACTGTATCTCATACGTCGTGTGATTTCGAAGATGCAAGAGTTTCAAAAAAGGGGCACCGGAAACGCCTGTTAACAGACGTTTCCGGTGCCGTTGGAGCATTGCTCCGGGCGCGCGAATTTAGGCTCTATCTTGGCACCATCAAATATTGAATTTTCCTGGCAACGAAATCCAATTTTCGGTGATGCCCACGGCTTCCCCAAGGCGAAGCCGCGCCGACACGAAAATTACTCCTCAACGACATTTTAGTCGCCAAATCGATAAGCGCGACGTTGGTTCGACTGCCCGACCGAGTGGGATCTCCGGACCAGATACCATTCGGTTAACCATGGCGTCCGAAGACGCTCAAGGCGATATACCCTTCGTAAAGGGCCGGGGTGAGATACATCGCCGCTCTCCTTGGCCACGCGGGAAAATATCCCGAGGGCGGGGTACGGTCAGCCGTCGGGAAACGACATCCTCGTCCCGGAGGCGATAGGCGCTGCATCTTTCGGTTTCGTTTGGGGCCGGTGCGATGCACCGTGCGCATAGACACTTTTGGAAAATCACAGGGAGCCATTTCCCCAAGCGCCAGCGACAAAACGACGACCCTCAGTTCAAGTGGACCAACTGATTGACAGACCGTTCCCCTCTAAAAACCGAACTTCACCATTGAAACGCATTTTTCGTGGATGGTATTCCGATCGAACATTAACCGAACTACCGCCTAAGCCGAGTTCGCCGTGCCGATTCGGCCAAACAAACTCTCAAAAAACCCCGTCCACATCCGTCGGTACTCCCTTCGTCTAAAGAGGGGCCACCCGATTTACTTGAACACAGATACTTCGACGCTGACGCGTGCCGTTGGTGATGTTCTGGTCAACCGATAGAGAAGTCCATCCGAATTCGTCGTGGTCCTGAAAAATCTTGTGTATAACGTGCTATTCTTCGCACAAGCATCCCACCGATTTTCCCCCATGTTATCCACAGCGGTTGTTTTTCTCTATTTTGCAACCTTTTGAACGCGCCTTCTCGAGCGACGTTTTTTGAAAATCTGCATGGAGGTAATATGGTAAGCTATGAAAAATTGCCGTATCGTTGACTTGTCTTCTAAAGCAGCGTAAGTCAAAAGTGCTGGTTCCATTAGCCAAATCGGGCCAGCATCGTTTTTTTGGGGTCGTTAATAGGGGGTGGCTATGAGCAACGGCGACAGACCGCTTTCGCCGCATCTGCAAATATATGCTTGGCAATGGACGATGGCGTTGTCGATATTGCATCGTGCGTCTGGTGTTGGG
>JAJFJC010000510.1 GCA_021774385.1 Alphaproteobacteria bacterium
GACTTCCTCAGCCGTCATCTTCTCGAAATCCTTTTCGCTAAGGGTTTCGGTTCTGCTCCAGCTCATGGCCGCATCAAGTGTAATTTCTTTCTCCCGCTCCTCTTCCTCGCTTTGCGGTGCATCATCGCCGGCCAAGGCGGCCGCGACCCGGGGCGATAACGTATTTTCTGGCGGACTGGTGTCGTCCCCAAAGGAAGGCAGGACGAGTGACATCATACGTTCGAGTATCTTTGGATTGCGCCAAAAGACATGAAACGCCTGGTCGAAAAGTTCCCGTTGATCGCGCCGGCTGACGAACACCGCATGCAGCGTCCAGTAGAAATCATTCCGGCTTTCCAGTCCGACCACACGCACGGCATGGATAGCGTCCAGCACGCTGCCCGGCCCCACGGGGAGCCCCGCCGCGCGCAAGGCGCGACCAAAATGCATGATGTTTGCCGCGATCAGTCCGCTGTTATCGGCCTCGGAATTTTCCGACGTCACTCCGCGGCTCCGGCGAGTTCCGTGTTTACTTCGTGTAGAATTCGGCTCGCCTCGCTGTCGCGTATCTTCGCGATATCGTCTTGGTATTTTAACAAGGTGCCGAGCGTGTCGTTAATACATTCCGGATCGAGCGCCAGCTTATCCAACTGGGTCAAGGCTTCGGCCCAATCGATGGTTTCGGCCACGCCAGGTAACTTGAAAAGATCCAGTTCCCGAAGTTTTTGCACGAATGCAACAATTTGGCGCGAGAGCGCAGCTGGTGTGTTCGGTGCCTTGACCGATAAAATTTCAAGTTCGCGTGCGGCATCTGGGTAATCAACCCAGTAATAGAAGCAGCGACGCTTAAGCGCATCGTGAATTTCGCGCGTTCGGTTCGAGGTGATGATGACAAGCGGGGGTTCTTTCGCCGCTATCGTACCAATTTCTGGAATCGTGATTTGAAAATCCGACAGGAGCTCCAAAAGATAGGCTTCGAAGGGTTCGTCCGTGCGGTCCAGTTCGTCTATCAACAGAACCGGTGGACCGCCCGGAGTCGGTTCGAGCGCTTGCAATAATGGCCGCTCGATAAGAAAGCGTTTTGAAAAAATGTCGCCTTCGAGCGCCACGCGGTCTCGGTCCCCGACAGCTTCGGCCATGCGGATTTCGACCATCTGCAACGCATAGTTCCATTCATAAACCGCCGATGCAGCGTCTAGACCTTCGTAGCATTGCAGTCTCAAAAGGCGGCGGCCGAGTGTTTGCGATAGTACTTTCGCGATTTCGGTTTTACCGACTCCCGCTTCGCCTTCGAGAAAAAGTGGCCGCTTCAAACTAAGCGACAAGTAAAGCGCGGTCGCCAAACTGCGATCGGACACATAGTCGCCCTGGGAAAGTAGAGCATGCGTTTCTTCAACGGACTTCGGTAGGTCCATTTCTTCAACCTTCACATCAATGTTTGGGCGAACTTCCGCCCGCGACCAAATCTACTTCCGCTGCCACGTGCCGCCGCTGTTTTTGTAATAAGTTCCCTTCGGTGCGCGTTGTATGACACGCGCGCCAGCGACGGCTTCAACCTTTTGCCGCGTCAGACCATTTCGTTGGGCAATGTTTTGATAGGCGGCGCGACGTCTTGCATTGATGCTATTTAAGAGCTGGGTAATAGCGGCGCTTGGCTGCTTTACCGGGGCGACGTAACCGCGTGAAGTCTCACCGAGCAGCCCTTTTCTTAGCGCGTCGTCTAGTGCATCGGCGTGAGCCGGAACCGATAAAAACACGGCTAGCACGGCAAGCAGAGAAATGGAGAAATTTCTAATGACGCTTGCTGCCATGGCTAAAACAAGTCCTTGTTTTTGAGCAGTAAATCATCGATATCTTTTTCCACTTTGACCCGAATTTCTTGTTCTATTTTGACATTAAGATTAATTACAATCGGCTTTTCCGGCGCGCGAATTTGTACCTCTGGCGTGCAAGCGCTGCTGAACGCTAAGAAAGCCATCGCGATGGCACCGTGCGCTATTCTTAAGTTCGAAGAGTTGTTCATGCTACGAATATGGCGTTTTCGGTTGCCAATTGCTAGCGTTTCGAGCTGATTATGGCGCATCCTTGAACTCCTGAATTCGTGACAGCAATCGTTCGGGCAAGGTGTAGGACTTGACGCCTTGGTTCAGAATTTTGCGGAGAGGGCCGTCCATGGAGACGTTTAAGTGTACTGGAATTCCTTTGTGAACGGATTGGTTTCGGCCTTTGATCTGGAACTTGAAGGCGACGTCGCCGAAGACGTCTTCGTCAAGCGTAACGCGTGCCGTATCATATTCAAAATTATCGACAATTTTTAGCAGTAGTGCCAAGCCTTCGTTTGCTTCTTCCAAGCTGGAACCAATTTCCTGGGCTGGGCGATAGCGAATTTGACCACCGCCCTCGGCGCTTTCCAGCAAACCGCCGCGGATGGCGACTTCGCCACCTTTAATGACAATCGGTATGCGGCCATTCAACGTACCCGTGGCCTCAATGTCCTTTGGTTGGAGGCGTTGGAGTAGATCCTCAAGTGCGGCGCCATTCACAAGCAACGGTACGGTAAAACCGTCATAGGAATTGGGTATTGTGAATTCTTCCGTTTCGATGCGGCCACCGAAAAAATCTAATTCACGGAGCGATCCTCGAATGCCACCATTTGGTAATAATTGAAACTCGGCTCGGCCGTTCAGAAGCGGAATTCCAACATCCAATGACCCAATATTAATTTCCTGTTTTGGCGCAGTTGATAACGGGGCCAAGCTATCGAATTGAATAATCGCGGTGGCGTTTTTGAGCGAGAACTCGTCCGATTCCAGAGTCTGCGTCGTAACCAAGAGTTCGAGTGACGAGTCGAAGTGCGCCTTACCCCACTCAAGCGATCCCTTGGCATCGAGTTCGCCATCCACTTCACGCATCGATGTGCCCAGGATCGGAAAGAGTTGGACGGGTTGCAATACGGACGGCAAAAAGGTGATTTTGTGGGTATCGATCTCGGCGGTGCCTTCCTTGCTGTCCAATCGATGTTCACCGAAAAGCCGTATCGATATCCGTTCCGGTGGATCGAATAGCCTGCTCTCGAAGGTGACTAAATTTTCGGTTTTGTGTGCCGAAGCGGTAAGTTTTAGGGGAACGACGAAGGGCGCCTTTTCCATATGCCGGAGTTCGCCAACGGAAAGACTAAGTTTTGCGGTTTCGTCAATATCGATATCGAGTTTTATATCGGTTGCGCTTAGCTTTTTTGCCGCTGCCTGAATTTGGTCAATCGCGATATCAAAATGCGGATGACCGCCGTTGCCTTGCAGCGCGATTTGCGTTTCCGAAAGCACTATTCCGAGCCACGTTTCACCCGATCTAACGCGGAATTCACTGTCTGGAACGACAATTGAGGTTGCATATCGTAAAGATGGCAATCCTTCATCGATGTTGAAATGTGCTCGCAGCGGATGTTTTAGACTTACGCGAACAGGCAACGTGTTTTCCACGGTATCCGCGATACGGAGGCGGTTCAGCGCAACCACGCTTGCAGGATCGATCGTGACGGAAAGTGCCGTATCGGCGAGTTCGCCGTGGCCGGCGAGCTGGAACTCGGCCTTCTCCAGTGTAAGAGGATTTAGAATCGACTTGTTGGTCGACCCTTCGATCTTAAACTCACCGTGAAGGATGTTCTCTTTCATCCGCAGTGACGGCATCGTCATTCGCGCGTCGACAAAACCGCCTGCAAAGGGGACGCTAGCGGTCATAGCCCTAATTTCGGAACCGTCGAAGGTGGATAATTGGCCATTGTTGTCGAGCGTCGCCTTCACCACGCCTTGAAGCGAATGGTTGGCTCCTCCCGCGACGAGTTTTAAGGCGGCCTTGGCTGCCAAGGCAAACCCATCCGCCCGGCGTAAAATTGAAATATTCGCGGCTTCACCAGTCCGCTGTTCGATGGTAGCAAAAATTGAGCGTCTAAATTGGTCACGTAAGAGCTCGGGGAGATATTCGAGGACGGATTCGGGCAGCCTCTTGGCTGCCGCACGCAGCTTTTTAGTCGTCGCATGCAATCCGTCACGGCTTGCCGATAGATTGATGCGGCCATTCAGAGTGCCGTTCTCGATGATATCTGGAATAGTCAGGTGGCTGAGCGCGCTTTCGACCCAACCTTTGGCGTCGATATTCTCTAGAAGCAACCATGGGTCTTTTTCAACGACCGTTAGGGCAAGAAGCGGCTCGGATAAGGACCCTGAAAAAGAGAATGCAGCCTTACCTTTCGCGTTTATCCTTCCGGGAATAGATGCGGAGGTCTGTGCGCCATCAAAACTTCCATCGATCTCGTAGCTGAGCTTGCCCTTGAATGGCCCGCGCGCGCGAATGTTAAGAAACCCTCCCTCCAAGCCAATCTTACTGTCCATTTGCAGACTGTCTTCGGCGATCCGCAAGGACAAGGAAGATGGATTTCCCGTGACCCCATAGCCCGAAAAGTTTCGAAGCGTTGCCGTTACGGTTGCCTTGGAGGCACCGTTACGCGCCTTGATGAATTCGCCGTTTCCCTGGATACCGGAAAGGGTGATGCCTTCATAGGCAAGGTCTGCTTTGTCGACTTCCAAGAGGCCGCGAACGTGACCATCCGCGCTAGTCGTGACCGTAACATTGCCTTTTAGCGTCGCATGCATGAGCTCCCGCGCGATATCCGCTCCAATAGACGCCACGCCGACAAAGTCGCCGGACGCTGCTTGCGATATGGTCCCCACGACGTCCATCGTTCCCGTCTTGCTCTGTAGCAATGTTTCGATTTCATATTTGGGATTTACATCACGGGTGCGGCGGATACTCAGGGCTATGTTGTTTTGGTGCAGTGTTTCGTCGGCGACGGTGAGCTCAGGCGTGTGCAATCGCGCGTCGAGTTCCACATGATTCCCTTGCGGGATGAGAAACTGAACCTCACCTTGGATCTGGCCGGTGTTGAGAATTGCGCTTGATACGGTTCCGTCGTCTAGGGAAGCCTGGCCGAATATTTCACCCGTCTCGAGGATGGTGGCAACGACATGACTCCGAAGAGACGCCTTTTCCGAACCTGTGTTTGCTTCGGTTTTAAGGGTGGCCTCAACCTCACTCAAACCATCGCCGGTGGTTTCGATCGTGGTGTCGCCGGCGATCAAAAATGAACCGGACTTTCCTTTAAGTGTGATTGTGAAGTGATTGAATTCGAGGGTTCGCACGATCAGGGGAGATGGTTTGCTCGGCTGGTTTTTGGCCGGTAGGGGGAGGCCGGTAAAAGAATACCCTGCTAGTGTCTGTTTCCCGCGAAGGCTTAAACCGGTCACGGACGCTCGCTTGACCACACCATCGCGTAAGCCTTGGAGCGAGTATTCAGCAGTAAACTTCTGGATGCGTTGACCATTCTGGCCAGCGATTTGGATGTTGGAGATCGAAATTTGCCGGTGATCAAACCGGTCAACCGTGAGGTCAACGGCCCCAACATTGAAGTAGGGTGCTATTAGAATTATGGATTTTTCAACAACCCAAACTCTCTGAAACCATGCCGTAGCGGCAAACCCCACTATAATTAGGATCAGCATGAGGACTGCTCGAACCCATGCGCGCGCGAGTAAGGAGGATGGTTGCGTGGCGGCTTGTTCGTCCATTACCCTGACAATACGGAATCATCGTTCCGGCGGCGAGCCGTTTGGTTAGAGCCAAGGGCTGGGAGTGGTCATGGTCGACGGCACGACGCAATTTCAAGACGCGGTCGAATTGGTGGCGCTTGGCCGCCTTGCCGAAGCGGACGCAATTTGTCTTGCGCTTCTTGATCTAAATCCCGCGGACGCGTCGGTAATCTTTTTGCGTGGCTTGATCGCAATGCAACTGGGTGAAAGCCAGCGTGCTATCACGCTTGTCCATTCCGCAGCCAAACGAGATCCCGAAAACGCGAGCATACAGGCAACGCTTGGCGCTTTCCTAATCGAACATGGCACCGTAACAGAGGCACTGCCAGCTCTTGAGCGCGCAACGCGTTTGGATCCCGGAGATTGCGTTTCGCTGCGGCATTTGGCGCGGCTATATCGAAGGGTTGGCCAACCGGGTCTGGCGATCGCCGCCTTGGAAAGGATCGAGGCGCTGGATCAGCTCGAGTCAGCCGATCTCTACGCGCTGGGAACCATGGTGCAGGCGGAGAGGGGGCCGGAATCCGCGATCTCGATATTTGAAAATGCCGTCGAGGTCGCGCCGAACGAGATACGCGCCTGGAATCATCTAGCCGTTTGCGAGCAGATTTGTGGCAGGGTCGGCGAGGCGATCACCCATTACCGCCACTCCTTGGCGCTACAAGCCAACGACAACCCCGCAAGTGCAGGTTTGTTCGCGGCAATGCAGACCGTCTGCGATTGGCGAAATCATGATGCGTTGTCGGCGTTGGTAAACGAGTTGACGGACCGGTCTCTCGCGGTAAACGAGCGGCCGGCCGAAGATCCATTTCTCAATGTGACTCACTGTGTAAAGGCATCGAGGAACTTTGACGTTGCGCGCCTGTGGAGCGAAGAGCTTGCGAGAGGTGTGGCGGAGTGGGAGGTTGTGTTTTCCCACCATCCGCGACGCGCCGGTCCGATCCGGATTGGATATCTGTCGAGTGATTTTCACGATCACGCGACATCTCATCTGATGCTGGGTTTGTTCGCGGCGCATGATCGGGCGCGGTTTTCGATCCATGCTTATTCGTGCGGTCCGGATGACGGAAGTTGCTACCGGCGGCGCATCGAGAATGATTGTGATCTATTTGTCGATTTGTCCGGAATGGAGAGTATCGCGGCCGCCCGCCGCATTCATGCCGACGGGGTGGATATCCTGGTCGACCTCAAAGGTTTTACGAGGCAAAATCGGCTTGATATAGCAGCCCTTCGGCCGGCACCGATCCAAGTCGCTTGGCTCGGGTTTCCTGGCACCAGTGGGGCCGATTTTTTTGACTATATCGTGACTGACGATATCGTGACGCCACCTGCCGATGCCGACAAGTACAGCGAAGCCTTTGCGGTCATGCCGCATTGCTATCAGGTGAATAATCGGGATCAGGAAATCGACGGTGTCACGATGTCGCGCGCCGAAGCCGGCCTTCCGAAAGACGCTTTCGTGTTCGTGTCCTTCAATAATACCTACAAGCTGGAGCCTGTGATGTTCGG
>JAJFJC010000052.1 GCA_021774385.1 Alphaproteobacteria bacterium
GCTGATTACGCGTGGCCGGCATGCACCTCGACCGCCTTCCCCGGGCGGCCCTGTGGAGGCGCTACCGCCACATGTTCATGGCGGACATTTTTCCCGACAGGAAGAATGAAGCCTTTTTGATTAAGGACGGTTTGTTTATGCAGCTAAAGTTTTTTAAGTGGATGTTGGGCGTTATCGCCCCGCTATCCTTATTTGCGTTTCCCTTAACGGCCATTTCGGCGGAGAAATCGCTGGGCACATTCAAGGATTGGGAAGCTTACTCATTCGATGAGAAGGGGAAGACGGTTTGCGTGGTATGGGGTAAGCCGGCGAAGTCGGAAGGCAAGTACAAGAAGCGCGGTGACATTCGGGTCTTCATCGCACATCGGACCTGGGCGCGTCCGAAACGCGTAAATGAAATCAGCTTCGAGGCCGGCTATGCCTTCAAAAAGGATGGTGAAGCCGTCGTGTCGATTGACGGAAAGAAGTTCGAACTCTTCACCGATGGCGACACCGCGTGGAACCGGTCGGCGCCGGACGATGCCGCCATGGCGCGGGCCATGCGGGTCGGTAAGAAATTGATCATTGATGGCGTATCGAGCCGCGGCACGAAGACCAAGGACACCTATTCCCTCTTCGGGTTCACCGCCGCCCATAATGCGATCAATAAGGCCTGTAAGGTGAAGTAGCACCAAATTATCCCGCCACGATTGTCAAAATTTGTCCGTGCGGATACGCTAATTGCCCATAAGGCGAATAGATATACGGAGGATTTCGGATGGAATCGGCGGAAATCGAAGTCAAACGAGTTGCTGGCGCGCTAGGCGCCGAAATTCATGGCGTGGATCTGAGCCAGACGCTCAGTAATAGCCAGTTCGACGCGGTCCATCAGGCATTTCTGGATCATCAGGTGATCTTCTTCCGCGATCAGACCATCACGCCGGAGCAGCATTTGGAATTTGGCCGCCGGTTCGGCGAGTTGGACATACATCCCTTTGCGGCCGGTCTCGACGACTATCCGGAAATCATTCATATCCTCAAGGAACCCGAGGATCACAGCGAACGCACTTTCGGCGGCGGCTGGCACACCGATGTGACCTTCTATGAGAAACCGGCGCTGGGTTCGGTGCTCTATGCCCTCGACGTGCCCGAGGCGGGCGGCGACACACAGTTCGCCAGCATGTATTTGGCCTATGAGACTCTGTCCGATGGGCTGAAGGAAATGCTCGACGGGATGACCGCCGTTCACGACGCCTCGCGCGCCTACGGCAAGCGAGGACAGACGATGTACCGCGATACGAAAAGCTACACGTCGATGAAGGTGCGTAGCGGTCCCGAGGCGGAAGTCGAGGTCGAACATCCGGTCGTCCGCACCCACCCGGAAACGGGCCGCAAGGGACTGTTCGTCAACCGCGCCTTTACGGTTCGGTTCAAGGGCTGGACCGCGGAGGAAAGCGCACCGCTATTGGACTATCTCTACAATCACGCCGTCCGGCCCGAATTTACCTGCCGGTTCCGCTGGGAAAAGGGCTCGATCGCGTTTTGGGATAATCGCTGCACCCATCACTTCGCGATCAACGACTATCACGGCGAACGCCGCTCAATGCACCGCGTCACGGTCTGCGGCGACCGGCCGGTTTGAGCGGGTGTGCTAGGCTGAGGTTTTTCGAGCCAAGAACAGTTCGGTCACATAGGGCACAGTTACCGTGCCATCCGCGTTGCCGAATGTCGCCGCCATGGACCGTAGCGAGTCCTCGACAACGGATTCGCCGAATTTCGCGACTGTCGGTTTCATCGTGCGCCGCGACATCATCGTACCCACGAACCGGTCCACATCGATTACACGCTCCCAATCCGTTTCCAGCCGGTTGACATCGGCTGACCAGTCCAACGCCGTCATTTCACCAAGTAGATCGATATCGCGGTAATTGCGCGAGTAGGTCGGGTCGTTTGTCTCGACGAAACTTTCATGGGCGTCGAGGAGGGGGCTTTTTTGCCAGACCCGGTTGTTCTGGATAATCGACAGAATGCCGCCATTGGAGAGGACTCGCTGGACTTCGTTAAAAAAAGCCGGGCGGTCAAAGAATTGAATGGCTTGCCCCACATTGACGACGCCTAGCGATCCCTCTTCGAAGGGGAGGGATTCGGCGCTGCCTTCCAGAAAAACGATACCTTCCTCTTTCGGTGTGGACTCGATTGCCTGCCGCCGCATGTCCGATCCGGGTTCCACGCCCGTTACACCCCACGTCGCGCCCAGGGTGCGTTTCAGCGCCCGTGTCGATATGCCGGTGCCGGCGCCGATATCCGCAGCCGTCGTTGGCGTATCGGGGGCCTGTGCCGAAAGCTGTTTCAGTAGGGTCTCCGGATAATCCGGCCTGTTGGCCTGATAGCGGGCGGCAAGGCCGTCGAAAGGGTTGCTGTCGTTCATGAAATACCGCCCGGCATTACGAGGTTAGGGTTTTGCCTCCGCTTCGAATTCAGCGGCAAGCGCTTGCTCCATCTTCGCCAGATCGTCGGGTACGGGCAAGCCTTCGGCGCGCATCGTGTCGAGTGTTTGACGCAATCGCATCAGGATCTCGTGCCGGTCGCCCAAATCGCCTTCCATTTCATCGACGAGCAGGGACAGTGCGGCCTCAAAATCTTTTTCGTCCATCTCAAATCCTCCAATTGGATGAATTCACCGAAATTCTGCGTGTTTAAAGGTGTCTGGGATATGATCTGAATCAGTCCCGGCTTGTGATCGACGCAATGAAGGCTATATCTAATCGCCATGGTGGAGCACAACTCAGCTGAAAGCGACGCGGATACGCGGACCGATCTGGTCGGAATGGACCGGGTCGACCTCGAAGCTGTTGCCGAGACGTTGGGGGAGCCCGCCTATCGTGGTCGCCAGATCTATCAATGGATCTACCAGCGCGGCGTGACCGACTTCGCCGATATGCTCAATCTGTCGAAAGCGTCACGGGCGCGTCTTGCCGAGACATACCGGATTGGCCGGCCGCGGGTCGCGACAGCGCAGCTTTCCACGGATGGGACGCGGAAATGGCTGCTCGGTTTTGTCGACGGCAACGAAGCCGAAACCGTCTTCATTCCCGAAGCGCCGCGTGGCACCTTGTGTGTTTCGAGCCAGATCGGCTGCACCCTGACCTGCGCGTTCTGTCATACGGGCACGCAGCGGCTGGTGCGCAATCTCGAGCCCTCGGAGATTGTCGGCCAGATCATGCTGGCACGCGACGCCCTCGACGCCTGGCCCGCCGCCGTGATCAACCGACCCCTGACGAACATCGTGATGATGGGCATGGGGGAGCCGCTCTACAATTTCGAAAACGTTAAGAAGGCCTTGAGCATTGTCACCGATGACGAAGGCCTCGCCATGTCACGCCGCCGGGTCACGCTGTCGACCTCGGGCTTGGTGCCCGAAATTCGGCGTTGCGGCCATGAAATCGGTTGCATGCTGGCGATCTCGCTGCATGCCGTGCGTGACGATGTGCGCGATATGTTGGTGCCGATCAACCGGAAATGGCCGATTAAGGAACTCATGGCGGCGTGCCGTGATTACAGCACGCTCTCGAACGCGCGGCGGATCACTTTCGAATATGTCATGCTGAAGG
>JAJFJC010000511.1 GCA_021774385.1 Alphaproteobacteria bacterium
CACCCTCGAGGAGCGTTTCGATATAGGCGATGGCGTCGTCCGGCGTGCCGATACAGGCCATCTTGTTTTCGGTCAGATAGGTATAGGGGTCGTCGATATCGGCCGGGACAATCGGAAAAGTCGCGATTTCGCGGAAATACTTGGCCCACTCCTCAAGACCGAATTCAACGTTCTGCCGTGCCTTCTCCCTTGTCTCGGCGATATGCATGAGCGTTACCAGCCGCCATTTGTCGCGCGTGACCGTTTCGCCGTTCTCCGCCGCCGCTTCCTCGCACATGCGCCAATTGTTGGCGTGCGCGGCCAAGGCCTCGTCGCTGGTGCCGCCAATCGAGAGCATGCCAAGACCGTGCTTACCCGCCGCCAAGGCCCCCGAGGGCGAACGTGCGCAGGCGACCGCCATCTCGACACGCGGCTGCTGGAAGGACGGAATTTGAATGCGCGCGTCCTGGAGATGGAACCAGTCGGTCTTCATATTGACCATCTCACCGTCGAGCAGTTGCATGATGGCGTCGAGCGACTCGTTCATCATGCTACGTTGTTTCGCGGGATCGATGCCCATTCGATAGGCGTCGCCTGTCAGCGCGCCGGGTCCGACGCCGAACATGAAACGGCCGCGCGTCATATGGTCGAGCTGCGTAACCCGGCCGGCGACCGTGAAAGGGTGATGATAGGGCAGCGAAACGACGCCAGTGCCGAGCCGAATATGCTTCGTGCGTTCCGCCGCGCCGGCAATGAACATTTCCGGACAGGCAATGATTTCCATGCCGCCGGAATGGTGCTCGCCGATCCAGGCTTCGTGATAACCAAGCCCATCGAGATGCTCAAGCAACAGCATGTCCCGTTCCATCGCCTGGGTCGGGTTTTCCTTCATGCCGTGAAACGGCGCGAGAAAGATGCCGAATTTCAGATAGTTGTTCGGAATTAGCGAAAGCACGGACTGGGTCATGAATTTCTGTTCCTCATTGCCCTGGGTATCGACACACCATTGTGCAGCCTTGGAGCGAGCGCAGCAACATAGGCATACTGTCGCAATCATCGAGCGCCGCAATAGCCGTACTGGCGTGAATTCTTAAAACCGCTTCATATGTGCAGAGCGGTATTTGGTACCGTGACTCAGATCAAGGCCGTGCTTGCGCCGAAGGCTAAAACTTTGTCACTGTCCCAAGGAACAGGACGAAAGGTAGCCGATGCGGAAAATTCTAGTGACCGGTGCACAAGGGCAGATTGGATCGGAACTCGTGCCGGCGTTGCGCGAACGGCATGGGGCCGGGTCCGTTGTCGCATCCTACCACCGAACGAAACCCAGCGATGAAGACGGCCTTGTGGAACATCTCGATTGCACCGACCCAGAGCAGCTCGAGGATGTTGTGCGGCGTCACGACATAGGCGTGATCTATCACCTGGCGGCGCTGTTGTCGGCGGTGGCGGAGGAAAAGCCGCAAGCCGCCTGGGACATCAATATGGGGAGCCTGTTCAACGTTCTCGAAGTCGCCCGCCGCCATGACTGTGCGTTGTTCTTCCCCAGCTCGATCGGCGCCTTTGGTCCAAACACACCGAAGCTGAAGACGCCGCAAGACACAATTCAGCGGCCCAATACAATGTATGGCGTCACCAAGGTAAGCGGTGAATTGCTCTGCGACTATTACGTGGCGCGTTATGATCTCGATGCGCGCGGATTGCGGTTTCCGGGGCTCATATCCTATGTCGCCGAACCCGGCGGCGGCACGACGGATTACGCGGTCGACATATTCTACCATGCGATCCGGCACGGGCGTTACACCTGCTTCCTGCGGCCCGATACGCGGCTCGACATGATGTATATGCCGGACGCGGTCCGCGCGGCCTACGAGCTCATGGACGCAGCGCCCAATGTGCTGCGGCACCGCAACGCGTTCAACGTCACGGCGATGAGCATAACACCCGAAGAGCTGGCGGCGTCGATCCGCGATCACATCCCGGATTTCGTTATCGATTACGCGGTTGACCCGGTGCGTCAGGCGATCGCCGATTCATGGCCACAATCGATGGACGACAGCGAAGCGCGCGCGCAATGGGGCTGGTCGCCTCAATTCGGCCTCGGCGGCATGACGGCCGATATGCTTGAAAAACTAGGGCGCAAGCTTGCCCCGAGGACCGAAGATGCCCCATGACCGGATCGAAAAATCGCTGACAGCCGCGCTTTCCAGTCTCGCGGAGGCAGGCCGCTTGAAAGGCGCGGAATCCGTGTTCGATGGGATCATCGGACCAGATGAAGGCAAGGGTCCGCGCTACCGAATCGCCGGCGAAGGTGACAAGGCGTTTTTGCGCATGAACGCCAACAACTATCTCGGCATGGCGCGCCAGCCGGACGTCGTCGCGGCGGAAGAAGAAGCCGTAAGACAATATGGCGCCGGTCCTGGCGCGGTGCGCTTCATTAGCGGAACCTGGACCCCGCATATTGCGCTCGAACAACGGCTCGCCGCCTTTCATGGCCGCGAGGCGGCGATGATCTTCAGTTCGGCTTACGCCACGATTATGGGGCTGTTGCCGCCGTTGATCGACGACCGGACCGCCGTAATTAGTGACGCGTTGAACCACAATTGCATCATCAACGCCATGCGGCTGGCACAGCCTAAGGAAAAGCGCGTTTATCCACATCTCGATATGGACGCCCTCGAATCCGAGCTCAAGGCCGCAGCCGTCGCTTGTGAACGGGCTATTATCGTCACCGATGGCGTGTTCAGCATGCGCGGAGACCATGCGCCGCTGCGCGAAATCATGGCCCTTGCGCACCGCTACGATGACGAATTCGCGGACAACGTTCTGGTCGTCGTTGATGACTCCCATGGTGTCGGCGCATTCGGCGCGACGGGACGCGGCACCGAAGAGATCACCGGAGGAGCAGCCGCCGACTTGCTGGTCGGCACATTAGGCAAGGCGTTCGGTGTCAATGGCGGTTATGTCACCGGCAGCCAAACCATCATGGATTACTTACGGGAAACCTCGCCCTTCTATATCTACTCAAACCCGATCACGCCGGGAGAGGCCGCCGCCGCGACTGCAGCCGTAAATCTTCTCGGTAGTTCACGCGGCATCGCCTTACTCGGTCATCTGCGTGCAATGGTGGATCGTTTTCGGGCGGGCTTGACCGATATTGGTTTCGAAACGGTCGCCGGTGAGCATCCCGTCATCCCCTTGATGGTCCGAGATACGGAACGAACAACTGCCCTGGTCCGACATCTGAGAGACAATTGCATTTTGGCAACGGGGTTAGGCTTTCCCGTGGTGCCTCGCGGCGATGAGGAAATTCGCTTTCAGGTTTCCGCCGACCACACCGCCGCCGATATTGACGAAGTCCTCGCCACCCTGAAATCTTTCGGGACCTAGAACGCCGCGACCGACCCGTCACTACGGGGGTCGGCCGCCCCTTCCAGAAGACCATCGGGATGACGAACGAGCGCGCCAGCATGACCCATGACTTCGTCAAAGGGATCGGTTTCCTCTACATCATGTCCAGCGGCGCGCAGTGCATCGATCGCGGCGGGGTCAAAACGGTTCTCGATCCGCAAATTCGTCGCTTCGGCACCCCAGGTCCGTCCCAAGAGCCAGCGCGGCGCGGTCACGGATTGCTGCAGTTCTTGACCGAACAATACATGCCGGCTGAACAGCATCGCCTGCGTCTGCGGTTGCCCCTCACCACCCATGGTGCCGTATGGCATGACCCGGCCATCCGACAATTGCGCCAGGGCCGGCTGTATCGTGTGAAAAGGCCTGCGATGCGGACGTAGCGCATTGTGATGGGTATCGTCGAGACTGAAACTGACGCCCCGGTTTTGCCAGGTAATACCGGTTTCATCGAGTACAACCCCGGACCCGAATTCCCAATAGATACTCTGGATGAAACTGACCGCCCGCCCTTCGCTATCGATCGCGCCAAGCCAAACGGTATCGCCTTTCGAGGACGCTTCCGGCCACGGCAATGCATGTACCGGGTCGATTTCAGCCGTCATCACATCAAGCACGTCGTCGCGCAAATATGATTGTGGATCGACATCCATGTAGGCGGGGTCCGTGACATGCCCGTCGCGGACACGAAACGCCTGCTTGGTCGCCTCGACCAATCCGTGAATGAATTCGAATCCCTCCGCTTCCCGGACGCCCAATCTTGCGAAGATGCCGAGCAGGATCAAAGAGGCCAATCCCTGGGTCGGCGGCGGCATATTGTAAACCTTGTGCCCCGCGATTTCCGCCGACAACGGTGCGACACGAAGCGCCCGATGGCGCTCCAAATCAGTGAGGCGAAGCGGCGTTCCGGCGCGCTCAAGATCGGCGGCGACCGCATGGGCGAGCGTGCCGCGATAGAAATCGTCGAGGCCACGTTGCCCCAGCGTGGCAAGCGTTTCGGCAAGCCGAGGCTGACGAAATAGCGCGCTTTCGCGCGGCGGCTTACCCTTATCGAGATAGGTTTCGGCAAATCCCGGCGACGCCTGCATTTCCTGCATTTTAGCGGCGGTGTTAACGGCCTGGGTTTTGGTTACCGCAATACCGTCCCGGGCGAGAAAGGCGGCGTCCTCGAGTAAACGCGACAACGGCAAACTTCCGCCCCAGTCGTCCGTGCTGACGCGAAGCGCTTCCTGCCACCCCGAAACCGCGCCCCCCACGGTCAAGGCCGCCAGAGGACCGCGCGACGGTATCGCATTGAAACCCTGGGTTCGATAAAAGGCGATGTCAGCTTTGGCCGCCGCGCCACCGCAAGCATCGATTCCGATAACATCCTGGTCCGGGGTATGGATCAGCCAGAAATTGTCCCCGCCCAGCGCATTCATATGCGGATAGGCAACCGCTATCGTGCTGGCGGCGGCAACCATTGCCTCGATTGCATTGCCGCCCTCTTCCAACACCCGCAACCCCGCTTGCGCGGCCTGATGATGCGGCGCAACGACCATGCCGCGGCGCGATCGTACCGTTTGCAGCATGCTCAACGTGCCGCTTCGATACAGGCCAGCGCATAAACCGCCGCGTCGGCATTGGACGGCAGAACGGTCACGCCCGCCGCCGCCAGCCTCGCGACCTGCGCTTCCCTATTTTGCGGATCCGCATCGGTTCCCGTGACCGATGCGACGACAGGCGGCTTATCGCCTTCAATACCGCGCAAAACACCGGCAACCTGCCCAGCGGGATCTTCATGGGCGCCATACCCGAGCACGATATCGATCAACACAACAGCCGTTGTGGGGTCGCTCAGCGCCTCGATCAGCGCACCGTCCCGAACCGACGGATCGATCATCGGATGCGGTTTGCCTTGGGTGAATTCATCGTCACCCAAATCGATAAACCGGTGCAGCCCCGCGCCCAAACCCACCACACCGGGAATCGGCGCGTTAGATCCGATGGTCTGACCCGCCATACGAAAGACGATTTGCGCTTCCGCGCACAAGGTGCCGCCGGAAAACAACCCGACGACACAGTCACGGCCCAAGGCCAGAGTCAGCACGGGAATATCGCCGGGAGACGGAATGCTTTTGCCAATAGCACTTTCCGCCGCCGCCTTCAGTGTCGCGGCAGCCTTCGCATTGTCCGGCAAGATGAGGTCGTCACCGCCAACAAAGCAAATTGTATAGGGCTTCGTACTCTTGCCCATCCGATCAATGACGCATTGCGCGACATCCGGGGCCGGTGGCTTGGAAATTAGAACGATATGGCGCGTCTCCGCGTCGGCCTCGAGCAATTCCATCGCCATCAAAGTCGTGATACCGCCGACTTCCGCCGACAGGTCGCGTCCCCCGACGCCAATGGCGTGGCTGACACCGCCGCCATTCCGCGCAAGAAGGCAACTAACTTCCTGGATACCCGTGCCCGACGCGCCGATGATCCCGATATCGCCGCGCGGCACCGCATTGGCAAAGGCCAAGGGCGCACCGCCAATGATCGCGGTGCCGCAATCCGGCCCCATGACCAGAAGGCCCGCTTCGCGCGCTTCCTCTTTCAGCAAGCGCTCCGCATCGACCGGAACGTTGTCGCTGAAGATCATCGCATGGAGGCCCTGCCGGATCGCCTTGCGGGCCTCGGCGACCGCATAGGCGCCGGGAACGGAAATCAGGGCGAGGTTGGCCTCGGGAGCGGATTTCACCG
>JAJFJC010000512.1 GCA_021774385.1 Alphaproteobacteria bacterium
TCCCACTATGTCGCGGGTCGGTATCGAAAAATTTGTTCTTCCGTTGATACGCCTTTCAGGCGCGCGAGTTCGGGGCGGCCAATGAAGCCCGATTGAGACAATAATGCGGGAACTTCGTCGTTGTCGTTCAGCGCGCTGGTCAAGCAAATTTCCCCGGCGTCCGCCAAACCCTGAACCCGCGCGGCGATGTTCACGGTCTGCCCGAAATAGTCCAAAGACTGACCGGCATTGATGGCCAATGCGGGGCCGGCATGCAACCCGACCTTGAGGCCAACATCATTGGAACGGCGACCATCGGCGAGGCCACGCATCGCGACCATCATCGCAATCGCCGCCGCGGTCCCATCACGGCCGCTTGGAAATGCCGCCATCACGGCATCGCCCATGGTCTTGATGACCGCGCCGGAATGGGTCCGGACAGCCTGTTTAAGCGCTGAGAAATGATCTTGTACCAACCGATAGGCGGCAAGATCGCCTTCCCGGTCGTAGAGTGCGGTCGACCCCTTCAAGTCGGTAAAAATGAGGGTAAGGCTGCGCAGCTTGAGTTTGAGGTCGGGCGCCAATTCATGCATTGCGAAACTGTCGCGAAAGGCCTGATTGTTCAGGAGATGCTTGCCAGTGAGGCGGCGGCTGAATTGCGGCGGGCCTTTCGCCATAATTTTGTCGATATCTTTCATATTCAGCTCGAGAACGCGGCACCAAACTGCTTGGTCGGTTTGGTTGGCAAGGGTGAGCACCGCGTCGCCTGCGCATAGCTGAACCTCGTCCTGTGAAAACCCGGCATTCGATAAAGACAACTCGACCGTCTTCGCGGCCACCGCTGATTTTCCATTGTCAGCCACCAGCAAGTCGGCGCCGGAATGGGTATCGAGGCAAATCAGCCTGTATTCCTTGCCCCTTTCAAGGGATGGCGACATGGTCGCTACCTGACCCGCTTCGAGCTTGATCTCCGCCACGGTGTAGCGTTCGTGATATTGCCGCCATTCTTCCCGAAATGGATAGCTCGATGACGTGTAGTAATGCTGGTAGGTGGTAAAATCGCTGTGCAGATCGAGGGACGCGCCGGAAACCGCATAGGCGAAGCTTACTTCAACGGTATCGTCGAGTACGGACTCCACGTCTTTATCGCACAACGAACAATGCAGCGTGTCTTCCGCCACACGGTCGAGTTCGGCAACGCTGTGCGTAATACCGCCACACAACGAGCAGATCATGCCCCACTCAAGGTCGAAAAGGCCAAGCTTGGCGCCATGCACAAAGAGGTCTAGCGCCGTCTCCGAACCAATCCCAGCCCCGTCGGCGAATTCGAAGGGATTGATACGCGCAGCCCGATACGGCGAAAGCGCGAGCAGGTGCTGCGCAAACCGGTCTAATTCAACGCGATCGCATGCGCTGCGTGCCGCCGCTGCTTCGAGGGTCGCGAAAATGGACTGCGTCATGGACGGCTCCCTTTGATCGTCTATGACAGATGTGGTCCAATCCGAGGCCACCGGCAAGGTTTACTTTAACCCAAGGCCCTGCAGGAATGCTGCGTTCCCTTACTCGAACGCCGCTTCGTTCATAGCCCACATTTTACCGCAACGGGATAGCGAGCCGCCCGACTTCTTGAATGTGGAGAAGAGCGAGCATGGCTACATCATGGCCATGATAGACAACCTCAGCCGTACGCCGGCATTCAGCTATCTTTCGCGTGCAGATAGATTTGTGCGCAATGGGTTACTAAACTCGGCCCATGACCGAATTCCCCGAAACGCAATACGTCACCAGCGACGGCCTCTCGATCGCCTATCAGGTCTGGGGCGAAGGACAAAACAATCTTGTCCTCGTGCCGGGCATCGTTTCGCATCTTGAAGAGGCTCTCAAGATGCCAGATTACCTCCATTTCATACAATCCGTAAGCGCCCATTTTCGTGTGATTAGGTTCGACAAACGTGGCAACGGCATGTCTGACAGGATTACTGGCGCACCGATTATGGATGAACGGGTACGCGACATTGAGGCGGTAATGGACGCCGCGGGCTTCAAGTCGACAGCATTGGCCGGATTTTCCGAAGGCTCAGCGATGTCATTGGTATTCGCTGCACTTCATCCCGAAAGGGTGTCAAAGTTGATAATTGGCGGCGGAGGTGCCGCCGGAAGGCTGGCGGCAGGAGAATATACGGAAGAAGAACATGCGAAGGTCAAAGCGGAATTGTTCGAGAACTGGGGCAAACCGAAGGGTAAGCATGTTTACACAATGCATGGTCCAAAGGAGAACGAGGGGGAAACTAAAGCTGATTTCGCCCGATTCTGCCGCTTGTGCGCGACCCCCGCCGCAATAGCCGCGCTGCATGACATGAACCAGCGTATCGACGTACGCAAAGTGCTGTCGTCGATTCATCAACCAACCTTGGTGTTGCGCCGCGAAAGTGAAAGCACGTCCCGTGAACGCGCCCGCTACGTTGCCGATCACATTCGGGACGCGCAATATCAAGAACTGCCCGGAAGCGAGCATCCACCCTATCGCGGGAGATCGGATGATTATGTGAATGCGATCCGCGAGTTTGTCTTGGGAGATGCAGCGCCGGTTGAAACCCCAAGCACTGGCCAACGGGTGCTGGCTTCGATTTTGTTCACTGATATTGTCAATTCCACCACACATCAGGTGCAACTGGGCGATGATGCGTATCGGGATTTGATGAACCGGCATGACGCAATTTCAAAAAGGCAAATCGAGCGCTTTAATGGCCGTTTCGTAAACGGCACCGGCGACGGATTGTTAGCAACATTTGGCGCCCCAACCGACGCCGTCAACTGCGCAGCGGGAATTCGAGATGCCATGACCAGTATCGATTTGTCTATTCGTGCTGGAGTGCATACGGGCGAGATCGAAATGCGGGGAGACGATATTTCCGGTATCAGCGTTAACATTGCATCGCGTATCACTGACCAAGCGGTTGAAGGTGAAATATTAACTTCCGATTTAACCCGGCAGTTGATGATTGGTTCAAAAGCCAGTTTCGGTGAGCGCGGCGAGGTGGAACTAAAAGGGGTACCGGGGATATGGTCGCTTTACGCCGCGTCATTCAGCTAGAAAGACGGTCGCCCCCCTTATCCCCGCCACCCAATTTCTTTGCGTCTAGAAAGGTTCTAGTAGGTGCACCAAGCTAGCAAAAAGGCCAAATCAAAAACAGAGCTACAAGCCAACCAGGCCATTGGGAAAGCGGAACAGCCACCGCGCGATCCGTGTCTCTACCTCATCGCCTCGCGCATCGCATCACCGACGGTCGACGGCGTATCCAGAACGACGACGCCGGCGGCCTCGAGCGCCTTTCGCTTCGACTGGTAGGTGCCGCGGTTGCCCATCACGATGGCGCCGGCATGGCCCATGCGCTTGCCTGGAGGGGAGGCGGCGCCGGCAATGAAGGCGACGATGGGCTTGTCCATCGTGGCCGCATATTCCGCCGCGTCTTCTTCCATCTCGCCACCAATTTCGCCGATCAGGACGACACCCTTCGTGCGCTCATCCGCGTCGAGCGCTTCCAGCGCGTCGCGCGTCGTCGAGCCGATGATCGGGTCGCCGCCGATACCGATGAAGGTCGAGGTGCCGTAGCCGGCCTCGACCATTTTCATGCAGACCAGCGTCCCGAGGCTGCCGCTACGCGAAATAATACCGATATCGCCCGGACGAAAGACCCGTTCGTTGAAGACCGGCATGAAGCCGACGAAGCTTTCGCCCGCGGTTACGACGCCAGTGGTGTTCGGGCCAATAACCCAGGTTCCGGCCTCGCGCGCGGCGGCAAGGAAATACATCACATCCTGAACTGGGATATGTTCGGTCAGGCAGACGATACCTTTCGCGCCAGCTTCGATCGCATCCAGCGCGGCGGCCTTGGCCAGCATCGGTGGAATAAACATCGCGGCGATTTCGAAACCGCCATCCTGAGCCGCGTCGACCGCCGAGGCATAGACCGGCACGTCGCAAACCGTCGTTCCCGCCTTGCGGGGATTGACGCCGCCCATGATGTTGGTGCCGTATTCCTGCATCCGTTCGGTCCAGAAGGCGCCCTGCTTGCCGGTTATTCCCTGCACCAGAACCCGTTCGTGTTTCTGTACAATCATGATGACGCCTCCTTCGCGGCTTGCACCGCGGCCTTCACCGCGTCGTCCATCAGATCGTAGGGCTCCATGCCGAGCCGGTCGCGGACGAGCGCCACGGCCTCTTCTTCGTTCGTACCATGAATCGTGAAAAACACCGGCAAGGTCGGCTTCAGTTCCATCCAGGCGTTGACGATGCCTTCAGTCATCACGTCGGTGCGCGCGAAGGCGCCGCAGAAATTGACCAACAGACATTTCACATTCGGATTCGACAGCACCAGCTCGAGCGCGGGCTTGCCGAGCGTGTAGGCCTCGCCGCCGATTTCGAGAAAATTGGAGGGCTCACCGCCATAATGTCGGATCACATCCATCGTCGTCATCGTCAGCCCAGCGCCATTCGCCAGGACGCCGACATCGCCGTCGAGCTCGATGTAACGCAAGCCGAGGTCCCGGCCACGCGTTTCCAATTCCGTGAGCTTCTCCGGAGAGGCCTTCGCGGCGAGCTCCTCCCGCCGGTTCGCGCCGGAATCTTCCAACGAAAACTTGCAATCCAGCGCGACGACAGCGCCCTCATCGGTGACGATGAGCGGATTGATTTCCACCAGATCCGAATCGTTACCGGCATAAACGTCGTAGAGTTTTTCCATGACCGTCGCCACGGGCACCGCACGGTCGCCCAGGCCAAGCCCGGACAACGCGGTTTCGACAGCCGCTTTGTCTACGCCATGCCGGATATCGATCGGCAGCCGCGCGATCTTGTCCGGATCGGCATCCGCCACCTCTTCAATATCCATACCGCCTTCGGTCGAGAACAGCATCAAAGGCCCTTTGGATGCCGCGTCCGTCAGCACGCAGGCATAATACTCCGCCGCGATATCGGCCTGC
>JAJFJC010000513.1 GCA_021774385.1 Alphaproteobacteria bacterium
TTGACCCTCTTGCCCGGAAGCGCGCGGAGTATAGGGTTTCCGGGGCGCTTGTCAAACAGCCATTTCGCATAGCAATGCCAATGTCATACACCACTTATGGGAATCCCCGGATGACGGGAAATCCTACTTGGATTTATCCGCGCTATCGTCTTTCGGCTGCGTCAAACAGGAAACGATACCGTGCAAGGTTCGGACTTCCTGCTCCATCAGATTGGCGCGCTGAAAGATGTTGCGGATATTGCGCACCATAATCGGGCGTTTCTCGGCGACATGCATAAAACCGCACGCATCCAAGGCGGCCTCGAGCCGTTCGAAGAAGCCGAGTAGTTCCTCTTTCGTGGCCGGCTGCGTGCGCCCCTCCGGGAGTTGCGCCGGCGGCGTACCATCCGCGGCCTGATACCACTCATAGGTCGTTATCAAAACGGCATGGCCAAGATTGAGCGAACTAAAAGCCGGATTCAACGGCGCTTGCAGCACGCAATCGGCAAGCGCGATATCGTCATTATCCAGCCCCGCCCGCTCGCCTCCGAAAAGAATGCCGACCCTTTCCCCCGCCACGACGCCCGCGCGCATCTCTTCCGCGCCACGGCGCGGGGTTAAGACCTGCTTGATCATGTCACGAGGCCGGGCGGTTGCGGCGTAAACCCGAGTCAGGTCAGCTATCGCCGCCGCCGTGGTGTCAAAGACTCGCGCCGCGTCGATTACGGCATCCGCACCCGACGCCGTATGCCGGGCCTTGGGATTTGGCCAGACGTCGCGCGGCCGGACAAGCCGCAAATCGCCCAAACCGGAATTGAGCATCGCACGCGCCGCCATGCCGATATTCTCGCCCATTTGCGGCTCGACAAGAATTACCGCGGGCCCGTCCTCAATCGACGCGGCGCGGGACGTGTCGGTTCCGGCCAATTCTCATACCTCTCATCCAGAGCTAGTTTGGCCCAACCACCAATAGGGCCACACTGTGCGCAAGCGCATAGGCTGATCGCCAATATGCTGTCAACGGTATTGGTTATTCCGCGTCAGCGAAAGACGATCAGAGTTGCTCCCTTGGCGAGGCCCGGAACCGCTCGTGGCCGTTTTTAACGCCCGTGGAACACCGGCTTGCGTTTTTCGACGAACGCCTTGCGGGCTTCGGTTTCGTCGTCCGAGCTGTTCAAGATCAGCGCGGCGTTTGAGGTCAGCACCATGGTGTGATCGAGCGTCGTATCCAGCGCGGCGCGCATGATGCGCTTGCTGTTCCATTGCACCAGCGGAGGGATACCCAGCATCTTGTCGCACATCTCGCGGGTGAACTCTTCCAGCTTCTCGGACTCCACTAGATGATTGATCATGCCCCAGCGATAGGCAGTTTCCGCATCGCAACTGCCGGTATAGGCGTATTCCAGCGCACGTCCGAGGCCGATCATCTTCGGCAAATAATAGCAGCCGCCATTTTCGATGATCTGTCCTGCTTGGTGGTAGGCGACGAAACGAGTCTTCTCGCAGCCGATGCGGATGTCGCAGTGCAATGACATATCCATTCCCGATCCGACCGCAGGCCCGTTGATCATGGCGATTGTCGGCTTGCGGATGTCGGCGATGTCGCGGTGCAGTTTGGTGAAGCCGTGGAAGAAATGCTGGCGTACCGCGTCGGCCCCTTCCCGCCCGCTGCGGTTACCGACGAAATTCTCGCCGGTGACGTCAGCCGGGGCTTGTCCTTTCAGGTTCGCGCCGGAACAAAATCCGCGCCCGACACCGGTCAGAATGATGATACGCACATCGGGATCGTCATCCGCCGCCCGCATATACTCGCCGACCTTAGCAACCGTGCTGTTTTCCTGCGAATTGCCAATTAACGCATTCATGACTTCCGGCTGGTTGAATTTGATCCAGACAAGACCGTTATCTTCCTTTTCGTAGAGCAGATGATCGACGAGCTTCGGGCCCATTTTCGTTTCCTCCGTGTGGTTCGCTTATGGATTTGAGTCTGCCGCCATGTTGTGACCTGACGCCCGGCAATGCAAGAATGAGAACGGAGAGACTTCATAACGGAGGGTGCCATGGATCTGCTCATCAAGAACGGAACGGTCATCGACGGATCGGGTGGTGGACGCTACCGCGCCGACGTTGGCGTGAAGAACGGCCAGATCGTCGAAATCGGCCGCATCAAGGGCCCGGCATCTAAAACAATCGACGCCGATGGGATGGTCGTCTCGCCGGGTTTCATTGATGGTCACACCCATATGGATGCGCAGGTAACCTGGGACCCGCTGGGCAGTTGTTCCTGCTGGCACGGCGTCACCAGCGTCATGATGGGCAATTGCGGCTTCGCGCTCGCGCCCTGCAAACCGGAAGAGCGCGAATGGTTCGCACAGTGCCTGGAAGCGGTCGAGGATATTCCCGCCGACGCCATCATGGCCGGTGTCGATTGGAGCTGGGAGACGTTCCCGGAATATCTCGACGCCGTGGAGCGAGTACCGAAAGGTCTCAATTACGGCGCCTATATCGGTCATTCGGCCCTGCGCATGTATGTCATGGGCGAACGGGCCCTTTCCGAAAAAGCGACCGACGACGACCTCGCCAAGATGGCCGCGGCGGTGTCGGAGGCCGTCAACGCCGGCGCCGTCGGTTTTTCGACCTCCATGTCCACGACACATTCCACGCCGGCCGGGTCTCCGGTCGCCAGCCGCTATGCGGACTGGCCGGAGGTCGACCGGCTGGTTGGGGCGATGGCCGACTTGAACGCCGGCATCTTCCAAGTCGGTCCGGATGTTTCCAGCGGCACCGCACAAAAGGGTTTCTTCAAGGAACTGCAGAGGGTCGCGCTTGAAAGCGGCCGCCCGGTTATGTTCGGTACCATCGCCACGCGCATGCTGGACGACCCGACATCCTGGCAGTTCCAGACAGGAATGATCGACGATACCGTCGCCAAAGGGGGACGCATGTATGGGCAATCCTCGACGCGGCCGATCAGCGTCGTCTTCTCGATGAAATCCAACCTGCCTTATGACGTCCTGCCGGCGTGGAAGGAAATCCGTGCTCTGCCGCTGGATGAACAAAAACGGCGCCTGGCGGATCCAGACACGCGCGCCAAGCTGATCGCCGAGGAAGCTACGATGCGGCCGCGCATCGCGGAATTCCAGGGCGGCGGCGATGCCTCGACCAATCCGATGCGGCCCGACTACGAAAACCTGCTGGCGATGAAAGGCGTCGACTGGAACGATCCATCCGTTGCGGAGCTGGCGCGCCAGCGCAACACCAGTCCGGTGGAGACGGTCATCGATTTGATGCTCGAAAACGAAGACCAGATGTTCCTGCAGCCGCTCGTTAACACTGAAAAGGACGACGTACTCGGCATGCTGAAGCACCCCAGGACGTTGGCGACGTTCTCGGATTCCGGCGCGCATGTCTGCCAGGAAATGGGATCGTCGCTGCAAACACATTTACTGAGTTATTGGGTCCGCGACCGTCAGGCCTTTACTCTGGAGGAAGCGGTCCGGATGCTCACCTTCGACAATGCCTCGGCCTGGGAACTGCCCAATCGCGGACTGATCCGGACCGGCTATGCCGCTGATCTGGTCGTTTTCGACGCGGACACGATCAAACCGCAAATGCCGACCGTCGTGCAGGATTTACCGGGTGGCGCCAAACGGCTTGTACAGAAAGCCAACGGTATCGCCGCCACGGTCGTCAACGGCAAGGTTGCGTTCGAGAACGGCGTCTCGACGGGTGACTATGCGGGACAGTTGCTGCGAGGGCCGATCGCAGCGGCGTAACTCAGCAACACAGACAATCAGCGAGAGGAACCCTCTTTGAGTTTGGAGATTAATCCATCAGGCTTCGACGTCGGCGCGGAAGTCAGGGGCATCGACATCGCCAAACCACTTTCGCCGGAAATCCTGATGGAACTCGAAGCCGCCTTTGTCGCACATCAGGTCCTGCTATTCCGGGATCAACCGCTGACGCCCCAGGCGTTCGCGGCATTCTCCGCGCAGTTCGGTCATCTGCAACGCCATATCCAGAAGGCATTCTGGCATCCGAACGTGCCGGAGATCGTCTATAACCGCAATGTCGATGAGAGTGGCAAATTCGATGAAATGGCTGCGCGCAGAGGCGTCACCGACAATCTGCGCGAAGGCTGGCATTCGGACACGACCTATGACGAAGTGCCCGCTAAGGCGACCTCCGTCCACGCCATGGAGGTTCCATCGCATGGCGGCGCCACCTGTTTCGCCAGCGCGCACCGGGCCTATGATTTGCTGCCGGACAGTGTGCGCCGGCGCGTCTCGGGATTGCGGGTCGAATTCGCCCTCGGCAGTAACCCGCGAAATGCGCAGGCGCAGTTCCTATCACAGAAACTGACACAAGAGGATCAAAGCCGACCGACGGTCAGCCATCCCGTGATTTGCCGGCACCCGATTTCACACCGGCCGGCGATTTATGCGAGCCCCCTGCTCTCGGTTCGCATCTCCGGCATCGACGAGGCTGAAAGCGACGATCTTCTCGAAACGCTCTATGACTACATTCATGCCGCCAGCGCCGATGGCTATCGTTGGGATCATCATTGGCGGGTTGGCGATACGGTCATCTGGGAAAACCGCGGCGGGTTGATGCATACCGGTCGCCTCGACTATCCCCGCGATGAGCGGCGCATTATGATCCGCTGCACGATCGGCAGCAGCCCTATCGAACCCTATAGCGCATAAATCAAAACACCATCAGGATCCGTATATATGAGTAACCCCACGACCAAACTGCCCTTGGACGGCGTGCGCATTCTCGATATCGCGACGTTCATTGCCGCGCCATTCGCCGCGACCGTCCTGTCGGAATTCGGTGCGGAAGTGATCAAGATCGAAAACCCGCAGGGCGGCGATAATTGGCGGCGCTACGGCACGAAGACCGACCGCGATGGCGATACGCTCGCCTGGCTGACGGAGTCCCGGAATAAGACATCGGTTGGGCTGGATTTTCGCACCCCAGAAGGTGTCGAGATTTTCAAGGAACTGGTCGCCGTTTCCGATGTAATCTGTGAAAATTTCAGGCCCGGCACGATGGAAAAATGGGGACTTGGCTGGGACGTACTTTCGGAGATCAACCCGAAGATCGTCATGCTGCGCGTCTCCGGCTATGGCCAAACGGGGCCGTATAAGGAACGTCCTGGCTTTGCCCGCATTGCGCAGGGGTTTGGCGGGCTGACCTATCTTGCCGGCATGCCGGACGGTCCGCCCGTTACGCCGGGCTCCACCTCGTTAGCCGATTATGCGACGGGCCTATACGGCGCGGTCGGCATTCTCTTGGCGCTCAGAAGCTGCGAGCAGAGCGGCAAGGGGCAATATATCGATCTCGGCCTCTATGAATCGATATTTCGTTTCCTCGACGAGTTGGTCCCCGCCTATGCCAAGGAAGGCACAATCCGTCACCGAGAGGGCATGGGCACGCGGCTGGCCTGTCCGCACGGCCATTTTCAAACCGGCGACGATAAATGGGTCTCTATCGCCTGCACATCGGACCGTATGTTCGAACGTCTCTGCCATGTCTTGGGCAAACCGGAACTCGCCGCGCCCGACAAGTACCAGACCTCCGCACTACGCCTAGCCGACCGCGATTTTATCGAAGGCACGGTGAGCGCCTTCACGACCGCCTATCCGATGCTCAAGGTCATCGAGCTTTGCTCCGACGGCGGCGTGCCGTGCGGTGCCATCAACTCCATCGCCGATATCTTCGAGGACGAACAATTCGCCGCGCGGGAAAATCTTTTGCGAATGCAGGACCCCGTCATCGGCGAAGTAGTGATCCCCAATGTCATTCCCAAACTATCGGAAACACCTGGCCGCGTGACCCATCTGGGCCCGGCCTTCAAGGAGGGCACGGACCGTATCTTCGGCGAACTGCTGGGCATGTCCCCTGAACGCGTTCAGGCCTTGTTGGACAGGGGAATTATTTAGCGGTTCTTCAAGACAGGCACGAGGTCGTGCAGGCCCGGATTCCTGGATCCCCGGTCAAGCCGGGGATGACGGGGAAGAGAGGTTCGGGGACAACGAAGAGAGGTTCGGGGACTACAGAAATAAGAAGTAAAAACCGCTGGCGGTTCTGATTGTTGAATTTTATTTGTCGCAGAGAGAAGCCCTTTGTTCCAATAGCTACTACCGAAACAACACCATCATAGCGTATGCGGAAGGTTACTAACGCCTCCTCGGGTCATCCCCGGCTTGACCGGGGATCCAGCCAACCGCGAGTAATTACAAACGGTCGTATAAGTCCACCCATTCTGGATTGTCGCGCTCGATCAACTCGATCTTCCAAGCACGGTTCCATCGCTTCAGCCGTTTTTCGCGGCGAATTGCCTCGATTACACTATTGTGGGATTCGACATAGACCAGCGTTCTGATCCCATGGCGCTTGGTAAACCCTTCAACTAAACCTTGCTTGTGCTCATAGACCCGCCGCGCCAACTCGTTGGTCACACCGACATACAATGTCCCATTGCGACGGCTTGCCAGGATGTAAACGTGATAGGGCATAGCAGGAGCATGCCACGGATGAGGACTGGTCGGTCAAGCCGAGGATGACGGGTCGTGTCGCCGAGAAGAACTAGAAAAAATAATGCAGAAGCTCTTCCCACACCTCACGCCTGCAAAACGATTTTGCCAAAATGGGCGTTAGCCGCCATATGGTCGAGTGCCGCCGGGGCCTCGTCGAGCGGGAACGTCTTGTCGATGGGAATGTTCAGGGTACCGGACGCGATGGCATCACCAAGATCGCGTTCGACGCCGGCGACGATGGCACGAATTTCCTCTATCGAGCGGGTCCGGAACGTGACGCCGATATAGTCGATGCGGCGCAGTGCGTGCAAATCGAAATTGAATTCCGCCATGCCGCCGCCCAACCGGCCGACATTGACAATGCGGCCGCGCACCTTGGTCGCCGCCAAATTCTGATTGGCAACGCTGCCGGAAATTTGGTCAATGATGAGATCGACGCCGTCCCCGCCGGTCGCCTCCAGCACCGCATCGACCCAGCTGGGATCACTCGAGTCGAGCGCCAGGTCCGCGCCGTACTCGCCAAGCTTGGCGCGGCGTCCCGCATTGGTCGAGGTCCCGAACACTTGCTTCGCGCCCATCTGCTTGGCGATCTGCATCGCCATGAGGCCGACGCCGGAGCTGGCGCCCTGAATCAGGACTGTTTCGCCAGCCTGCAATTGTCCCGCGGTTACCAACGCGTTGTGCATCGTGTGTAGCGCGATCGGCAGGGTCGCTGCCTTCTCGTAGTTCATATTGTTGCCCGGAATTTTCATCGTCCGGCCATAATCGCTGACCGCGTATTCCGCGTAGCCAGCCGTGCCAGTGCACATCACGCGGTCGCCAGGCGCCACGTTCGTCACTTCGCTGCCCACCGCTTCAACCTCGCCGGCCCATTCCATTCCCATGACCGTCCCGGCACCGCCTTGCGCGCCGTGGAAAGCACCGGCGGCCACCAGCACGTCGGCGCGGTTCAGACCGCAGGCCGAAACCTTGGTCAGGGCTTCATGCGGCTTCGGTTCGGGCTTGGCCATATCGGTAACGGCAAGACCATCCTGGTCCAGAACAATAGCTTTCATTCTTAACGTCCTTCATTGGGATCGTTGATCAGGTCGAGCGGATAAATCGGCCGGCGGACATTCTCGAAGGTCAGTTGGCTGTAATCCGACGTGCAGACGCCCGTCCCGGCGCATTCGATGACTTCCTTGGCGATATCGCTGAATCCAGCGCGGTAGTGAATCCGGCTCTTCAGCATGAGGTATTTCTTGCGGGTTGGATCGATCCCGAGGCTGAGGAAGGCATTCTTGTCGTTCGGCTCCTGTTGGCGCGAAATGACGACGATTTCAACCTTGCCCGTGTCCAAGACCACGGTTGGTCCCATATCCATCAGCAGCCCCGTCGACGCTGGGCCCAAATTCCGGTACAGCCCGTCGGAGATCAGTTTGACCTTGCCGGTTACCGTAATTGGCTCGCCCTTCTTGTCGATCGAGGGCATATCCATCTTCCCGCCAAGCGGCAGGGTTACCTCGGCACCGACACCGGCCGCGATCATCGTCTGCACCGCTTCCGGATCGCAGATCGCAAACATCGCGACATCCTCCAACCCGGCTTCGAGTACCGCCGACAGCACCGTCGTCGTGTCCTGCGTGCCGCCGGAAGAGGAGTTATCGTAGTGATCCAGCAGGACGACCGGCCCTTCGGTTACTTTCTTGGCGCGCGCCAGGGATTCCTCAAGCGGTTCGATCTGATATACCCAGGCCTCGCGGTCCTTCCAGGCGGAATCGAGAAGTTCGTCACATAGCTGTTGCGCCTTGTCGGGATCATTGTCCGTCACAATACAAACGCTGAGCCCCGCGTTGCGAATATCGGCATGGGGGAAGCCGGTAAACAGCGTCGCGACCATCGCTTCACCGCTCGCCTCCATTTCCGCAACCCGTTCCTGCAACTGCTTATTGGGAAAGTCCGCGGTGCCTTGCCGCATAACATGCGGCAGCATCGGCCGGTTGCCCCAGGCCAGCACAGGTTTGGCATCGCCCTTGATCATCTTGATCAGCGCCTCGCCAGCCCGTTCGCCGGTGCCGTAATTGTCGATATGCGGATAGGTCGTATAGCCGGC
>JAJFJC010000514.1 GCA_021774385.1 Alphaproteobacteria bacterium
AAGCTGGATGGATCAGATCAACTCGCCGACATTATCGATGGAGTAGCGTTCAAGGACGGGATCAAGCAAATCAAACACGCCGCCTGATATACCCGTCACCAACTTTCGGGCATAGCTCCGCCACCCCCATTCACCCCTGTAAATTACGCGGTGGAAAATTCTAGGAATTCAGCAGCCCGTCTGAAAGCTATATGAATTCATCGAATTGCAAGTCCCGATACTTAGAATACTGAAATTTCTACAACTGCGGAAACACAGCATACTTCACCGTAAAATATACTGGGAAAAAGTTACAGAATATCACAACTATAATTTTACCAGTAAATATCTTGTCCAAGATTTTTTTATTCTCTCCGTCAGTTTTCATTATTATGTTTTTTCCCATAAAATGAATTCCCAAAGACGCCAATATCAAAGAAACAAAAAACAATACGGAAATTGAAATGGATAACGAAACTGATTTCTTTATCAATGAATTGAAAAAGGGGTTGGTTCCAAAATAAAAACAATAGGTAAGAGATTGCACTGCAATAAAAGCGACTATTGCATTAGAATATAGTTCCAACTGTTTTATTAAGTTTTCGTCGTTCATTTGGAAACCTTCGTGATTTTATTAACTTTTCTCCCACCAGACTACTGAACTCATTCTCGAGCTAAAAATCTTGGGAACGTCAAGTACCACTTTCGTATTTGATAGCATCGACAACGACCAAACAAAGCAATATTCAGTATGTATGCGTGTTGCGCGGACACTATACATGGTACGAATCACCACTAATCGCATTGCCTAATTTGTAATTGGCCGCTGACGACGCTGGTTAGCAGGTACCGAGTTTCCACTTGTTGTCGCCGCATAGCCAACGTCATAAGGTTTTGTAGGATACGAAGCACCGCAACGCCCGCGCTTAGCGCCAAATACAAATTCCAAAACGGGGAGACACTCTCTTGAAAGCACTCGTCATTGGCGGCACGGGACCGACCGGGCCTTATTTGGTGAACGGGTTGATCGCGCAGGGGTACGACGTATCCATCATGCATCGCGGCACCCATGATAGCGACGAGATTCCGGCGTCGGTGCCGCGCATCATCGGCGACCCGCATTTTCGCGAAACCCTGCGCGAGGCGCTGGCCGGGAAATCGTTCGATCTGATTATCGCGACCTACGGGCGCATCCGCTATGTGGCCGAGATCGCGGGCGCGCATTGCGACCGGCTGATCACCGTTGGCGGCGCGCCGTGCTATCGCGGGGTGCTGCAGCCGGAAAATCTGTTCCCCGCCGGGCTGCAAGTACCGCTGCCGGAGGACGCGCCGAAGGTGCCTGACATCGACGAGTTCCGCTTCGGCTATCTGGTGCGCATTTCCGAGGAAGCGGTCATGGAGGGCCATACGGCCGGGCGCTATAGCGGTACCCATTTTCGCTACCCCGTCGTCTACGGCCCGCGGCAGCTGACCCCCGCCGTGTGGTCGATCATGCGCCGCTTCATGGACAAGCGGCCGCATTTCGTGCTGCCGGACGGCGGGCTGACCCTGACGACACGCGGCTATTCCGAAAACGTGGCGCAGGCCGTGCTGCTGGCCGCCGAGCAGCCCGAGGCGGCGGCGGGTCAGGTCTATAATTGCGGCGACGAGCTGCAATTCACCTGGAAGCAATGGATCGAAATCGTGGGCCGCGAGATGGGCGGCGAGATCGAGGTGATCGGCGTGCCGGACGCTTACGCCTATCCGGCGCGTACCCTGATGATGTTCTTCGGCCCGTCCGATCATCAAATCTTCGACCTCTACAAGCTGAAATCCGAACTCGGCTACCGCGACGTCGTACCGCCGCTCGAGGCGATGGCCCGCACCGTGCAGTGGTATCGCGACAATCCGCCGGAAGAGAATGCCGGTTTCGCCCGCGTGCTGGCAGAGGATTACGAGATGGAGGACGCCCTCGCCGCCGTCTACCACGAAAGCGGTGCAAAATACGCCGCCGTCGATCATATTGTGCGCGATTTCCACCACCCCTACCCGCACCCCAAACAGCCCGGGCTGGATAAGGATCACCGCGCACGCTAAATCATCCTCATGCGCGACCTCTTCCAATGGCCGGTAATGACGCCGCTGATCGTGATCGTCGTCATACAGTCGATTCTCACCATGGCGTCCTATTCCATTCCGGTGGTCGCCAGCGCCGCCGCCGTTGATATCGGCCTGCCGTCCAGCGCCGTCGGCGGCGCGGTATCAATCCTCTATCTGACGGCGATGCTGACCGGCTTGCCGAGCGGCGAGTTCATCGCCCGGTACGGCGCGCAGCGGGTGTTTCAGGCCACGCTGATCCTGGCCGGCGCCGGCGTCCTGCTGTTCACGCTCGGCCATCCGCTATGGGCGCTGGCGGGCGTCATGCTGATCGGCGCCGCGACCGCGCCGATGAACCCCGCCGGCAGCCATGTGCTGTCTCGCGTTTCGCCACCGCAATGGCAGCCACTGATTTTCTCGATCAAGCAATGCGGCACGCCCGGCGGCGGCATGCTGGCCGGGGCCATCCTGCCACCGCTGATCGTCCTCTACGATTGGCGCACCGCGCTCTATGTCGTGCCGGCCTTCGCGTTGCTGGCGCTGCTAGTGTCGGCGATCTGTGGCGTTGGTCCGCGCGAACCGCGCCGCGCCGGCAGCCGGATCACCTTCTCGGATATCGTCGCCTCGTTGCGCTTCGTGTGGGCTGACGGGCCCCTGCGCGGCTATGCGCTGGCCGGCATGGCGTTCGCCGGATGCCAGCTCGCTCTGGCGACCTATCTGGTCGTCTATTTGTGGCGCGGACTCGGTATGGCGCCGGAGTTGGCCGGCCTGATCTTCGCGGTCAACCATGTCTCGGGCATTACCGCGCGCGTGATCCTCGGGTTCATCGCCGGTCGCTGGCTCGCAAGCAGAACGATCCTGTCGATACTGGCGATCATCATGGCGGCGGGGCTGGTGATGTTTGCCTTGTCGAGCGCGGACTGGCCGCCCTCGGTCTTCTTTCTGATCGCCGTCATCATCGGAATCGGTGGCAATGGCTGGGTCGGGCTGTTCCTGTCCGAAATCGCGATTCTAGCGCCAGAGGGCCGCGCGGCGGACGCCACCAGCGGGGCGCAATTCTTCATGTATGGCGGCATCGTCGCCGGTCCGAGCCTGGGCAGCGCCATTCTTGCGCTCTCGGATAGTTACGCGGCACTGTTCGTGACCTTCGCCGTCTTCGCCCTCGCCGCTGGGCTCTGGCTTTACCGCGTAACGCGCTAGTGTGATAATTCTGAAGTTCGTCGCATTGAATGCGACGAGATTTAGGATCTGAATCACACTAGTTTCAATAAGTTGGTGCGCTGATTCACGCAAAATGCAGCAAGCTGAATTTCACGACCAGGGCACTAGAACTTTTTGTTGGTGCGCTGATTCACGCAAAATGCAGCAAGCTGAATTTCACGACCAGGGCACTAATTGAGTTGACCCTCGCGGCGGCGCAATAGCCGTCCCGGCAACGCATCGCTGTGATCGCCCTGATGAATGACCACGGTGCCGTTGACGATCACGGTCTCGATGCCAGACGGGTAGGTGTGCGGTTCGTCGAAACTCGCTTCGTCCATGATCGACTCCGCATCGAACACCACGACATCGGCGGCGAAGCCTTCACGCAATAAACCACGCTCCGTCAGGCCGAGCGCCGTCGCCGCGACACCGGTCATCTTGGCGATCGCCTGCGGCAGAGTCAGCAGCCCGAGGTCGCGGGCATAGCGGCCGATCAGACGTGGGAAGGTGCCATACAGCCGGGGGTGCGGCTTGCCCTGCCCGGTCACGCCATAGGGCGCGACACAAGGCCCGTCGGAACCCACCGTCGCCGAGGGCTCGGACGCAATGCGGCGGACATCCGCCTCCGACATGCAGCGCACCAGGATGCGGGTCGCGCCCCGGTCTGCGATGATGATGTCGAAGATCGCGTCGAGCGGATCGACGTTGCGCGCCTCGGCGATACCTTCGATGGTCTCGCCGGGCTCGGCCGCCCCGTTTGGCGAGATGGCGATGCGGATATCGGCCCAGCTTTCCAAGCGGCCGAAATTGTTGAATCCCAGCTCGGCGATCTTCTGCTTCACGCGCGAGCGCGAATAGGGGTCGGCAAGGCGCGCCATCATCTCGTCCATACCGCCTTCCTGTAGCCAGGTCGGCAGCAGGAAACGCAGCGGGTTGGTGCCCCAATCATAGGGGTACTGGTCGCAATGCACATCGACGCCCCGGCCGCGCGCGGCCTCGATCGTGTCCAGCAACCGGTCCGCCTCGCCCCAATTGTCCATCCCGGATAGCTTCATATGGGCGAGTTGGACATGGATACCGCAATGCTCGCCGACATCGATGGCCTCGGCAATCGCCTCATGGACGCCGTGGGATTCGTCGCGGACATGGCTCGAATAGCGGCCGCCATGCGCCTTCACGACCGCACCCAGCGAGTGCAGTTCCTCGGGCTTGCTGTAACAGCCCGGCGCGGTGAACAGGCCGGACGACAAGCCCAACGCGCCGGCCTCAAGACCCTCGGCCAGCATTTCCTGCATGTGGCGCAATTCGCCCTCGCTCGGGTCGCGGTCCTCCAGGCCCATCGCCATCAGCCGCAAGGTATTGTGTCCGACCTGCATGATCGTGTTCACCGCGATGTCCGGCCAAGAATCCATGTAGCGCGTGAAGTCGGTCGGCTCGAAGGGCAGCCAGGGCGCGCTACCGGACAGGTAATCGCGCAGCATGTCGACTTTGTCGGGCAGGGCCGGCGCGACAGAGAAGCCGCAATTGCCGACGACCTCCGTCGTCACGCCCTGGCGGATCTTGCATTCCGCCTTGACGTTGAGCGGCAGGGTGAAATCCGAATGGGTGTGAATGTCGATAAAGCCCGGCGCCACGATGCAGCCATGTGCGTCGATGATCCGCTCGGCGCTATCAGTGCGGTTTTCCTCGATCGCGGCAATGCGGCCATCGCGGATCGCGAGATCCGCCACCCGTCCTGGCGCGCCCGTGCCGTCGATGACCTCGCCACCCTTAATCAGAATATCGTCCATAACGCACTTCCCCCATTTTATCCAACAACTTACGCAAAGGCCTTGGCGATCCGCCCCCAATCCTCAATGGCGTCTTCCTGCCCGGGCACAATCTGGATGGTAAACTGGCTGTAGCCCGCATCGCGCAAATCGCCGATGCGGATTTTGAGTTCGTTCTCTGTCGCGGTGAAGGACGTATCGCGGATCAGTTCGGCGGTGACATATTGACGCTCCTCCGGCTTGACGAACATCAGGTGACCACGGTGGTTCTCCAGATACTTGGCGTCCGCCGGCTCATAGGTCATGGCGTGTGCCACATAGCCTGCGACCGCTTCCGCCGCCGCATCCGGTATACCGCTCGAATTGGGCAGCCCGGCAATGGCCTCGTCGGCGGCCCGGTGCAGAACCACGGCGGCGCGCGGTCCCGCCTGCGCCATAGCGCGCGGTGAATCGAAGGGCTCCCCGTCGGCCAACACGCAGCCCAAGGCAAACGCCGTGGCGCTCAAATCGGTTTCGGCCCGGCCCGCCCCGACCCAGCTCTCGCGCATCGCCGCCACACCAGCCGCCGCGCTTTCGACATCGCCGACGAAGTTGAGCCAGCCGGCGTCCAGCTTTGCGGTAAGCGCGCGCGACCGGGGTCCGTAGGCGGAGATATGCAAGGGGATTTCGTCCCGTGTATTGATCAGCCCCAGTTCCGGATTGAGGAACCTGATCTTGCGCCGCTTTCCCTCGAACGCGGTCTCCAGGGTTTCACCGGCGATCAGGCCGTGCACGACGCGGATATAGTCTTCCATATCGGCCAGCTTCATGGCCCCCAGCCCCATGGCGCGCCGCCCGGTGAACCCGGTGCCGACCCCGAAATCGACCCGCCCTGGGGCTAGCTTGCTCAAGGATGCGAGCGCATTCGCGGTCACCGGCGCGATACGGTTGGTCGGGATCAGCACGCCCGTGCCGAGCCGGATGCGGTCCGTCTTCACCGCCGCCGCGCCCATGGCGACGAAGCAGTCGGCGCTCAGCATCTGCGTGTCGTAAAACCAGGCACTGGTGAAGCCCAGCGCCTCGGCGCGCTCGGACAATTTCCAGGCATCGGCGGCGGTCGCCATGGCAATTCCGAATTCCATTCTTCGCCCTCCTTGTCGCGACCGTCTGGCCACACCGTCAGCGTAGCGTACAAGACGGTCCTCCGTATCGTCGCACGGCGTAAAAGGGTCAAAAAGTTTGCAGCCGGATCATTGCGACAAGATCTGGAATCGGCATTTTCAAATCATAACCTCGGGTACCGTGTAACCTTGGAGACTTTTCATCTTATATGCAGATTAGAGGCAACCTCTCGCCGCCTCAGATGCTTCGTAGGGAAGCACGGCGCGGCTAACGATGGCGTATCCGGCAATCGTTTTATGACCTGGATCAAAGCGCTAAATGCCGATCGATGGTTAGCGTCCGGTGAACCAGCCCTGCCGCCGATGACGTTGGGCTGTTACGCTCAGACTTGAGCGTAACGCCATGGCAGGAGTTCGTCGATACGGTTGATCTTGTGATCGGCGATATGGCTG
>JAJFJC010000515.1 GCA_021774385.1 Alphaproteobacteria bacterium
GAACCCTTGGCCGAATGCGTCGCCAGATTATCGGCGAATTCCCGCCAGCCGCGGGTGTCCTTGTTCTGATACTGCACCCGCGTCGGACCCAAGCTGTAACGCTCGGCCGTGTTGGCCATTCCAATGTCTTCGAAACTGTCCGCCGTCGTAAGGGCTTCATCGCGAAACTGGGCGCGCTTTTCCGACTCCGCACCATAACCACAGCCACCGACAACAAGGGACAACGCACGGCCCGGATGGTTTAGACCAAAATGCAAGGCGCAAAACCCACCCATGGAGAGGCCGACCACATGTGCCTTATCGATGCCAAGATGATCAAGAACCGATATCGCGTCCGCGACCGCCCTCATCTGCGAGTAACTTGAGGCGTCGGGCGGAACATCGGATGGCGGAAAACCGCGCGCATTGTAGGTGATACAACGATACCGGCGGCTAAAATGCCGAATTTGCGGTTCCCATCCCCGAAAGTCATCGGCAAACTCGTGAATAAACAGAACAGGTTCACCGGACCCTGTTTCCTCGTAGTAGAGTTTGACGCCATCGTCCGTCGTTGCATATGCCATGAGTTTCTCCCTGTAAGCGCGACGACGACATCATAACCGCAAAGACCGGTGCTGCGTAATCCAGTATCGCCGCCAACGTTTCCTGACGCCCTAGCTCATGCTAGGCTCTGCTGAAATGGAGCGCATATTCAACTGATTCGGGGGGATAAAATATGTTTAGCCGCGACAACCTAATTGCCGACTGCAAAGCCGCGTTAACGGGAGGGACCAGCGCGCAGTCCGCCGTCCGGGACGTTCTCGCACAAGCCGTTTCCGATCCCGCCGCCGTTCTCAAGGATCTTGGCGAGCCAGAGAAAGGCGGTGTCGTCAAACTGTACGATTCCGAAGACCTCACGATCATCAATGTGATTTGGGGCCCTTATATGACAATCATGCCGCACAATCATGAAATGTGGGCCAATATCGGAATCTATACCGGACGCGAAGACAATATTTTTTGGCGCCGCATGCCGGAATCCAAAGACGGCAAGGTGGAAGCCGCTGGGGCCAAGTCCTTGGAGACGAAAGACGCGACAACGTTAGGCCGCGACATTATCCATTCCGTGACCAACCCGCTGCCGCGGCTCACCGGTGCGATACACATTTATGGCGGCGACTTTTTCCGGGTACCGCGCAGCGAATGGGATCCGGAATCCCATCACGAACAAGCCTACGATGTGGAGAAAAACCTAAAAATGCTTGCCGACGCGTAATGCTCTCGCCGCTACCGGCCGGCGCGGGCTGTCGCGCGTGCGGCCAAGCGGCCCTCGTCGAATTGCCGCCGGTTCGCGACCATTCGGTCATACAGCGTTTCAATCGCGGCGCTACCGGTTCGCACGAAAAGAAATGGTAACAACGCGTGCACAAGGCAGGCGAGGCTCGCCACAAACATCCGAATACTAAATGACGACGCCGCCCGTAGATGCTCGAAATAAGTCTCATCCACGCTTGCGGGATGTTCCGTGAAAAGTCTTCCAATCATTTCTTAAACCCCCTTTTGCTCCACAGGCTCATTGTACACTTGAAACGTTGGAATTATTTTCTGTAATTTCTTCAAACCTAGAAAGTTTTGAGCATTATTTTCTAAATTTTATTCAAACTGTGATATGTTATACTAATGGATTCGATAGATAAAAAAATTCTTGCCTGTTTACAGCAAGATGCAACACTGCCGGTTGGCGAAATCGCGGATCTCGTGGGACTCTCCGCGACACCTTGTTGGCGGCGCATTCGGAATTTGGAGGAAGCGGGCGTTATTCAAAGCCGAGTCGCGCTGCTAAATCCCGAGGCGCTAAACTTGGGGGTGACGGTTTTTGTCGGCATCAAGACGAGCCAACACAATTACGAGTGGCTAGAGCGCTTTGCTAAAGCCGTCTCCAGCATCGACGAAGTTGTCGAATTTTATCGGATGAGCGGAGAAACTGACTATTTGCTTCGCATCGTCGTACCGGACATTGCCGGATACGACGCTGTTTATAAACGTTTAATTCAGGCGATGGACCTAACGGACGTAAGCTCCAGCTTCGCGATGGAGCGGATCAAATTCACGACGGCCTTGCCGCTCGACTATATTTCTTGAGATCAACCGCCCTCGATCGCGGGCAGAAAACAGACCTCGCTGTTCGGTCCGACTTCCTCAAGAAAAAAATCTTGGAATATCTGGCCATCGATAGCGACCGCCATGCCATCCCCCAACACCGCTCCGATACCGGGAAATTGTGTCTCAAGCTCACGAACCAAGGCGCGCATCGTGCCGGCTTCCACCGATATTTGTGTTTCACCATTGGTGAACCGGCGCGCCAGATCGCGGCTCAGAACAACGTCGGCCATCGTCTCACTCGCCGTTGCTTAACGCTGCCAGCACCTTCGGTGGCGACATCGGCAGATCCGTCAAGCGCATCCCGACGGCATCTTCAATGGCATTGGCGACGGCGGCCATGGGTGGAATGATCGGTATTTCGCCCACGCCGCGAACCCCGTAGGGATGCGTTGGATTGGGCACCTCGACAATGACGGTATCGATCATCGGCAAATCGGAGGCCACAGGTATGCGGTAATCAAGGAAGCCTGAATTCTGCAACCGACCGTCCTCGTCGTAGATATATTCCTCGTTCAGTGCCCAACCAATACCTTGCGCGACACCGCCTTGCATCTGCCCTTCAACATAACCCGGATGAATGGCACGGCCGGCATCTTGTATCGCGGTATAGCGCAAAATCTTAACTTGCCCTGTCTCCCGATCGACTTCGACATCACAAATATGCGTGCCAAAAGCCGGTCCCGGGCCCTGGACGTTGCTCGATTTTTTGGAACTGATGGGACCGCCGGTCATCGGTGTTTTTGCCGCGATATCACCAAGGGTCAAGGGTTCGAACTTGCCTGCATTGTCACCAGCCGGACGCGCCGCGCCGTCTTCCCAAACAACCGCCTCGACATCGATATCCCATGTCTTGGCGGCTCGTTCGCGAAGTTGCTGCACACATTCTTCCGCCGCATCGACCACGACCATGCCAAGGGCAAAGGTAACGCGGCTACCGCCGGTATGACGATTGAATCCGGTGGCATTCGTATCGCCAATGACAGCCCGAACTTGGTCGATATCAACACCAAGCACTTCCGCCGCCATGATAACCAAGGACGCACGCGAACCACCGATATCCGGCGCACCGGAGGTAACGGTGACCGACCCGTCTTCATTGATGCTTACCGATGCACTCGATTCACCACCAACATTGAACCAATAGCCCGACGCGATACCACGGCCTTGGTCGGGTCCCAGCGGTTGGGAGAAATGTGGGTGGCTTTTAGCCGCCTCCAGCGTTTCCTCAAATCCAACCACGCCAAGTGTCGGACCATAAGCCGTTCTCGTCCCTTCCCGCGCCGCATTTATCTCGCGCAGCGCAAGCGGTTCGATGTTCAGTTCGTTCGCCAACTCATCCATCGCACTTTCGATTGCGAATGCGGCAATCGGCGCACCCGGCGCTCTATACGAAATTGCTTTCGGCCGGTTCGTTACAACATCGAAACCAACCGCCTTAACATTTTCAATGTCATAGGGTGTGAACCCGCACATACAGCCCAAATGGACCGGAGCACCAGGAAAGGCGCCAGCAAAAAACTTCAGATCGGCCTCGGCGGCGGTAATTTTTCCGTCTTTCTTAGCGCCAATTTTGATCGTCATGGCAGAACCGGAGGTCGGACCGGTACCTCGAAACACCTCATCTCGTGTCATGACCATCTTAATCGCACGGCCGGATTTCCGTGACAGCAATAGCGCCACGGGCTCCAGGTAAACCGTTGTTTTGCCGCCAAAGCCGCCACCAATTTCGGCCGGCGTAACCGTGATATCGCCGATATTCATATTCAGCAGACCGGCGCAATATTGCCGTACCATGAAATGACCCTGGCTGCTGCACCAGACCGTCGCCTGCCCGTCTTCGCCCATGTTCGCGACGACCGCATGGGGTTCGATATACCCCTGATGGATTCCTTCCGTCGTATAGTCCTGTTCGACGATTACGTCCGCTTCCGCGAATCCAGCCTCGATGTCGCCGATTGCAAATTCGACACGCTTGGCGACATTCGACGGTTTGTCCGGCTTAGGGTCAACGCCACCGGTGAATAAGTCGTCATGCAAAACCGGCGCGTCCGGCTTCATCGCTTCCAGCACATCGGTGACGTGCGGCAGCACTTCATATTTCACGTCGATTAGCGACAATGCCTCACCGGCAATGGTGCCGCTTGTCGCGGCGACAGCCGCAACGGCGTGCCCGTCATAGAGTACTTTTTCGCGCGCCATCAAATTTTGCGACAGATGGCGATAGTTCGGCGGTGAGCTGCCCTTCATCGCCTCCGACGGCGGTATCTCCGGAAAATCGGCCGAGGTAACCACGGCTTTTACACCCGGCAACGCCTCGGCCTTGCTTGTATCAATCGAGAGAATGCGCGCATGCGCGTGTGGGCTGCGCAGGATTCTGCCAACGAGCATGCCGGGAAGGGAAAAATCAGCACCGAAAGTGGCACGTCCCGTGACCTTATCGACACCATCCGGACGAATTGTCCGGGTTCCGATCCACTTATACCCGTTGGCGTTTCCTGGCATTATTTAAGCCCCTTTTGCCTCCGCGGCAACGTCGAGTACCGACCGGATAATCTTGTCGTAACCGGTGCAACGGCACAGGTTACCGGCCAGCCAATACCGAACTTCGGTTTCCGTTGGGTCGGGATTTTTTTCAAGCAGCGCTTTTGCGGCAATCAGGAAGCCCGGCGTACAGATACCGCACTGGAGCGCGGCATTCTCAAGGAATTTCTGCTGCAGCGGGTGCAGATTTTCGCCGTCCGCCATACCCTCGATCGTTTCGACCGTGCTGCCTTCGGCTTCCACACCCATAACCAGGCAGGAGCAAACCAAACGACCGTCGACCATAACTCTGCTCGCGCAACAGTCACCTGTAGCAGAGCCTTACTTTCTGCGCGTCAGTTGCAATTCGTCACGGAGGACATCGAGCAGAGTTTGCTGCGTTTCGCAGAGGAACTCTACTGGTTCACCGTT
>JAJFJC010000516.1 GCA_021774385.1 Alphaproteobacteria bacterium
AACGACGTATTCGCGGTCATAGCGGAACGGTTCCCGGCCCTTTGGTTCGATGACGATCGCACCATACGCACCATCCGGTTCCTGAAAGCCTGAATGGCTGTGGAACCAATAAGTGCCCGATTGCACGATCGGAAATTTGTAAGTGAAGGTTTCACCCGGTTCGATGCCGTCATAGCTGATCGTCGGCACGCCATCCATTTTGTAAGGCAGGATCAGGCCATGCCAATGAATTGAAGTCGACTCGTCGAGGTTATTGGTAACCTTGATCGTAACCTCCTCGCCTTCCTTGAAGCGAAGCACAGGGCCAGGCGACGCGCCGTTGTAGCCGATTCCAGGCCGTTTGAAGTCTCCGGTATCGATCGTTACGGGATCGACGGTGAGGTTGTAGGTCTCGGCCCAAGCGGCAAAGGGCATCGCCAAGATGGCGAAAACCGCGCCAGTCAGAACCAACGACCGCGAAAAATCATACATGCCAGTATCCTTGAAAATGCGTATCCGGGTGACCGGTCCGTCTATTTGAAGTGGATATCGCCCATCATTCCGGCGTCGTAGTGCCCGGGAACATTGCAGGCGAAATCCAGGCCGGCCGTCTTGGAGAATTTCCAGATGATCTCACCGGACTTTCCGGGCTCAAGCAGCACACTGTTAGGGTCGTCGTGCTCCATTGTCTTGCCGCCGCCCATATCCATTTTCATCATGTGATGATTAATCTTATCAGCCTCCAGCACGCCATGATCGACCATCATCATCATTTCCTTTTGGTGCACCGCATGCATCGCCGAGGTACCGAGATTGAACTCATGAACGAGTTCGCCCTTGTTGGTGATTTTGAAGCGGATGGTCTCGCCGGCTTTGACTTCGATTTCCTCGGGTTCGTAGAAATTTTCCTTCATGACGATTTCTACGGTGCGGCTCACTTCCGACGCCTTGCCGGGCTCGCCGAAGTCGAAATCATGCCCATGGCCACCCTTCATATGACCACCTTTCATGTGATTATCTTTCATATGTCCACCTTGCATGTGGCCGGATTCCTTGGCTTCTTTCCCATGCCCGCCACCATGGGACCCCGCTGCAAGGGACGGCCCCGCGCCGAGCGTAAGAGCGGAGAGAATAAAAGCGGGAACGACGATCAATTTGATCGGCAATGGATTTATCATCACTACAATTCCTTACGATTAGATGCGGCCACAAGCGACGATGAACCTCTGGATTATCAGATGGCTTATCGGACGCGTTGCGATCCCGGTCGTTAAAATTCGTTGGTGTAATCAGGCGGCCAGCGTAGCACCGCCGCCATTAGCTTCATGTCATTCGATGCCGGCTCGCACCGGCATGCCGCCTAAGAGTAGGTGGTTAATTCTTCAATGGGTGGTTTGTGAAGCGGGGCGATCAATCTACTCGATTGCCGCTCTATGAGATGACTTCGCGGGACACCGCCTAAGTCAGGCGTCGCTGTACCTTGCCCAATGAATATCGCGGCGAAGCCATGACACATCGGCCCCGAGCCCGCGCAGTGCCAGCTATCCTTATCATGCTCATCCGCCGCACGCTCGGCGTTGGACTTGTCGAGCAAAATTTCCGAAGCAACGTCGTTAGCGATGGCATCGACAGGCTGATGCGCATTTGCAGCGGTTAAAAACCCTGAAATACCCCATAGGATGGCGACAGCGGCAAACAGCCGTGCAGCGGTCAGGATATGATAGCGCGATCTCATAACGTGGATAATGGGCATTCCAGTTACAGGAAGGTCAATAGTACCATTCAGAAAATAAATTGGCACTTCAAACCCTGGACATAATCTTATCCGCCAAAATATCGAATTGCCGGTTTTGCTCGTCAGGATCAGCACCGGGATAACGGAAGATCATCGACCGATAACCGTAGTCTTGGAATCGCTTGATGTCGTCTATGATTGTCTCGACCGAACCAGTCCCAAGTTTGCGGCCACCATGAACGCCTTCCTCCGCTTCCCCAATCGAGATGAAGAGTTTGTGGCAGAGCCAGAGGTCGCTGAGCTGCCTTCCCCGTTCTCCACATAACCTTCCGAGCCGTTCCAGCCGTTCGGGAATGCGGTCGGGATCGAGCGAGACCGACATCCAGCCATCGCCCAGCTCCGCGACACGGCGCAGCGCCCGGTTCGATATACCGCCGATCAGGATCGGTGGGTGCGGCCGCTGGACCGACGGCGGGTAACAATGCACCGGGTCGAAGCGATAATGCTCGCCTTCGTAGGAAACCTCCCCGCCGCCCGTGACCGCCTTGAAGATTTCCAAATATTCGTCCGTCACCGCACCACGCGCCGCGAAGTCGGCGGTCTGGAGTGCCGTGAATTCCTCTTTCAGCCAACCGCTGCCGGCCCCCAGGACAATGCGGCCGTTGCTGAACACGTCGAGGGTCGCCAGCATGCGCGCCAATACGACAGGGTTGCGATAGGGCATGACCAGTACCGACGTGCCGATTTTTACATTCTTCGTCGCCCCCGCCAGAACGCCCATGGCCGCGATGGGTTCCAGCAATGGCTCCGTCTCGGGCGAAGGGAAATCGCCGGTCGGACTATAGGGGTATTTGGAGTCGATGGTGGCCGGGAACACGACATGATCGGCGAGCCAGATCGAGTGGTAGTTTCGTTCCTCCGCGAACTTGGCGAGGCCAAGCACATTCCCGGGCGTCGCCAACCGGCCATAGATACCAACATCGATTCCGATTTCCATTGCCCCGCTCATTTCCACCTCCCCATTTGGCCTTCGCGCCCGCGCCGCAGTATAGTCGCGGCGCACCGCGCCACGCTATTTACGCAACACGAAATATCAAGGGTCCGACATGCTCATCTCCACCAAGACCGAGACAGCCCGACAAACCGAGGCGACTTATATTGTCGACGATCAGCCGTACAAGGGTTGGGAATATATCGGTTCCGCGCCCAAGCCCGGCACACCAGGCTATGGCCAGGACGTTTCAGGCGAAGATGTGCCGCAGGCCTATCTCGTCATGCAACCGCCGCATTCGGTCACGCGGCCGCATTTCCACCAGACCAATCAATTTCAGGTCTTTGTCGATGGCGGTGGCACCGTCGGAAAACTGCGCGTCGATCCATTGACCATCCAATATGCCGGCGGCAATACGCCCTATGGCCCAATTGTCGCCGCGGACGACGGCGTACATTACTTCACGTTGCGACAGGCGTGGGATTCCGGCGCCAAATATTTACCGGCCAACCGGGACCTTCTCGTGAAGGGGCAACAGCGACAGGTCGTCGGCGTCAAATCGGGAAACGGTAGCGCGCAAACCGAAACGCTCATCGAACCCACACAGGATGGCCTGTTCGCCCAATGCATCACTCTTGGGCCTGGCGCGAAAGGCACCCTACCGGATGCCGCCGAAGGCGATGGACAGTACCATGTCGTTATTTCCGGTTCACTGCAACGGAACGGCGCGTCCTTGCCGCCGCTTTCGGTCGAATTCGCGTCAAGCGATGAGGGCGCCGTCGAGGTTGAAGCCGGTCCCGACGGTCTGGAACTCTTGCTGGCACGCTTCCCGAAACGGTAGTTGAAGGCCTAACGGTTGGTTGTCGCTGGTTCGAATGCGCCGGCGCGTTCGTCCGCAACAGTCGGTGCCAGTTCGCTTGACGCCTCGCCGGCAATGCGGGTCGCTTGCATGACCCGCGCTTCGCTGAAGTCATAGGGACGCGCGCGGTGCATGACGCAGCGGTTATCCCAAATGATCAAATCGCCCGGCGTCCAGTGATGCGCGTAGGTACGCGGCGGCTGACATGCGAAATCGATTAGTTCATCGACGAGACTTACCGCTTCGTCATCCGCCATGCCGGGGATGCTGTAGATATGCCGGCCCAGACAAAGCGACTTGCGTCCCGTTATCGGGTGCGTCTTCACCAACGGACGTAAGGGCGCGCCCATGGTATGATATCCATAGCCCGAGCCTGGCTCGACGATGTGCCCGATCTTGGCCTGGGATGCATAAAGGGAGTGATAGGCGGAAAGGCCTTGGATACGCTCTTTCATGGCATCGTCCAGTGCTTCATAGGCGGCGCGCATATCGGCCAATTCCGTCTCCCCGCCCTGCGACGGCACGACCTTTGCCGTCAGTACGCCGGCCTTTGCCGCGATGGGCATATAGGTGCTGTCCAGATGCCAGCCTTCGTTACCGCGCAACGTCTTAAAGCGGTACTCGTCGGGATTTAACACACTGCCATCCGGCTTTTGATTGCTTATCGGGACCGACTTCGCGTTTTCACGCAATATTTCGATATCGCCAAAGCGGTTGGAGAACGCAACCTGCTCATCGGCCGAGAGGTCCTGCCCCGGAAAGATCAACAACGCATATTCGAGGAAGGCATCCTCGACAAAGCGCCAAGCCGCATCATCGAGATTGGCGAGGTCGACGCCCGTAATGGTCGCACCAAGTGTCGCATCGACAGGTGTCGTGGTCGGTTTCATCTGGTACGCCTCCTTCGCATATTCATCGTCGTCGCGCGATAGTATGGGCAACGCAATACCGCAAAAGCAAGCCTGGGAAACAAGGAATCACTTTCCGATCAAAAGCGAACCAAGTACAGTCGCCGCC
>JAJFJC010000517.1 GCA_021774385.1 Alphaproteobacteria bacterium
GCGATGAAGGACATCCGCGAATACCCCGAGAGCCGGCGCATCTATCTGCCGGATGGTGCGGTGCCGGTGCCGGAGATCGGCAAGCCCGTGCCACACCTGCCCATGGGCAATCTTCAGGGTACCCTGAAGCGGCTCGCCGAGGCCGGATACCGTGATTTTTACGAGGGCGACATCGCCGCACAGATCGCGATCGACATCGACGCCGGCGGCGGTTCGCTGGGCGCCATCGACTTGGCGGGCTACGAGGCGCTGGAGGTCGATGCGCTGTCGCGTGCCTATGGTGGCGCTGACATTCATGCCGCGCCGGGCATGACGGCGGGACCGACAATGATGCATGTACTGGATCAGATCGAAGGCCAGATCGGCGCCGGTGTTCCAGGACCGGAAGCCTATGCCGCCTACGCGAAGGCGCTGGCTGTCGCCATGGAAGCGCGCTTCCGCGACATGGGTGACATTGATGACAGCCAGGACCCGGCCTGTACCACGCATCTGACCGTGATCGACGGTAAGGGCAATATGGTTAGCCTGACGCAAACGCTGTTGTCGGTGTTCGGCAGCAAGGTGGTGTTGCCGACGACGGGCATCATGATGAACAACGGCATGCTATGGTTCGACCCGGTGCCGGGCCGCCCGAACTCCATCGCGCCGGGCAAACGGCCTTTGTCGAACATGTGTCCGGTCGTGGTGTCGCGCGACGGCAAACCCTGGTTCGCGCTGGGGGCTTCCGGTGGTCGCCGGATCATGCCGGCGGTGATGCAGATTGTCTCGATGATGGTTGATGGCGGGATGGATTTCGAAGATGCCTTCCACCAGCCGCGCATCGATGTGAGCGGCGATGGCCGCGCGACGATGGACCCGCGTCTCGGCGATGCGGTCGCCACTGCCATCGAAGCGCATATGCCGGTGTTCCGGGAACAGCGCACGGTTTTCCCGACCGCCTATGCCAATCCGAACGGCGTCTGCAAGGAAGGCGACCGTTTCGCCGGTATCGGCGAGATCATGAACCCGGTCGGCGGTGCCGTGGCGGGTTAGGGGACATGGAAAGCTAAGTTAAACTCGGAGATGATTTTAAATTTCTTCGGAATTAATACCTAACGCCTCGCATACATCTTTCAGTGCGCGTTCCTCGACTTTTTGAATGCGAAAGTTAGAAATGACGGCGATCTGCGCGCAGGAAATGACGGAGTCGCGATAGGTTTCATTGGATTTAACCTTGGCGACGAGAGCGAGTGCATCCTCGCGGCCTTTATGTCCGCTATTTAGAATTTCCTGGGTGATATTCTCGAACTGAGTCTCTATTTCCTTCCAGGGGAGGTTCGACAACCGTTCGGATGTTCGAATTATTTCAAAGAATCTTGTCGTTTCGCAATGTTCCAGTAACGCGTCGGAGCAGGCGACTAAACCAAACGCGGCGGCCATCGCAGCTAATAAATTGTCATCATTTGCCTGGAAGGATTGCTCGATTAGCTCTTGGCTGGGGCTGTTAAATTGCATTGTCCCGAATTCCATCTTCCAACCCTGAATTGCAGGTTTGTGTAGCGTGATGATACAGTAGAGTTCTTTGCCTACGTTCCTGCTCGCCGAATATCGGCTGCTGTGCAACTTTTAGGATAGTTATGCGGTTTTATCGGAGATATCAATGGTTCGTTTCGTGTTTGCGCGGGAAAGCTAGTAGGGCTCGAAGCACTACGCCGATTCCGGTCGAATGACGACCGCCGCCGTGTATCAGGCTTTGGTGACGCGCGGCGCGGGCGGGTAGCATATGGCTTATCTTCGGAGGCGATTACCCTCAGCACACCAACTATTTGGAACCCGTGTGATTCAGATCCTAAATCTCGTCGCCTTCAATGCGACGAATTTCAGAATCATCACACTAGCCGCCAAAACAGGCCTTTACAGCGTGCCCGAATTCCCGCCGCCGGAATGGTTTGCCGATCAGTTTGACGCCATTGCGGATAATGCCTTCGCTTAAGAGGCTGTCCTCGGAGTATCCCGACATGTACAGGACCGGGACTTCTCCAATGATCGCGTTGAGGTGACGGACCGTTTCCGGGCCGTTCAAATCGCCGGCGAGCTTGACATCACTCACGATGGCGTCGATTTGGACGCCATTACGGGCGAGTTCGATCGCTGACTGGCCTGTGCATGCCGTTTCCACTTCAAAATCGAAACTGATCAATATGTTTTCGACGAGTGCCATTAGCTCGATGTTGTCCTCGATGATAAGAACGCTCTTGCCATCTCGGTGTTCTCGTTCTGGTGCGGTGTCCGCTATTCGCGGTGGTTGCTCATTGGTCTCCGCGGGGCAGGGGATGTACAGCGTGACTGCCGTACCGGCGCCTTCCGTGCTATCTATCGATACATGCCCGCCTGATTGCCGCATGAACCCGTGAACCATCGAGAGCCCAAGCCCCGAGCCTCCGGCGCTATTCTTCGACGTAATGAAGGGCTCGAAAACCTTTGGCAACAGGTCCTTGGGAATGCCGTGGCCCGTATCGGACATCGTAATCAGAACATAGGGTCCAGGCCTTAACATATCGAAATCCGACGCCTCCCTTGCACTGATATCACGCCGCGTAACCGCAATGGATAAGGTGCCGCCATCTGGCATTGCGTCGCGCGCGTTGAGCGCGATGTTGTGTATCGCGGATTCCAGGAGGCTGGGGTCGATATGAATTTCTCCGCCATCGTGCCACTGGCGATCGATGTCGATCGTGCCTTCGAAAAGGCGATCCAGCATATCCGACATCCGGGAGAGCAATTTCGGCAATCTCAGCCGCTTTGGCTGAAGCGCTTCCTTGCGTGAAAATGCGAGTATCTGTCTCGTAACGTCCGCACTGCGCGTTGCCGCCGCCATGATCGGGTTGAAAAATTCATCAAGTTCCGGGTCATAGTCGTGATGGTCGCGTATCCTTTCCAGGTTCCCGATAATGACCGCCAGGGCGTTGTTGAAATCATGCGCCACGCCGCCGGCAAGATGTCCAATCGCTTCCAGTTTCTGCGCCTGGCGCAATTCCGCTTCGGTTGCAAGCCTGTCGGTGATGTCGGTCAATATCGCCGCGATACCGCCACCCGGCAGATAGGTTCGGTTCACTTCGATCGTTCGTCCGTGGGGCGTTCGGATCGTCTCGAACCTTTTTGCGTTACCGCTTTTAATAACGTCGATATGTTCGCGCGCTTGCGCTTCCGGGCCGCCCGGGCCGAAGACACCGCGTTTCGCCATTAGGGCATAGGCGTCGAAGAGCTTGTAATTTTCCTCGAGGCATTCCGGAGGGAAGACTCCCATCGCTTCGAACGCCCGATTCCAGGCGACTTGCCGATAGTCGGCATCGAAGAGTTGAACGCCCTGACTGATTGAATCGAGCGCCAAGTCGAGCAAGCGACGGCGAATTATGCGTTCGCCCTCGGCGGCGCGGCGACCTGGTAATCGTAGTATCGACAAATCGTTTGGAAGCCGAATGAACCGTGCGGTGGTAACTTGGCCGTCTTCGCCGGTCAGGTCGACTTCGGTTGGCCCTTGCGCGTCGGCGTGCCTGGATTGCCATTCGAGGAAGCGCTTGAACAGGAACCCGGGCGTTCCGGTTGCGTCGGGGAGCAGGCCACGTTTCTGGCTCGCGGCATTGGTATAGATAATATTGGACCGCTCCAGCATCAAGACGGCATCGTCTTCTGCTTCTAAAACGGCTATTAGCCCTTCGATACATGACACGAATTCGGTCATTTTCCGGGAGTAATCGTTATTATCAATACTTGGTCGGCACCTAAATATTACAGGCCAAACGTTAACCCGACCTTTCCCAATGGATTATTTGACAGAATTAATATGAGGCTTTTTAAGCCATGGGTTGTAACGAAAAATCTTTACAGACATCGAATTTCTAACACTTTGTATCAGCCGCATTGTCCCGGTCCCGCGCTTTATCAAGATAGCCGCGGACGTTTCGCAATAACGGCAACGCTTCCTTCAATCTTGTTTTGGTGAACCGTTTGCCGACTTCGTCTAACGTTGGGGTGATGGCTTTGATCGCTTCGTTGCGGACATGAAGGCCAGAGGCGGTGAGGGTTACGCATTTTGCGCGGCCGTCGCCGGGGTCGGGTTGAATATCGACAAGGCCACGCTTTTCAAGCCGCTGCAGCGTATTCGTCATCGCGCCCTTCGTGACCTGCAATGCGCGGGCGAGATCTTGGGGACTATGAGGACCACCGAGGCGGGAGAAATGGTTAAGCACGACGAAGTGAGACATCTTCAGCCCATCGGATAGGGCGCGTTCGAGCAGCGTCTGCGAAAGCTGGTTGATAATGCCGATTTCCGTGAAAAATTCGAAGACGACCGAATCTTCGTTTTTCTTTGTCATTATGCGCCTTTCAATCTTGATTTCAGTGGCCAGCGGGGGCTTTCGTTTGCCTTGGGACCGAAGCCAAGCCGGCCCAGCATTTGGAGGTGTTGCCCGGGCTGGGCCTTCAGGAGAAGGCGCGCCTCGTCGAAATGCGGCCTTACCTCGGGATATTCCTGCAATGCCTGGCTGAGCGGATGCAGCGCGACGCCGCGTTCGGTTGCCTTGAGGTTGACCCGCAGCCAGGCGCGGCCGGCCTCAAGTTGCGCGGTCCGGCTATTGCCCTTGGTTGTGATCCAGATATGCGCCATCGCTGACGCCATCAGCGGCTTGAACATGTCGAGTCCCTGTTGATAGGCGCTGCTTGTCATATCGGCGAGCGATTCGTGTGTCAGCAAACCAAGCTTGTTTAACGTCTCCAGAAAGGGGCCGCCAAGATCGATGCCGTCCGGGTTGGCTTCTATTTCCGCCTTGCCGATCCGCATCAGGTCGACACTTTCCATATAGGCATCGCGCGTCCGCAATTCCGTTTCCATCGCGCGCCATGTTAAATCGCGCAGCAACTCGACACGACTTGCATCATTCGTGGCCCCTACGATGACTTGTCCGCCCGCGGCATCCGCGATCGTGCGAAGCAATGTATTCGTAACGGGCTGCGTGGTGTCGAACGGCTCCTTGTTCGAGCGCCGCTTGAGAACTTGCTGAAAAAGTGCGTCCGGCTGGATGTTTTCCGAACGGTGGAAGCGGACTGTCGCGATGGGCCGGTCGTCAAGACCGTCTGGTGAAGAACCTCGAGGGAAGGGAAGAATCTCAGTTTGAAACCCAATTTCCGTCGCCGCCATACGGAGCAGTTCTAGAAAACAGCCCAGCCCGATTACGATTTGCCGATTGTGGGGGTCGGTGACGGGGAGCAGGCGCCCATTGTCGCAGTACAACGTCAGTTCACCGTCCTGGCGTAGATCGATCAGCCAGGGCTGACGGTTATGCGGATTCGGCGCCAGGATCGCATAGGACAAGGCGCGCAAACGCGGGTCGGTATAGCCTTGTCCCGTGGATCGCCATGGCGCCGTTGCTTGCGCGGGGTTTCTCGTCATCACGAAGGCGCCGCCGCCGGCAGTCAAAACGAGGGCCGCGGCGCCTGCGGATTTTAGGAGCTTGCGTCTGGTGAAGGACATGGCACAAACTTTATATAGTTTAACATTAAGCAAAATAGTTAAACGTTAAACTATATATGTCAAGTTCAGAATTGCTCTAAAAATTAGGTGACGCTGGTCACGTCACTCGTTAGCGCGGCGACTCTTTTACCGCTGCTACCCTTTAACCGGCTTGAATGGCGCTTCGCTAACGGCGAGGAATTAGAGAAGCGTGGCTAGGCTGGGGACCTTCTTGGCGATCGTGATGGCCAGTTCACCGAGCTGTTTGACCCGCGCCGCGAGCTGCGCCTGGGATTCGTTCCGGGCCGACGCTTCTTGGACGACCGCCATCAATTGTTCGTAAGTGGCCTCGTCGGTCGTGTCCGGCGTGATGTCCGCGATGGTTTCCGGGTCCAGGCTGCGGATGCCCTTATACTCCGCCGCCAAAGACCCTTCGAGAGCAGCCTTCGCCCGCGTGGCCGCGCTGTCCATATCGGCGAACAGATCGTCGAGATTGCTAAAGTCAGTCATGGCGCGCTCCTATTTGATACTGTCTTTTATCTTTTTGAATACATCTTCGATCTTGTCCATTGCGCCCTCCGCTTTTTCGCCCTTCTCGATCAAACCGCTAATGCGGTCGGAAACTTTCGCGGTACTCTTGGCAATTTTTTCTCGCATGCCATCCAGGCCCGCTGCCTTGAACATCTCGTTCTGCGCTTCGTGCACTCGGTGAATGGAGGCAAGGTGCCCTGTAACGATGGCTTGTGCCGCCTGAATCTGGCGATGAGCGTCGTCGATTTGAGTAATGACGGATGTCCGTTGTTTGCGAAGGGGATCGAGCAACTCCGCTCTTTTCTCTTCGATCACGCCAACCGCCGTTTCGACGAATCGCGTCATGACGGGAAGTAGGTTTTGCGGCGCGTTAGCAACGATCCCGGTTACTTTCTTGTCCAGTTTGAATTCCTTCGCGAAGTTGGTCACGTAGGCGGGACCATAGACCCTGTCGACAAAGCGATTGATGTCCTTTTCGATTAAGTCAAAATAGCGTCCCGCGATGGCACGGTGGGCTCTGTGAACTTCCTCTAGATCGCGTCCGACCGTATTGGAGAGTTCCACGGATTCCTTGGGAACATCGGCGCAGCCGGCCATTAAGAACAGCAATGCTGCCGTGGTAAGAGCCGCAAATGAATGCTTCGAACGAGTTGCCCTGGAGGATGGGTTAATTTTCAATTCTCGATTTCCCTTAACTGCGTATCCGTGGCGTGGCCCTTGGCCGTTCCGTTGGATTTTGGAACGCTGTAGGGTGCCTATCCATGCCTTACGAAACCATACCTCTTATACTCCAAATAAGAGCGGTGGCGTCAATGGAACGATCTTTGGATGTTTAGGCCGTTGATTTCGATGGGGCACGAATAACTTGGCTGCTGGCTACGGGCGCTTGATCTCGCCAACAAGCTGCTTTTTCGCGTCAATTTGGTCTTCGGCGGTCATTGCTTCCGCTATTTTGTCGCGGGCTGCACGCGCCGCCTTACGGAGTTTATTCTCGGCCCGATCGTTCGAAGCCGCGAGCGCGAACCATTTGTATGCCTCGATGGGATCCTTGGGGCCGCCGACCCCTTGCCTATAAAATTGGCCGAGCTGTATTTGCGCCCGCCCGTCGCCGAGAGCCGCTGCCTTTTGATACCAAGTTAATGCTCGCGGAAGGTTTTTCGCGATGCCGATACCCTTTTCGTACATGCGCGCGACATTGATCCACGCTTTGGTGTGTCCGTTCTTGGCGGCGCGACGAAAAATGCGAAACGCATCCGATGGATCACGCGAAATGCCGATTGCACCGTCGCGAAGTTGCACCGCGGCGCGGAACAATTCTTCCGGCGATGCGTTTCGCAGAGAGCGGTTCCGGTGCTTGCGGGTCTGCCGCTTCAGCGCGTCGATCGCTCTTGCGGTCGCGCCGATATCCGCCGAATGCTGGAGGTAGCTTTCGAAGGCACCAAGCAGTTTTGGTACATCGGGATTAAGGGTGTCCCAAATTGACATGGTGCCGGGACGTTCACGTCGAAGGTAACCCTTAAAGTCGGCGCACCAATGTTCTTCCAGGTTACGCCGAAAGGTAACCATCTTGCGATCCCGTTTGTTCAATCCAAGGTCTTGATTGGCGATTTCCTCATAGAGATAGGCTTCGCATTCGGCGTCCATGACACGGATTGTCATCAGCCGCCCGCGCTGATGTTGTATGCCGTGTCCAACTAGCTCATGTCCCAAGGTTGCGGCCAATTCGTCGACAGGCCATTTGATGCCGTGCCGACCGACCACAACAAGGAACGCCCTCTCTCGACGATGGTGATCGGATTTGTGCAAGAAATCAGGAAGGAATGAAGCGATACTTTCGCCGCCGGTTGCGTTCTTCAAATCGTCGGGTAGATAAACGAGAATGACGCGACCGCTCTTTTCCAGGCGCGCGATCCGGCGGGCGCTAAGTGGTGATCTTGCGGTCAAGCGGTCAAACGCTTCCGCGAGATTGCGTAATGCCGTTTCGGCCGACATGAGTGACGTATCGAATTTTCTGCCGGGGACGGGTGACATCGCTATCAGGGTGATACCGTTATGGTCCCGCTGGCGTGCGATGCTGGGTGCCGCGGCCCAAAGACTAGAAGAAGTCAGTGTGGCGATAAGCATTAGGACAAAAAGTCGCACCAAGAAATCCGTTTCCGCCGATGGGGAGCGGCATAAGGCTTAAACGTCTTCCATCCCCACTGATCCACTGGCCATTTTGAGGGTGTTTGCTGCAAATTTCATGCCTGACCAGGGCCTAAAATGGATAAATAAAGCTGTTTATAAACAAGTGCCTAGAAATCGCCTTCGCCGCCAAGATTTCGCAGGCGTAAAGTATTCCGACACATATTTGCAGTCGCCGGCGGCGCACTTGGGGAAGGCCGCTAAATCAACCAATATTTCAAGAGGTAATATGGTTAACGTCGTCACGCGCGAGACGTAAGGAATTCCGACACCGGTTCGCAAAATACACCGCACGGCATCCGCACCTCCGAAGGGTGATCGAACGGCGCCGTATTTAGAGAAAATGGCCCCGTTCACGATACCGGAAGGCGCTATTTTGAGAATTTGAACTGAATAACGGGCTGACGGTTTAGCAGCCTTGCCCAGATAGCAGGGTTCGAGTTTTATGTAATTGTTAAGTAAAAATTAATGGTTAATAAGGTATTAATTATAACATTATTAATAAATTAGAATTAATCATCAATAAATAAAGTTTATTGGTTCTTATGGCTGCGGTTTTATTGTCCCCTTACAATAAAGCGCACGACGATGATAGTGGAAGGTGATCTCTATGACTCTTTACGGAAACCCGCAACTGACCGGTAGGGAAAAGGCTTTCGGCGATGATGAAATCATTGTTTCGAAAACCGACCTGACCGGAAAACTCACCTATGGCAACCGGACGTTCTATCGTATGGCGGGGCTGTCTGAGAAGGAATGCCTTGGCGAGCAGCATAACATCATACGTCATCCGGAAATGCCTCGATGTGTCTTTGATCTGTTGTGGAGTACCATCAAGGATGGCAAGGAGATTTTCGCCTATGTCAACAATCGCTCCGCAAATGGCGATAACTACTGGGTCCTGGCCCATGTGACGCCGAGCTTTGATGCCAGCGGGAACATTACGGGGTACCACTCGAACCGCCGCAATCCGAACCGGCAGGTTATCGATAATCATATCGTACCGTTGTACCGGGATTTGCTCGCGATCGAAAACGCGGCATCGAGTCCGAAGCAGGGGCTGAAAGATGGGTACACGAAAGTCGTGGGACTCTTGGACGATCTCAAGATGGGATTCAATGAGTTTATATTTTCGTTGGGAGTATAAAAATGAATCAAGAAGCAGTGGTGACTGAAAATAGCGACGTAAGGGAAATTACCCGAGCCCGCGAACTCCTAGAGCGCGTTGTTGCCGGAGATTTCGAGGTCCGCTTAACCAATATCCAGGCGAGCGAAGAGGTTGAAGAGCTTCTTTATACGATCAACGATCTTATCGATCGTTGTGATGCCTATGTTCGTGAATCGTCTGCCTGCATGGACCATGTCAGCAACAACATGTATTTCCGCAAGATCATCAAGACCAGCATGCAAGGCGCATTCTTGAACGCGACTGGAACGGTTAACTCGGCATTGGAATCCATACAAACCAAGGTGAACGATTTCACCACCGTGGCGGACGGATTCGAACAAACCGTTGCCGGCGTTGTCGGAACCTTGTCGAGCGCGGCAACGGAGCTGACGAGTTCGTCTGAATCCATGTTGACGATAGCCGATGGGACGAGTGAGAAGGCGACGGCGGTTGCGGCGGCTGCGGAAGAGGCAGCCACGAATTTGCAAACGGTTTCCGCGGCGTCGGAGGAGTTGTCATCCTCTATTCAGGAGATCAGCGAACAGGTTGCGAACGCATCGACAATCGCCGGTGACGCGGCAGAAGTGTCGGCGGGTGTGGCGGAAAAGGTCGGGCAACTTCAAGAAGCTGCGGGACAGATCAACAATGCGGTTAACTTGATCAACAAGATCGCGCAGCAGACAAATCTCCTGGCGCTCAATGCGACGATTGAAGCGGCCCGTGCTGGAGAAGCGGGGCAGGGTTTCGCGGTGGTTGCGCGGGAGGTGAAGAACCTTTCGCAGCAAACCTCCAACGCGACAGAGGAAATTAGCGGCTACGTGCAGAATATTCAGGAAGCGACCAATAGCACGGTAACCGGGATTTCGGAGGTGTCCGCCAAGGTTACCGAAATCAATCAGGCGAATTCATCGGTATCGGCGGCGGTCGAAGAGCAATCGGCGGCAACGGCGGAAATCGCCCGAAATATCGAGCAGGCATCGGCGGGCACGACCGAAGTCACCACGAATATTGTCGATGTCACCACCGCGGCTCAGGAAACGAGCCGGTCATCCACGGATGTCAATAGCGCGGCGAGCGAATTGTCCAAACAGTCCGAGTCGTTACGTACAGTGGTCGATGAGTTCCTGGTTTCCGCGCGGAACGCTATTTAGGCGAAACCTAACGTCGAAATTTCCGATTGTGTCGCATCTCCTATTCGACACGCTGTGGCTCGCCTTAGCCTAGGGACGTTTGCGTCGGGCGTAAAATTCCGAACGTTTTGAGTTTTCCCGGCGGATGTCGGATAAGATGCCCTTATGGCTGGGAAAGGTGACAAATGGGTCGGGCAAGCGGTGCCGCGTCTTGAAGACGCGGCATTGCTATTGGGTAACACGCGCTTTATCGACGACCTTGCACCGGTACCAGGAATTCGGCATGTCGCGATTCTGCGGTCGCCCCATGCTCACGCGAGAATAGCCAAGATAAATACAACGGCGGCGTCTGAGTTGGGTGGCGTCGTTGGTGTTTTGACCGGGGCGGAGATTTCGGCGGCCCTTGATCCGCTGGCCAGCGCGGTACGCGCGCCGATGGTTTATTTTCCCGCCGCCGTGGACAAGGTGCGTTATGTCGGTGAGCCAGTGGCATTGGTCGCGGCCCATGATCGCTACATTGCCGAAGACGCGCTGGAATTGATCGAAGTCGAATATGAAACCTTGCCCGCCGTGGTCGATCCAGTCGACGCGTCTCGCGGTGATGCCATCTCGTTGCATGAGGAAGTCGGTGGCAACGTGGTGCATCATCGAACCTTTCGCTATGGCGATCCCGACCGCGCTTTTGATGATGCCGCGAAGATCATCGATTTGAAGTGGCGCTATCCGCGGCAATCGTCGACGCCTATCGAGACCTACGGCGCCATCGCGCAGTTCGAGGCTTCGCCGGAGCGATATACAGTCTGGTCGAATTTCCAGGGACCGTTCATCTTGCAGCCATTGATGGCCCGTGCGCTTCGCGTGCCCGGGAACCTTTTGCGGTTGGTTGCGGCACCGGGTAGCGGGGGTAGCTTTGGCATAAAGCAGGGCCTTTTTCCTTATATGGTTCTGCTGGCGGCGGCGAGCCGGCTACTCGGCTGTCCTCTTAAGTGGATAGAGGATCGCGGCGAGCATCTGATGGCATCGTCCTCGGCCGGGGATCGGGCGGACGCGATCGAGGCGGCGTTCGATGGCAAGGGCATGTTGACCGGGCTACGCTTTCGTAATTTGGTCAATAGCGGTGCCTATGTCCGTGCGCCCGAACCGGCATCGGTCTACCGAATGCATGCGGCGTCGAATGGCTGCTATGCGGTGCGGAATATCGCCATCGACAATCGTCTTGTCGTGACCAACAAAACGCCGATCGGGCTCAACCGTGGGTATGGGGGACCGCAATTTTATTTCGGCTTGGAACGGGCTATGGACAAGGCCGCGCGCGAATTGGATATCGATCCCGCCG
>JAJFJC010000518.1 GCA_021774385.1 Alphaproteobacteria bacterium
AGGCTGGAAACCGATTTCACCGCAAGGTCGCGCAAGTTTGCATCGTCCTCGACGACCAAGACCGTTTCCCCGGAACCAAGCGGAACGGTTTCACGCGCCGAGACTTTCGTATCCCTTGCCGAACCCTCATCGGATACCGGAAAGTACAGCTTTATGGTCGTGCCCTTGCCTTCTTCGCTGTACATGGAAATATGTCCGCGCGACTGCTTAACGAATCCGAAAACCATACTGAGCCCAAGGCCGCTACCCTGACCGACTTCCTTGGTCGTGAAAAAAGGCTCGAAGGCTTGGCGCAACACTTTGTCGGACATGCCCTCGCCGGTATCGGATACCGCTAACATCGCATAGGACCCAGGCTCCACTTCCTCGTACTGCGCCGCGTAGCGTTCGTCCAGCGTGACGTTATTTGTCTCGATCGTAAGTTGGCCGCCCTGTGGCATGGCCTGGCGTGAATTCACGGTCAAATTGAGCAATGCCGTCTCCAACTGCCCGGAATCGATCAGCACCATTTCCAAATCTTCCAGCAGCATCGTTTTGATGGAAATCATTTCACCCAATGTGCGATTCAGCAGGTTCGTAAGACCCCGGACTAAATCATTCAGATTGACCGTGCTTGGGCTCAAGGCCTGCTTTCTGGAAAAGGCGAGAAGACGGCTCGTCAGTTCCGAGCCTTGGAGGGCCGCATTCAGCGCCGTGCCGATCAATTCATGCTGATCCGTATTCTCTTCGACCGACTCATCGAGAAAATCGAGATTTCCGATGATTACGCCAAGCAGGTTATTGAAATCATGTGCCACGCCGCCAGTCAGCTGTCCCACCGCATCCAACTTCTGGGCGTGTCTAAGTTGTTCTTCAACCGCCTTGCGTTCGGTCACGTCCTCGATAAGGGCGAAGAAACCGATGACGTCCGGTGTCTGGGAAAAATGCGGCACACAAGTGACCCGAGTCGCCCGCGCATTGTCGTTTCCGTAGCTTGTATCATCCTCGAAACTGACACTCTGGCCGGCGAGAACCGTTTCAATATACGGTGCTAACTTCTCAAAACTGTCACCGTGAATGTCTTTGACATGCTGTCCAATGATTTGCGGCCGGCCCCGCCGCAACCAACGCACCGCCGTTTCATTGACAAACCGATAACGTTGGCTGGCATCGATATACGCGATCATCACCGGAAGCGAATCCGTGACCAAGCGAAGTTGCGTTTCGCTTTCCTTCAACGCCGCTGCGGAGTTTATCCGCTCGGTGATATTGAAATGCCAAACCACCGTGCAATCCTGATCAGCAAAGCGAATGGGCCGCGTGTTCATCGAAACCCACCATTGGGTTCCGTCCATGCGTGTTCTGCTCGCCTCGAAATCGACGAGATCAATACCGTCTTCCATCCTCCGGATAACGATGTCGAGCTCTTCTTGATCAACCCAAGTCTTGGAAATGTCCGCGTCGATCATTTCCTCGCGGGACGTCGCACCGAACATTGTCACAAGCGCATCATTGGCAAATAATCGTTTGGAGAAGACATGATCGTTTTCGCGGACCCGCGTAACGATAGCAACGCCAATCGGGCTTCTCTCGAGTATCTCGCTAAGCGTTTTTTCGCTTTCCACCAATGCCTTGTCGGCAAGGTCTTTCTCGGTAACATCCGTACCGATGACACCCACGCCAATAACTTCCCCTTCCTGACCGGCAACGGGAAATTTGTTGAAGCGGATAATGCGTGAGTCGCCCTTTACCAGCGGCACCTCCACGAGCCTCTCATATCCTTCCTTGTTCGCCAGAACGTTTCGGTCTTGCTTATAAAAAGAAGTGGCAATTTCATGCGGAAAAACATCGGATGTGGTTTTCCCGATAATTTCCTGGGGTGCGGTACCAAACCAGGAACCGAACTCCTTGTTTGCGAGGCGATAGACGCCGTCGAGATCTTTGAGGAAGATCGCCGAGGGTGAATTATCGATAATCGCACGTAACAGTAATTCATTCTCGCGCAAGGCCTGTTCGGCCTCGTAACGTTGGCTGATATCGACGAGTTTCACCTCGATCGCCGGCGCGTTTTCCCATTCAACGAGTTGATGCGTCTCTTGAACGCGGGCAGCCCTGCCATCGTTCCTTGATACCGTATACTCAACTAGGCCTGAACCACCCCTTCCCAAGCGCAATTCCCGATGCAAGCTTTGCAGGTGATTAAGATCAGGCGAGGAAACAAATTCAACCGCATAAAGGCGCCCGATGATATTTTCAGGGTGTTGGAACCCAAAAAATTCAACGAAGGCGTCATTGGCAAATAAAATTTCCCCACTTGGCGCTAAAACCACGGTCCCGAGGTTACTGGCTTCGATCAGGTTTCGGTAGATTTTAGTATTGGCGATTTCGGTCCACAAGCCAATCGAACCAATCTTGTTACCTTCATCATCCACAATCGGCGCGGCATTGTTGATGCAAAGCACATTCGTACCGTCGCTGCGCCGTAGGGATACTTCGTATGCGCCAATTGTGCCTGTCTTGCGGGCTTCGATTTCTCTTCTAAACACCTCTTCGTTCGCGTCGTCCACGAAGTCGAAAATAGGGCGCCCAATAATTTGATCTCGCGTCAAACCAAGAATTCGGCACATCGCCGGATTTACATCGATCGTGTTTGTTTCATTATCGATATACCAAAACCCCTCCTGCGTGGTTCTCAGGAGCTGTTCGAATACGGAGGAGTTATTAGTTGTCAATTCGGCCAATCCACTTTTACGTTTTTATTGAATATTTTAGCCGCCAAGTAATATCAAATTAAAGATCATCATTTCGGACGTAGATTTCGCACCTTTATTTTATTAAAATCGTCTGATTAAAATTGTCGGATCGCGGTTCTATAAAACCGCAGCACACTTGTGGTTGCAACTGGAATATCAAATTGGGTTTTCGTCCCGCACCAATAATTATTGCTTTGTGGCTGGCAAAGCCGTGCGAATTCGGGAACAAAACGTTGTGATCCGAAATCCGTTCGCCTCATGAGACGAATTTATAAAACGGCTATGAAATGACCGTCGTGCCGTACGCTGACCTCGCGGAACGAGGAATCAAGGTTAGAATAATCCGTTCGCCTTCTGCATCGCGCGAACATATTGGATGATCGTTCTAACTTGGTCATCGGTAATGCCTTTCACTGCAGGCATATCGCCAAACGGCCAGTGATGCGCACGAGCTCCCTTTTTAGCCGCACGGTAGAATGCACCGTCGCCATGATGTCCTGGATGATAAACGCGGTGCAGGAACGGAGGCCCCTTATCCGTTCCGGCGATATTGCGGCCATGGCATTTCGCGCATTTAGCCTCATAGTTAAGCTTCCCAAGGCTAAGTGCTGGCGTCATTTTTGGTAGCTTAACCACATTTGGGTCCAAGGGTGCCGCACGCAATGGTGTGATCATTATCATCAAGATCACAAAGCCTGTCGCTACTACGGTTCTAGTCGCAGTGAGTATCATCATGCCGCTCCTTCCAGAATTTTAGCCGCCGCAAATTCGTACCGCGCCAAGCGCTTGTATCGTTTC
>JAJFJC010000519.1 GCA_021774385.1 Alphaproteobacteria bacterium
CGCCTTCCATGATGTAATAAAACTCATCGCAGGGACCGTAATGATGCAACGTGGTGCCGTCGTCCTCTGCTTCGATGGCGAACACGCAGGTCTCGTCGCCGGGCTGCATATGACAGACACCGATATTGCCGACATTCTCGAAGCTGAAGAACTGCTTGATGGGCACGGTAATATAATGCGACTCGTCATGGCCCGGCCCGACCATTTTTACGTCCGCCTCATGTACGACCTGTGGTGTTTTAGGTGGCTGTACCATTGCTCATCTCCCTAAGGCCGCGCCGCAAAGATCAATCGCGACGCGAGATTATCTAACGGACAATGATCGCCGAATTTGGATCAAACGTAAATTTATCGGTCCCCATCATACCCATCCAATAGGAATCCATCGCCCGGCGCGGATGGGTCGCCATCCACTGTTTAACCGCTTCAATCGCTTTCTGACCATCCGCCGGAGACATCTTGCGCGCAACATCCTTGCAAACGGATTTGACCATCTTAAAGATCTGCGTCGGTGCACCGCTTTCATATACGATACGGCACCATTTATAGGCCGAAATGTAATTTTGTTCGACGCCTTCGCCGCTCGCATAGAGCCTGGACAGGCCGAGCTGCGCGACGCGAAGCCCCTGCTCCGCCGCCGCCAGGTACCATTTCGCCGCCACCGTGGCGTTCTTTTCCACCGCCCTGCCCAACAAATAATAAGTGCCAAGGCTAAACTGCGCCTTTGCGTCGCCCGGATCGAGTTCGGCGCCCTGCCGGTAAAGATTCGATGCCGCCGTTTCATCCTTGGTCACGCCGTGACCACTTTCATACAGGAGTCCAAGCCAGAATTTCGCGCCGGCCTCACCCTTGCCGGCCGCGCTGCGAAACCAGTAAAGCGCCTCCGCATAGCTCTGCGGAACCGACTTGCCCTCATAATACAGCTTGCCGATTTCGATTTGCGCCTTGCCATCGCCATCATTCGCCGCCGTCCAATGCTTGTCCAACGCCTTGCGCAACCGGTCCGGTTCATTCTTTCCCATCCATGCCGTCGCCATTTCATGCGTTTGCTTAATCTGCGCGGCGTTCAGCGATGGGGTGAGTTGATCGCGATGGTATAGCGGACTTCTCTTCTCCTGATTATTGCGCACAAGAATTTCGTGTGAGGCGGCCAGATTCAGCCACATATGCGCGCGTACGGGATCGCGTGCCACACCCAACCCGTCGCGATAGAGTATACCCAAACCGGCTTGGCCAAATTCGTTGCCCTGTTCGGCCGATTTACGGTACCAGCCCAGTGCGGTGGCTTCGTCCTTAGGTACAACGGCACCGGTAAGGTAATGGCCGCCCAACCGCGCTTGTGCATCATCATGGCCCTGCGCCGCCGCCTTGAGAAGCCAGCGAATTGCTTCCTTGTGATCCTGTACAACCTGTCTGCCCATCAGATACCGCTGGGCAACCTTATATTGCGTCTCCGCGTCACCCGACGACGCCTTATCGATCAGTTTCTCCACGCCCTTGCTATAAATGCCGGCGTTTCGGGAAGACACCCAATCTCGGGCCATGCGCTGCGCCGCCAGGATTTGCTCCGGCGTCATCACTTGTTTCTTGATGATTTGATTGCGCACGTTGAAACCAGGGTCATTTGCGAAAACCGACGGATCCCCTTTTTGCGCGGTGGCCAACAATGCCCACATATAGGCTTTTACGAAATCGACCTCGACGCCTTGCCCACTTTCATACAAGGCGGCAAGCCAGAGCTGTGCGGTATAGTTGTCCTGCTTGGCGGCCTTAAGAAGCCAGTCGAATGCCGCTTTTTCATCTTTCTCGACGCCTTTTCCGTCCCGCAACATGATTCCAAACGCAACTTGAGCAAAAGCAAGGCCGCCTTCCGCCGCCCGGCGGAAAAGCGCCGCCGCCTTTTTCTCATTCTTTTCGACACCGTTACCGTACAGAAACAAGGTGCCCAACATCGCCAGAGCACCAGGGTCGCCCGCCGCCGCCAAAGGCCGAAGTTCCTCCAACGCCGTGCCGAAATCCTTCTTCTCCAGCGCCGCCATTGCCTCGTCGATCCCAGCCCGCGCCGGCGCGCCGGTGAGGGAAAAAAATAGCATAATGAAAAGAACGAGACGCATAAAAACTGTCCCACGATTACGCGTATAAAGTGGCCCAAACAGAAGAAATACCAGTTGTTGAACAATTAACCAGGCGGCCCCCGCGATCAAGCTTTCACGCCATAACCAGTTCACAAAAAATTTGATCGGAACACCGTCGGTGCCATCATGCCAGGGATTCCGCCGGCGAATGAGCCTCGCGCGGACTATCGGCGAAACGCCGCAAGAAACGGGTGGGTCTTCCGCTCCGGTCTCGCTAGTTTCCGCCTGTAGAAATCCAAGCAGGAACGATAGATGGAAACCGCGAAGACAATGGATGGTCAGGATTGGGGGCTATTGATCCTGCTTTCCGTTCTATGGGGTGGCGCCTATTTTTTCGCGGGTGTCGCGGTCAAGGAGTTGCCGCCACTGACCGTCGTATTCGCCCGCGTATTCCTTGCAGCCGCCGCCCTGTTGCCACTGTTCTGGTATCTCGGCCATTCGCTGCCAAGGTCCCTTTCCGGCTGGCTTCCCTATTTCGGCATGGGCCTTTTGAACAATGTACTGCCGTTCGGCTTCATATTCGCCGGCCAGACACAGATCACCGTGGGGCTATCATCCATCATCAACGCCATGACGCCGCTTTTCACCGTCATTGTGATGGCCAGTTTCCAAGAGGAGCGCTTGACCGGGAACCGGGTTATCGGAGTCGTCCTCGGCGTCGTGGGGGTCGCCGTATTGCGGGGGTTCGAGGGACCGATGGATGGCAGTCAGACACTCGGCATCGCATTGTGCCTCGCCGGCGCACTGAGTTACGGCTTCGCCGCGCTTTGGGGACGCAGGTTCCTCGCCGGTGTCGCGCCCGCAAAATCCGCGACCTGTCAGCTAATTTGCTCGACTCTGATTATCGGCGTGGTCGTTTGCTTCATCGACCGGCCCTGGACCCTTTCCGCGCCAAGCCAAGGCACGGTGTTATCCCTGTTGGCCCTTGCCGTCTTTGGAACCGCTCTCGCCTATATCGTCTTTTTCAAAATTCTGGTCCGCGCCGGCGCCAGCAATGTCATGCTGGTGACGCTGCTGATTCCGGTGACCGCGTTGGTTCTGGGGAACGTTTTTCTGGGCGAACCTATTCATGCAAAAGAGATTATCGGCGCGATCATTATCGCCGCCGGGCTCTTGTTCATCGATGGCCGTGTGATCGACCGGCTGACCGGAAAACGCGCCGGTACAGGCTAATTTCTATTCCTGGCCGTAGCCGGGTACGGGTGTCGTTCCGGGAGCGCCGACACCAAGCGCCTTTTCCGCACCGCCGTGGCGTTCGATGAGGCGGCTTTGATCGGATTTTGCATTGCGGTCCACGGCTTCCGGGTCGAGGCACTCTCTTAGCCGGGCCTCCATTTCCACGAGCACACTGGCATATTTCGGATCGGCAGCCAGATCGGCTTGTTCCTGGGGATCGGATTCGAGATCGAATAATTCCGGCCCATAGCCAACATAGTAGTTAAGCTTATAGCGCCCCTTGCGCAGCATGTAGCCGCCCGTCGGGGAGGCGAAGGCATGATATTGACTGAGCACGATACGCTCTGGCTCGGTCGGCGCGGCGGCGACTTGGAACAACGATTTCCCTTCCAACGGCGCCTCGCCCTCGGGCGAGTCTATACCGAGCGCGTCCAGGACAGTGGGGTGAACATCGATCAGGCTGACCGGCGTTTCGGAAACCTTGCCGGGCTCGATATCGGGACCCGCCAGGATCATCGGGACCTTTGCCGATTCCTCGAAGAAATTAAACTTGCCCCACAACCCGCGCGCGCCGGGAGAATCCCCGTGATCGCTGGTGTAGAGAACGCGGGTATCGGCATCTAGGCCGAGCTCCTCCAGCGTGTCGAGCACAAACCCGATTTGCGCGTCGACGAAGCTCAAGAGCGCGAGATAGGAGGCAAAGGCGAGCCGCCGCTCGTCGTCATCGCGGAAGAACCCGTCCTGGGCAATGAACGCCTGCTGCGCTTGCACCCAGGGATGCAATTTGTCCGGCGACAAATCATGCGCCTTGGGCAGCGGCACACGGTCAAGCGGATACCGGTCGAGATATTCGCGCGGCGCCACGAATGGCGGATGCGGCGCAACGAAGCCGACATAAAGAACCCAGGAGCCGCCATCCATATTCGCCCGGGCTTTCAGCCACTCGGCGGCATGGTTCGCGATGCGACGGTCGTAGAGGTTATAGTTCGACACTCCCGCGCCGACATTTTTGATCAGCCGAAACGGCGGATCAAGTGTCGGAAAGGGGTCGCGCAGCGCGCCCCAGACCATGCCAACGCCGTCGACGATGTGCATCGGTTCATGCTGCCGGTCGAAGCCGAGCGGATCCTCCGCGCGGCGGAAATGCATCTTCCCAATCGCCTCGATCGGGTAGCCGGCGCGTTGCACCCGCCGGGCCCAACCCTCAATGTCTCCATCATAGGCATGGGCATTGTCCCAACAACCGGTTCGATGGACATGCCGTCCGGTCGCGAACGACGCCCGCGCCGGTACACAGATTGGGCAGGGCGTATAGGCGTTACTAAACCGAACGCCTCGGCTGGCGAGACGATCCAACGCCGGGGTATGCATCAAAGGGTGGCCGGCCGAACCGAGATAGCGCGGATCGTGACCATCGCTCATGAAGATGATGAGATTCTTCGCATCCATCGAAGGCGTTCCCGTCGGTTGTGCCGTACGCCTAGCCTATACCAGCATGCCTGAGGCGCCCTATTCAATTTGGATGTGAACCACGGCATGGTTCGTTTGCCTGCGGGAAGCACGCCCAGGAGCCGCCTTTCTAGTCCCTTTCGAAAAAGATGGCGCGTTTGATGTCGAGCAAGGGCGTGCCGTCTAGACAATCGAGACCGCGCACCTCAACGCGATTGTCCTTTACCCCCACGATGGGAACCACGGTGGCGGCGATCGGGTTTGGGCGGTTTGGGGTCCGTAGGGCGAAGATGCCTCGTTCCTTGCGGCCAGACCGT
>JAJFJC010000520.1 GCA_021774385.1 Alphaproteobacteria bacterium
TCGACGCATCGAAGACCACGATCCCGTCTGGTGCCATGGCCGGCGCCGCATTTTCGACCGCTTCGTCATCGAAGGCGACCAGGAGATCGATGTGATCGCCCATGCAACCCGTCGCCTCAACCGAAGCGCGCAGGAAAGCAGCCGCGTGACCGCCCTTGATGCGAGACGCGATGTTACTCGTCGAATAAAGATGGAAACCGCGCGACGCGAATTGCGCGGACAGCAGGGACGCGATGGTCAGCGACCCATCGCCACCCTGCCCCGCGACCATGACGCTGAGATCCGACAATTGACGCTGCGGAACCGAAGCGGCATCGCCGCCCGATGACCCTGGTTTTGTCGTTACATTCATGTGCTGTCGCCTTTCCGTGCCGGCAAGTCTTCCTCTTGCGGCGCACCGGGGCCCTTTGTGTAGAAGGTTTTAGGATCAAGGTAATCCAATGCGAGGCGCTCCTGATAGGTTGGCATGTGAGCCGGCAAGGGCCGATTTTTGCGCTTGTCCGTCGATAGTTTCGTGGCGAGGAACTCCCCTTTCGGTTCGTCCTCAAGCGGCCGCGTTTCGATTTTACCGTCGTCGATCGCCGCCTGAAACGCTTCGTGCCCCGCTTCTGTGCGGATAACCGTCATGGTCCAATCATCCATACCGATACCGCCTGCCCCGATATCGGCGTTTTCCGCGCCGTAGTCGAGACAGTACAGACAGGCCGGGCGCGCCCATTGGCGATACTTCCTGAGCGATGTATTAAGAATTTCGCCGTCATCCAGGCGAACCACGACCTTACCCTTGATATTGATATTATCGATGCGCTCCGGCTCGACTTCGAGAATTTCTCCAAGCTTTTGAATGCTTTCGTGGGTGAAACTCTCCGAGCAGAAAAGACCGATGGTGAGGGCGATGTTTTGTTTGTACCACGCACTCATCTCGAGCTGGATGCTCGAGGTCTGTTGCAACCAAACACCGTCGATTTGGCAGGGCACGCCCACGACGGCAAGCGGCTTGACGTCCCGGCGCATCGCTTCTTGAAGGGCCAGCGTATTCGGTGAATAGGTATAACGCGACGCCGCGCATTCAATGACATCCTGACGGTTCATCGCCAGCCTGTGGCGGCCTATCTGTTTGGCGTCAGGGAAGACGTCACCCAGAACGGCACCGCCAAGGCGACCCGTTTCAAGGCCGTGGATTAAGAGCGCCGATGTCATGCCGCCATCCTGGCCGCGTTTGACGAGTTCCGGGTCCGTCGCACGGGCATAGACGCCGTAACTGTAGAAACCATAGCCGTCATCCTTGGCCGGAGCACGAAACCGGGCGCGCGTGCGTTCGTTGTCGTCAACCGGCCGTAAAACTGGACAAACCTCGACGCAAAGGACGCAGAAGACACATGCTTCCGGCCTTGCGTTGACTGGCTTCTCTTCCGCGTAATCGAACACATCCGCGGGGCAAATCGTGAGGCATGAGGCGCAGCCAATGCATTTCCCGGTATCGACGATCTCGTCCATCAGGAAGTCAACCGCCCGAAAGCCGCCTCGGTTAATCTCGGTGCGCCACGCATAGGGCCATTCGCGCGGATCAACGTCGTCCTTAAGATAGGAACGATAGCGGGCCAAAACCGCCTCGGTCTTGGGATCGATTTCGGCTGATCCGTTTTTACTTACTGTGTCATCAGACATTCATGCTCGTCCTATGAGGCCGCCATTTACAGAAAAACTATGTAGTTCAGAATTCGCCATATTCCAATGCTCACATCGTCGCATGCGCCTATACCGGATATCGCATGCCGCTTGTCAACGATGTCGGAGTAAATCGTTGGCAGGAAGCCTACCCGGAAAATCCCAAATTCAACCCGATAAATCCTGCCTTATCGGACGGAAAATATGCACTCTACTCCCGTAAGGTCAAGTGACCTCACCGGAACGCGGCGATCCCCGTAATTTCGCGGCCCTGGATCAAGGTGAGGATCTCGTCCGTCGCATCGGGAACCGAGAGCATGCGGGCATCGCGCCAGAGTTGTTCCAGCCCCGCCTCCTCCGTTATCCCCATGCCGCCGTGGATTGCCATCGCTTGCGAAATCGCTTCCAGACAGACCGTCGTCGCATGGCGTTTCGCCATCGCCGCATCCGCATTGTTACGGGCGCCCTGGTCCATTAAATCAAGCGCGCGATAGCACAGCAGCCGGCTGGTCATAATCGCGGTTTGAATATCGGCAAGGTTCTTTTGAATCAGTTGGTGGCCCGCGATCGGCTTGCCGAACTGGTTTCGAATCCCTGCATAGTCGACTGCCGCCTCGAAGGCCCGCTCAGCCAACCGTGCGGCGACCAACCCAACCAGTGGCCGGTTGCCGTTCCAGGTGATGGTCAGCATGCGTGCCGCATCGCCGCCGGACGATAGAATATTTGCCGCCGGCACCTCGCAATCCTCGAATACCGCCTCGGCGAGATGACCCTGTTTGAGACCGGTCGTTTCGATCTCACGGATTTCGACGTTCGAATGCTCGGGCTCAACAACAATGCGCTTGAGTGTATTGCGGCCTTTTTCGTCGACGCCATCGATACAAGTCACCGCAATGAGGTCCGCCACCGACCCGTTCGTGATCCAAATCTTGCGGCCGTTGACGATGGCGGTATCGCCTTCGACGGTCATTTTCGTCGTCAGACCACGCGGGTCCGACCCCGCACTCGGCTCCGACGTCGCGGTGCCGCCAATTTTCTCCCCCGATAGCATGCCCGGTAGGAACCGTTCGCGCTGTTCCGGTGTCGCCTCGGCATGAATACGCGCGAAGGTAACGTCGTGCCCCATGATCGATATCGACAGCCAGGCCGGCAGTTGCTCGTAGATGAGCGCATAGTCGAGCATTTTCATGCCCGTCCCGCCCTCCTGCACCGGCACCCGTGGCGCGGTGATGCCTTGCGCCGCCAAAACCGGATAGATTTTCGCCATCGCCTCGCGTGGCAGCGATTTGTCCGCTGCGTGCG
>JAJFJC010000053.1 GCA_021774385.1 Alphaproteobacteria bacterium
GGGTTGCTCACATCGATGATTAGCAGGCCTAAATCTTTATCAGCGACATAGGCAAAATTGCCCACAATATCCACTGCCCGGGCATTATCTGGTGCTCCAGAAGCTCCTAGAAAATACATCTCTTGAATATCAGAATTTAACCAGCTGGGTAAGGACTGCTCGCCCTTTTCCACAACTTCAATCTTAAATCCTGCAGAATCAGTGTCGAGAAAATAGTCTCTTGGGGGAATAATCAAAGAAAAATGGGTGTCAGGAAATACAGATTGCGTTGGAAGCTTGGCTATGGCCTGTGGAGCAACTCCCACTCTTCGCACCTCGCGCTCACCCAAAGGCTTTGCGGCACTTGCTAGCCCAAAGAATGTTGATCCAACAACAGCGCTAAGAAGAGCCGAACCCCTACCGAGCTGCTGGATAGAGCGTCCTCTGAAATTGCCAGCTGCTTTGTCACCAGATTTGCCAAAAAAATGGCTTGGATTGGCTACCCATGTCTCTACCTGTCTCATCCTTTCCTCTTTTTACATCTCATACATTTCAACGGCCCGACTGCTCACTCCACCCACATCGATTTTAACTTCCTCTAAGATCACTTCGCCAGAACCATAGGCGCGAATTGTGTAGAGGCCCTGATCTTTTTGGCTAGGGCCTGAACTGCTTTGAAGCATATTTTCACCTCCGTCATATTCAAGCCAACTAGGAAGTAATCCTCCTCCACCGACTGGTTTGTCATACTTTAGCCAATTTATTAGGCCCTTTTTATCAAGAGCTTTAGGGGCAGGAAGGTTCCAAAGCATTCTTTGTCCTTCAAATGCTTTGACTAGCTTGATTTGTTTTTTTGGAGCCTCGAACTCGTGAGTGAATTGTTGGCCAATTGAAACTACTTTTGTTCCTTTGTCGTAGTTTTTACGGTTCCAGGGGTTAAGAATAACCCCTCTTTTATTAAACCAACTAAAAGCGAGTCCCGCAGCCCCTACAAGGGGGCCGATGATGGCTAAAGCTGTTTCTGTGTTTGACAAGCCCTGTACGCTAAGATCAAAAACGGAGCATGCCTCTTGACCACCATCCGTTGCACAGATCTGTAACGGAACAGTTTGATCATCAAAGGTGCCGGTGTCGTCTGGGCCTGGTTTTCCCTCTAAGGTGCGATCTGTGAAAGTAAGCCATGCAGGCAGAGCTCTGCCGTTAGCTCTTTTAGCACTTAATTCAAGGGTATCGTCGTTTGCATCTGTAAAGGTGTTGTCTGTGACAGCGAGTCTAAAGGTTTGTCCGACTTGAGCCACCTGGTTTGAGATAGGGTTTTGTACTTTGGGAGCTGCATTCTGCCCTACAGTTAAGGAGAAAATTCCAAGTGCTGGGGCTTGAACGCCATCATCTGCCGTCACTAAGATGCTGTAGATACCCTCAGAGTTGCTAGGTGGAACCCCGGAAACAATATTCGTTGTGGGGTTGAAATTTAACCAAGCGGGAAGAGGTGATCCATCTCCTAGAGTGACGGCATAGGTGACAGGACCCTGAGGAGAGCTGATCATCTCATTTGGGATCGCGTAGACAAAAGAGCCACCGATACGGGCAGCCTCGTGAGAGAGGGCGTCAACGACATCTAGGTCAAAATAGCTTGTCGCAGATCCGCCTTTTGAATCCTCTGCAGTAACTTTTAATGAAATCTGGCCTCTATCTGACTGGAGAGGCGTTCCCTGAAATTCGAGTGTTGAATCAATAAAGTCGAGCCAGGGTGGTAGAAGGCTGTCGTCTGCTTTCGCGGCATAGTAGGTAAGGAACTCTCCTGGAGGTGTGGTAAAGGTGTTGCCAGGGATAGGGAAGAGGTAGGGAGTGTTAACAACAACCAGCTGGTTAGAAATAGGGGTTAAGAGGGTAGGAAATTCTCCTACCGTCAATATAAATGTTGTAGATACTGTTGCCCCAGGATTATCTGTTGCTGTCACAGAGATTGTTGAAGAACCTGAGTCACTAGAGGTAGGTGTTCCTGAAAATGTTCTTGTTAAGGAATTAAAAATAAGCCAAGAGGGGAGGGGGGCTCCACCAGAAAGATTGGCGCTGTAAGTTAATGTGTCGTCGACATCTTGGTCAGTAAACGTTTGCTCTGGGATTGTGAATGAGTAGGGGGCGTCAAAATTTGCCGCTTGATTAGAGATTGGAACCGAAACTTGTGGGAAGTGATCAATAGATAAAGAAAAGGTGGTGTTGGCCTTGGCCAAAGCAATCCCATCATAAGCATTGACTAGAATATCATATGTTCCCGTATCAGAAGCCAAAGGGGTACCGGAAAAAATTCCAATCGGGGAAAAGTTGAGCCAGGCGGGCAGGACCCCTTGGTTAGTTTGTTTTGCCGAGTAGTAGATAATATCACCGTTAGGGTCAAAAAAAACTGATTGATCGATAAAGTGGTTATAAAAGGTTCCCACATTTGCTAGCTTGTTTGAGATAGCACCAGTTGTTACCGGAGCTCCTTCGACACGGAGAAGGAAAGTTGAGGAAATTTGGTTTAAATCGGGATCTTCTGCGATGAGTTCGAGTTCGTAGTTACCGATATCCTCCGGTCTTGGCACTCCTGATAATAGGAGGCTTTGTTCAAGTATATATAGACCAAAGCTGAAGTCTATGGCGTAAATAAAATTATCGATGATGGACACCCCGGAAACGAGACTTTGATCATATATCCTTGCTAATGTTGGGTTATTAGGATCAGATACATCGATGATTTGGAGGCTGGACACATCAACAACATAGGCGAAATTATTGTAGACTTTAACCTCATAGGCATTTCCCGGTGTATTATATGATCCCGTTAGTGTAGGACTGTTAGGGTTAGATATATCGATGATTTGCAGGCCAAAGTCATAGTCAGCAACATAGGCGAAATTACCGATAACATTCACTCCGAAGGCATTGCCCGGTGTATCATATGACCCCACTAATGTGGGGTTGTTGCGGTTGGTTATGTCAATGATGAGCAGGCCGGAAGGGCCGTCGGCAACATAGGCAAAATTGCCGATGATGTCCACTCCTTGTGCATTTCCTGTTGTAGTATATGAGCCTGTTAAGGTTGGGCTGTTAGGATTACTTACATCAATGATCAGCAGACTAGAGGGATCCAGGGCGTAGGGGGCGTCAATAAGATAGGCATAATTGCCAATGACCTCTATTTCTTGAGCATTTCCTGGCGTGGTATAAGAACCTGCTAAGGTTGGGTTATTAGGGTTGCTTATGTCGATGATTTGTAGACCGTAATTACCTCCGCCAGTAGTTCCGTCAGCGACATAGGCGAAATTACCAACGATATCCACTCCGTGTGCAAACCCTGGTGTGGTACAAGCACCTGTTAAGGTTGGGTTGTGAGGGTCGCTTACATCGATGATCAGCAAACTCGTTTCATCAGTGACATAAGCGAAGTGATCGATGATATCCACTCCGGAGGCTAGTCCAGCAGTATTGAAGGCGCTTAAAGAATGTATTCCTTCAATGCCAGAGTTTAGCCAGTTGGGTAAGGACTGCGTATTTTTTTCGTAAATTTTGAGCTTAAATCCTGCAGAATCGGAGTCGAGAAAGTGTTCTGTTGGTGAGACTGTCAAAGAAAAAGGGGCATTAGGAAATGCTGATTGAGAGGGGATAGTTGCTATTGCTTGTGGAGCTGTTCCGGCCCGTCTGGAAATGCGGTTAGTCAGGTCGGATGTGATGGGTTCTGCCGCCCTTGCCGCTCCGAAAAATATTGATCCAAGTGTGGTCGTAAGGAGGGCTCCTCCTCTGCTGATTTGTTGGACTGAACATCGTCTCGGTCGATTTTCTTGGGGTTGCTTCTCAACCTTATTGTCATGACTCCAAAAATATTGACCCGTATTCTCTATCCATGTTTGTAGTCGGCTCATTTCTTTCTCTTTTTATTCATTATTGAGGGACTTGCAAAACTCATTCGCCCGTTAAAAATGCCCTTTTAAAGCCTA
>JAJFJC010000521.1 GCA_021774385.1 Alphaproteobacteria bacterium
GACGCGGGAAATACCGTTTTCCAGCCCGATGACCTGGGAAGCGGAAACTCTTCTAGAGAATGACGGGACCGTTCCTCTCGACGACGATTGCATCGCCGAACTGGATAGCATGGCAGCGGAACTGGAAGCCAATCCGGTGCCGACCGAAATACTCGCCCCTAGCGACTTCCGTTTGCCAGCGTGCGAAGCCGCAATGGCCCGGGTCCGCGATCAGATTAATGATGGTATTGGCTTTGCGATCATCGATCGATTGCCGGTCGAACGGCTTGAGAAGGACACCGCCAAGAAACTTTACTGGCTACTGATGTCGATGATCAGCCGCCCCGTTGCCCAGAGTTGGGGTGGGACGATGGTCTACGACGTGCACGATACCGGTAAAAAATCGACGGCGGGAAGCGGTATTCGTTCCTCGAAAACGAATGGCGGGCAAAGTTATCATAGCGACAACACGTTTAACCTGCCGCCGGACTTCGTCGGACTGTTGTGCCTGCAGACCGCGCGCAAGGGCGGGATGAGCGGGTTGATCAGCCTGGAGACGGTTTACAATCTGTTGCTTGATGAATTTCCTGATGTAATTCCACGTCTCTACGCGCCGTTTTATTACGACCGGCAGATGGAACACCCGCCGGACGATCAACGCTGGTCATTCAAGCCGGTCTTTGTGTCGGATGGCGAGCGCCTCTTTGCGTATTTCAATCCGCGTCGCGTCGAGCACGGCTATGAAATGGTCGGCAAGGAAATGGACAAGGCGTCGCGGGCGGCGATCCAGGCCTTGCAGCAGGTGTCGGAACGCAGCGGCCTCGGCAAGAGTTTCGAATTTGAGCGCGGCCAAATTCAGATCGTTAACAACAAGCGGCTGGCCCATCGCCGCACCGCCTTTCGCGATTGGCCGGAGCCGGAACGCCGCCGCCACCTCGTGCGCATTTGGCTGCGCGACGAAGGCCGGCCGTTCTATCTTGGATAGGGTGTTTCCCGTGGTCACTCACCAGTTTGATGGGCTGAATGTGAATTTCGTACAGTGTGGCGCCGGTCCGAATGTCATCCTGCTGCATGCGGGTGGCAGTTCCGGCGCACAGTGGCGACAATCGGCGCCGTATCTTGAAAATGATTACCATTTGATCGTGCCGGACTTAATCGGTTTCGGCGATACCGATCCTTGGTCAGGTCCGTCGGAGCCGAGCCACGACGATCAGGCGCGCCTAGTGGCATCGCTTATCGCAGCGGAGTGTAATGGATCAGTGCACATTGTCGGCCATTCGTTCGGTGGGGCCATTGCCGCGCGTTTGGCGCTGGCGAAGCCCGAACTGTTTCGCGCGCTCGTGTTGATCGAACCGGTGCTGACGCCGCTGCTCACTTTGGCGGGCCGGGAGGATGTCTTCGCGGAGTATAATGATCTTGCCACGACGTTTATCGAGGATGGCCGGGCGGGCCGCGACGAAGTGGCTTGGCGCGGGTTTATCGATTACCGAAATGGGACGGGGACCTGGGATGGATTATCGGAGAAGGCGCGAACGCGCTTCCTCGCGAGTACGCAACTGACCGTTGATACATTTGTGTCAAACCTGGCGGATCCCACGACACTTGAGGATGTCCGAACGATTGTTGCACCGACACTAATCCTTTGCGGGGAGAAGACGACCCAACCGGATCGCGTCGTCACCGAAATTTTGCACGAGGAACTGCCGAATAGCGCCTACCAGATCATATCCAAGGCCGAACACATGTCGCCGCTGACGCACCCCGAACCCGTTGCAGAAGCGATCATGGAACATTTGAAATCCTACGATCGCCTCTTCGGGCCGGGGCGATAAGGCACAAGAATTAAGGAAGGCAAGCATGAGCTGCGAAATTTCACCACTGTCTGAATATACCGGGGTCGAGGCGCGGGGCGTCGATCTTTCCCAACCGCTCGATGGTGATACCCGTGCGCGCCTCAATCAGGCCTTCGTCGACGCTTCGGTTATCGTGATCCGGGATCAATCCCTGACGGCGGATCAACTGGTGACGGCGGTGCAAAATTTTGGCGAGATCTTTCCGCAGCACAATACGAAATTCGCGTTACCGGAATGCCCACAAATTCACTATCTGTCGAATCAGGACCGCTATCCGGATGGCACGCGCTATATCCCTGGCGCGGGCTATCACACCGATCATTCCAATGCTGCCGAGCCGCCGAAGGCGACAGTGTTGTATGCGATCGAACTGCCGGACAGCGGTGGCGACACGCAATACGTCAACATGCAGCAGGCCTATGAAGACCTGCCGGAGGAAACCAAAACGCGGATCGCCCGGTTGAAGGGCACACATGTCTATCAAAGCAAACACAGTGCTCGAAAACTGATGGGCCTCACAGACGAGGCAAAGAAGAAAGTGCCCGATGCCGTGCGGCATCCAATCGTCCGCACGCATCCGGAAAACGGGCGTAAATCGCTCTATCTCAATCCGATCCGTATTGAGGAAATCGATGGGCTCGATGAAACCGAGGCGCTCGATCTGCTGAACGAACTTCTGGAACACGCGATACAGGAAAAATACCAGTACCGGCACCGTTGGCGTTTGGGCGATTTAGCCATGTGGGACAACCGTTGCCTGCTGCACAAGGCCAACGGCGATTATGACCATGGTCAAACGCGGTATCTTTATCGTGTCATGTTGCAAGGCGATAAGCCGGTTTAATTTGAGGGGTGACTTGTCGCTTCCGCAAGGTGAGCGGTAGTCTTTCCGCTCTATAGTTGGGGGGCGGTCATGGATGCGGACTATATCATAATTGGCGCGGGCTCGGCGGGGTGCGTTTTGGCGAACCGGTTGAGCGAGGATGGCGCTCGGGTCGTATTACTGGAGGCTGGCCCCAAGGACCGCAACCCCATGATCCATATCCCCGCCGGGGTTCGTTCCTTGCTGTATCATCCGGTCGTCAATTGGAACTACAGCACCGAAGGCGAGGACGGCACCGCCGGGCGGCGCATTCATTGGCCACGCGGTAAGGTGCTGGGTGGATCGAGTTCGATTAATGGCATGCAATATGTGCGTGGCAACGCCGCCGACTACGACGGTTGGGCGCAACGCGGCTGCAAGGGCTGGACCTATGACGACGTACTGCCCTATTTCAAGAAATCGGAGAACTATCGCGGCGGCGATGGCGAATTTCGTGGCCGCGGCGGAACATTGGAAGTCGAGGACGCGCGCACGACGTTGCCGCTGACCCATAAATTCGTCGAGGCTGCACAGCAGGCCGGGCACAGCCTCACCACCGACTATAATGGCGCTGAACAGGAGGGTGTTTGCTATTCGCAGATGACGCGCAAGGGGCGGTTTCGGGGATCGACCGCACAAACCTTTCTTGCCGCCGCAAAGGGCAGGCCCAATTTAAAAGTCGAAACCGGGGCGCTTGCGACGAAGCTGCTGTTCGAGGGTAAGCGGTGCGTCGGTGTCACCTTCCGCCAAGGCGGGCGCGACCGGGAACTCCGCGCCGCGCGCGAAGTGCTGCTTAGCGGCGGCTCAATCAACTCACCACATTTGTTGCAGGTTTCCGGCGTCGGCCCCGGTGAACATTTACAATCCCTCGGTGTCGATGTGGTGCACGAGTCGGCTGGCGTTGGTGGTAATCTGTCCGACCATTACGTGGTACGCGTCAATCACCGGGTTACGGGGGCGGTGACAATCAATGAATTGGCTCGGGTGCCGCGGGTCATTCCGGAGATTGCGCGCTGGATATTGCGCGGCGACGGCGCGCTGACCTTCGGCGCGACCACCGTTATGGTGTTCAGCCGCAGCCGTGAAGGGTTGAGCAGCCCCGACCTGCAGTTTTTGTTCGCGCCGGTTAGTTTCGATCCCGAGGTGAAGAATCAACTGGAGCGGAAACCTGGCATGTCGCTTGTGATTTGTCCGGGCCGGCCGGACAGCCGTGGAACGATCATGGCTGCCAGCCCGGATCCCTTCGAAGCGCCGGTCATCCGGCCCAACTATCTGT
>JAJFJC010000522.1 GCA_021774385.1 Alphaproteobacteria bacterium
TCCAGTTATTACAGCCCAAATCTCGGGCGATCCATTGCACTTGCCATGATCCGTTCCGGACGAAGCCGGATGGGGGAGACCCTTTACGCGCCGATGCCAGCCGGAACCATTGAGGTTACCGTAACAAAGCCTGTTTTCTTCGATGAGGAAGGGGGCCGGCTTAATGGCTAATATCGAAGGCCCGCGCAGTCCACTTTCGCATATTGCGGGTAATGGACCGCCAACTGTTGATGGGCAGAATGTTCACCTTTCCGAACAATCGGACATAGGCAAAGTAAACTTGCGCGGCGATTCGGCCGACCTCGAGTTTCTCGCTGCTGTGCGCGGTGCGTTAGAGATTGACCTGCCGCTCGCCCCGAATACGTCGAGCGAGACGCCGCCGGTGTCGGCGCTCTGGCTTGGCCCCGACGAATGGATGCTGGTTTGCGCGCCCGGCAGCGAGGGGGCCGTTGCGGACACCCTCAATGACGCGTTGCTCAACCAGCATGCGTCCTTGGTCGATGTCAGTGATGCGCGGACTATTTTCCGGTTATCCGGTTCGTCGGCGCGGTCGGTACTCGCCAAGGGCTGCGCATTGGACCTGCATCCGCGAGCCTTTGCCTTCGGCGATGTTGCCCAGACAACGTTGGCAAAAGCCGCAATCATTCTGCACCAGACCGCAGACGAAACGGATAAAGACGGGCCGATATTCGATATTTACGTTGCGCGGTCATTCGCGGATTATCTGTGGTGTTGGCTGACAGATTCTATTCGCTGAAACTTCCATTTGTCGGAGTTGCTTTCCTCCACCGCCGTTTAAGATTACCATCGGCGCTGAAAGAAACAGCGGCACGGGAGTATTCCGTCGGCGTATTGAATCTTCGAATTGGTATTGGGGCGGCGCATTTCGGATCCGTTAGCGGGTTCAGGAATGCAAAATTTTCCGGGGGGAAAGCTTTATGGCAAGTAGCATGTTTGAGCGCTACGGTGGGTTCGCGAGCGTTAGCAAGATTGTGTTGTCGTTCTACGACAAGGCGCTCGATTCCGATGTCATCGGTGACTATTTCGAAGACATCGACATGCCAAACCTTATCGACCACCAGACCAAGTTTATCGCGATGGCGATGGGGGGGCCGGCAAGTTATACCAATGAGATGCTACGCCAGGTTCATGCGGATCTGGAAATCGACCTACCAGCGTTCAACGAAGCCGTATCATTGCTGCAGCAGACGCTGGAAGAATTTGAACTTCAAGCAGAAGATGTCGGCGTGATCATCGAGGACATTCGGAATCGCGCGCAATACATAATTGGTACTTAGAATCTTGGCGCTATCAGACTCAAACGCTGCAACCGATGATGCCGTTCAAACCGGGCCGGTGATGAAGCTCGACAGGTTCAACCAGATGTTGCTGGAATCCGTCGGCGTCGGCCTGGCGATACTGGATTTGCAGTCGCGCGAAGTACTTTTTGCCAACCGACGCTTTATCGAATGGCTGCCGGGAACGACGAGCGTTGGCCAACCCGTAGACGAAGTGCTTCCGGATATCGACTATAAATCGCTGGAAGGGAAGGTTGCCGAGGGCGAACTTTATGTGTGCGAGTCGACGATCAAGGTAAAGCGGCGATCGGTTTCACTTGCATTGCAGTTCACGAAACATACGCATAACGACAAACCGGTATTGATCCTCGAATGCCAGAACATCTCGAAGATCAAGGAACTCGAATACATGATCGAGTCCTACTCGACGATGGTCGAGAAACAGAACCGGACACTGCAACGTGAAAAGGAGCGTGTCGAAAAACTGCTCCTCAATATCATGCCGAAAACAGTCTATGAGGAGTTGAAAACCTTTGGCGTAACGACGCCGCAAAAATATGAGGCTGCGTCGATTTTAATGCTCGATTTCGTCGGCTTTACCGATATGGCGATCGCGGACGATCCTGCCGGTGTTATCTCCGAACTGAACGATATCTTTACCGCGTTCGATCGCATTATGGAGCAATTCGGCTGCGAGCGGATCAAGACGGTGGGGGATGCCTATATGGCCGTTTCCGGTATTCCGGAGGCGACACCCGAGCATGCGCAAAATATCGCCAAAGTGGCGGTTTTAATATTGCGCTATATCGAACGCCGGAATGCCGCGCATACCAACCAGTGGAAATGCCGCATCGGTATCAATTCAGGCACGGTGATTGGTTCCATTGTCGGCGTGCAGAAATACGTCTACGACATCTTCGGTCCGGGCGTGAATCTGGCATCGCGCATGGAAGCACTATCGGAACCGATGGAAATCTCCCTATGCGAGGACATGCATGCGCTGATCGAGCATGATTTTCGCTTCATTGAACGTGGTGAACACGAGATCAAGGGATTCGGGAAGAAGAAAATTTATACGCTGGACAGCGCACACAGTATGGTCTCGATGAATACGAGTTTCTGAATTTCACTGAATTCGCTTAAAGATCGACATCACCTCTTCGCATCCGCTGGACAATCGTTCGGCGAAGAATTTCATTTGTCCCATCGGCGACATTGACGACACGTAGCGCGTGCCAGGCGTCATGCAGACCGAGTTCGTTGGTGAACCCCATCGCGCCGTGAGTCTGCATCGCCCGGTCGACGGCGCGGTACCCTGCTTGCACCGCATAGGCCTTGGTCATCGAGAGCTCCTTGATCGCGCGTTCGCCGCGATCCAGAAGGGTTGCCGAGTTCAATCCCATCAAATGGGCGGCGTGCAGTTCCATCGCCGAGTCCGCTAGGGGAAAGGTAACGCCCTGATAGTCGGCAATCGGCTGGCCGAAAGCCTCGCGGGCATTGGCATAATCGATCGCCATTTCCAGCGCCCAACGGCCGTAGCCGACGGCACGCGCGGAATTGTAGATGCGGCCCAGCGAGACTCCGTACAGGGCCATCGCGAAACCTTCATGCAATTCGCCGACAAGCTGCCAGGGTTCCACCTTCAGGTCTTCGAAGCGCAGTTCCGCCTCGTCGCCGCCGATATGACCGAACAGTTTGATGATGCGCTGCACTTCGAAGCCGGGCGCGTCGGTCGGGACGAGGAAGGCGGAAATGCCACCGCGCCGTGCCGCCGCTCTTTCGGGGTCGGTGATGGCGAACAGGATGCAATAGTCCGCGACCGGTGCATTCGAGGTCCAAATCTTTCGCCCGCTAACACGCCAACCGTCGCCATCAGGTTCCGCCTTGGTTTTCAGCGCCGCGGCGTCGGAGCCGGCGCCGGGCTCCGACAGACCGAAACACATGGATTTCTCGCCGGCCATAAGCGGGGCCAGAATCTCCTCTCGGGCGCGAGGCGTGACTTTCTCGAGCAACCGGCTGGGCCCAAACGCCCAGTGGCTTACCGCGTACAGCATCAGCCAATTTTGTGGTCCACAATGATGGAATAACGTTTCCCAGCCGACGAAATAGGCGAGATGTTCGAGCCCGCCGCCACCCAGTTCCTCGGGCACGCACATGGAAAAATATCCAGCCTTCGCGGCGGCACGCCGAACCTCGCCAATTTGTGTCCGCAATTCGTCCGAGAATCGTCCATCCTCGTCGAATAGCCGGCGCGGGTTCTCGAACAGGTCGCGATGCGCCTCGTGACGCGGGATTACCTCGGCGTCGGCGAACGCGCGCAAGCCGTCCGCGACGGCGGTAATTTCTTCGGGGATATCGAACGCGATGGCGGCCATGACGTATTCCTTCGGCAATGAAATGTGCACGAAGTAGCCATACCATTCAGATACACCGAAAGGGAAATTCGGCCGGTTATTTGATCTTGCTTAGCACAAGGTCGATATCCGGTCTGTCCCGATAGGAAATTTCGGAAAACCGATGGGCGATCACACCTTGCTTGTTGGCCACGAAAATGGCTGGTCGGGCGACTCCGTACCAGGATTCGTTGGCGAAGCTTTCATTCACGACACCAAAGGCCTTGATGATCGCTGCGTCTTCGTCAGCTAGCAATGTGAATTTGATTTTACGCCTTTTAGCAAAACTAGTGAGTGCCGCGACCTTGTCGAAACTAACCGTTGCGACGGTGTAGCCGAGCGCCTTGAATTCGCTGATCCGTTCGTTCCAGGCGACCGCCTGAATCTTACAGCTGGGTCACCAATCGAGTGATCGGGTGAAAAGCAGGATAAGGCCGCTTCGGCCGATAAGTGATTTCAGGCTTTGCGCGTCGCTATTCTGGTCCGGCGCGCTCATCGCAAGCGGGATCGTGGCTCCGACTTTCAGGCCCTGATCTAGCTGATCGGCTGCTTTCACCATTGAAGCGCTCACAATGAGGCAGGCCATGGCAAAGGCCGACGCGATGAGAAATTCGCGAAGTCCTGTTCGTGTCGCGGATGCAGCAAGATTTTTCACGGTAATCCTCGGTTTGCGCGTGCAGACAAAGAGATTTGTATCCTGCACGTAAATTTAAAGAGGAAAATGCGGTATTTTTTACGTCTCTGGACCAATTTTGTATGGCTTTCGGCTCCGCGTTTGCCACCAGTGGCGTGTTGCCCGATAGTTTCGGTGGCGTAGGATCGCCGAAAGAGAGAGGACGATGGGAAAAATCGAAAAGCGAACTGTTGGCGATACCGGGCTTTCTGTCACGAAACTGGGGTTTGGCGGTGTGGGGCTCGGGCAGCGGGTCGGTGTGATTAGCGAAAAGCAAGCGGAAGACACGTTGCGTGCCGCGTTGGATGCGGGGGTCGGATATTTCGACACCTCGCCCTGGTATGGCCATTGCCTGAGTGAACATCGCACCGGGCATGTGTTGCGCACGCAGCCACGCGAAAATTTTGTGCTTTCGACCAAGGTAGGCCGTTTATTTTTCCGGCCTGAAAGCCCGGGTCAATTCTCCACGACGCCTTGGCACGATGGGCTGCCCTTCGACTACCGGTTTGACTACACAGCGGAGGGTATCCGGCGTTCCTATGAAGATAGTCTGCATCGGCTGGGAGTGAACCGCATCGACCTGCTGTTCGTTCATGATCTCGATGCACGGCTGGAAGATGATAATAAGCACACAAGCGGTGTTGGCGGAATTGCTGGCGCCATCGAACAGCTCGATTCCGGCGGTGGATGGCGGGAACTATCGGATATGCGTGCGCGGGGTGAAATTTCCGGTATCGGATTTGGTATCAATGATCCGGGTTTTATTCCGCGTTTCGTCGAACGGTTCGACCCCGATATGTTTCTGATTGCGATGCCCTATACGCTCATGGATCAGCCTGCGCTGGACGTTGATTTGCCAATGTGCGCGGAAAAGAATATCGGCGTTGTTATTGGCTCTGTCTTCTCGTCCGGGATCGTGGCGACGGGTCCCGCTAACGGGGCGGTCTACGGATATAAGGTGGCGCCCTCGGATGTTGTTGAGAAGCTTGTGGGAATTCGCGCCGTCTGCGCGCGCCATTCGGTGCCGGTCCGCGCGGCGGCGCTGCAGTTTCCGCTATTTCATCCGGCCGTCGCCGCGATCATCCCGGGCGCAACGGCGCCGGAACATGCCACGGAGAATGCGGCGCTGCTCAATCAAACCATTCCGGCGGATTTTTGGGCCGAGTTGAAGGCGGAAGGATTGTTGCGGCCGGATGCGCCGACGGGTTGATGACAGGGAGACTGAACGATGTTGGATTTCAAGGTCGGTAAAAGCGATCTCGGCTTCTTCAGCCACGATCTATCACGCCCGGAATGCGTTCTCTGCCTCGAGTCAGGTGACATCTTTGTGTCCAACTGGGGCGGTGGCGTGACTCGGATTTCGCCGGACGGCACGCCGCGACACATTTTGCCCGCACCAGGATCGACACCGCATGCAATCGGCGTGAATGGCTTTGCCATTACAGCAGACGGTGAATTTCTGCTTGCCGATTTGAATCCGGATGGCGGCGGCGTTTGGCGGTTAAAGGCCGACGGGACCGCGTTGCCTTTCCTGCTGGAGGTCGACGGCGATCCCATCCCGCCCACGAACTTCGTCGGGGTCGACGCCAAGGGCCGGGTCTGGATTACTGTTAGCACAAGGCATGAGCCCCGCGATCTGGCCTACCGTGGCGATGTCGCGGATGGATACATCATCATGGCCGATCAGGCCGGTGCGCGAATTGTCGCCGAGGGTTTGGGCTATACCAACGAAGCCATCGTTGATCCCTCCGGCGACTGGTTGGTCGTGAACGAAACATTTGGACGCCGCACAAGTCGGTTCCGGATCGCCGACGACGGGTCGCTTGGTCCGCGCGAGACCGTTACCGAGTACGGCGCGGGCGTGTACCCCGATGGCCTTGCCTTCGATGTGGATGGCGGTATCTGGATGACCAGCGTGGTATCGAACCGGCTGGTTCATGTTGCGCCAACCGGCGATCAAACGATCGTGTTTGAAGATTGTGATGCCGATGCGCTGGCAACAGTGGAAGCCGCCTTTCTGAGCGGAGAGTTGGGCCGGGAGCATATGGATTCGGTGGTATCGGACGTGGCGCGCAGTATTTCCTCCATCGCGTTCGGCGGGCCGGACCGGAAAACCGCTTATATGGGTAACCTGTTGGATGACAGGGTCTATACCTTCCGCAGTCCCGTCGCTGGGGCCGTGCCGTCGCATTGGCGGGTAAAAATAACTTAGAGCTTGAAGTAGTCGGGACGTCCTGTCGGCCAGGGGTCGCCCCAGAGCTGCTGACCGCCATCGACGGTGAT